>NZ_AP023360.1:5798214-6120357 GCF_018326265.1 Catellatospora sp. IY07-71
GAGCATGCCGTGTACGGCGGGGTCGTCGCTCCAGGCCTTGATGACGGCTTCGACGTCGGCCTGGGTGGCGCCGGCGGGCAGGTGCTCGTGGGGTGAGACGAAGCCGAGGTCGGCGGCCTGCTGCTGCTTGATGCGGATGTAGCCGGCGCTGGCGTCGTCGTCACCGACGAGCAGGGTGGCCAGGGCGGGGGTGATGCCGCGCTCGCGCAGGGCGGTGGCGCGGGTGGCGACGTCGGCGAGGACGGCTTCGGCGACGGGCTTGCCGGGCAGCAGCCGGGCGGTGGTGGTGGGCGCGGACATGCGGCTCCTCATCGCGGTCGCCCAGGCGGTCGGCTTCCGCGGCCTGCTCCCCGATGGTCGTTCCCATCCTCGTGCCGCCAGTCGCAATGTTCGTGTCCAGCATGCCTCATCGGGGCGGCGGGTGGTCGCCTTGGGGTGGTTCGTGCCGTGGGGTGTGGTGACGGATTTGTGTTTGCGCCGGGGCGTCCGGGTCGCCATCATCGCGGGATGATCGGGGAACAAGCCGTGGACTTTTCCGTCAAACCGACGCTGACCGGTGAAAAGGTGGTGTTGCGTCCGTTCGTCGACGCCGACCTGGACGGGATCCGGGTGGCGCTGCGCGACCCGGAGGTGATCCGGCTGACCGGCAGCACGCCCGACGACGAGGCCGATCAGGAGAAGATCCTGCGGCGCTGGTACGGCACCCGCAACGCGCAGCCGGACCGGCTGGACCTGGCGGTGGTGGACCGGGCCGCGGACGTGTGCGTGGGCGAGGTCGTGTTCAACGAGTGGAGCGCCGCGAACGGCAGCTGCAACTTCCGGGTGCTGATCGGCCCGGCGGGCCGGGACCGGGGGCTGGGCACCGAGGCGATCCGGATGTTCGTCGGGTACGGGTTCGAGCAGCTGGGCCTGCACCGCATCGAGCTGGAGGTGTTCGCGTTCAACCCGCGGGCGCGCCGGGTGTACGAGAAGGTGGGGTTCGTGGCCGAGGGTGTGCTGCGGGACGTGAAACGCGACGGCGACGGGTGGGTGGACGCGACGGTGATGTCGATCCTGTCGCACGAGTGGGACCGGCACCGCGGCCGTCCGTGAGCCGAGGCCGGGGGCGTCTGCCAAGGCCGCTCCGCCCATGCGCCGACGTGCGTTCGACCCTGGTGGACGTCAGCCGCGGCGGCGATGGTCGGCGTGCCGCCGCGCGGGGCGTTCAGAAGCGCAGAACGGCGCGGGCGTCGGCGAGCACGGGCGGGGACGCCAGCTGCGCCCAGGAGGCGAACAGGCCGCGAAAGTAGTCGCCGTAGCGGGCCGCGACGTCGGGGGCCTGCTCGCACAGGTCGAGCTCGTTGACGATGCTGACGTCGACCAGGGGGCGCAGCTGGGCGGCGGTGAGGGTCTGGGCGGTGCCGGTGAAGCGGTCGTGGACGTGCCCGGTCGCGGCGAGCTGCCGCCAGGTGGCCTTGCGCAGGGTGGCGGCGTAGCGGTAGACGATCTGCTCGGCGTGCTCGCCGGCGGCGGCGCGCAGCAGGTCGCGCTCGTCGAGGGTGAGCAGCGCGGTGGCGAAGCCGTCGGTGCCGTACGCGGCGTGGGCGAGCCCGGCCAGGGCGGTGGCCTCGGGCAGGCCGTGCCCGGCGAGCCGGTCGTGCACGCGTGTCAGGTGGGCGTGCAGGGTGCCGCCGGGGTGGGCGATGGTGTCGGCGCCGCGCTCGGCCAGCAGCGCCTGGACGTCCTGCACGCTCATGGCCTGACCCTAGGTGCACGCGGTGGGGCGCTCAACGGTGTGTGGCGGGGTTCATCGCCGCCCGTGCGGCGGGTGTGGTCAGGGGCGGGCGGCGCGCCAGGACCAGTCGGTGCGGCGGGGGTGGCCGGGCAGCTCGCCGCGGCCGGTGCACCACAGCAGGACCGCGGGCGGGTCGCCGCCGGGGGCGTCGGGGAACAGCCGGTGCAGCACCAGCATGGCGAGGTCGGCGGGGATGGTCCAGACGACGCCGAGGCCCTGGGTGATGTCGTGGGTGTGCAGGAGGGTCTCGGCCATGCCCATGGCGGCGAAGCCGCTGGGGTCGCACGGGCCCCAGTGCCAGGCGCGCAGCTCGGGCCCGGCCGCGGCGAGCGCGACCGACAGCAGCCCGCCCGATGCGGTCATGATCTGCAAGATCTGGGCAACGGTGGCGTCGGGCCGGACCGTCAGGTCGCACGGGAGGTAGGCGTCGTCCGGCGCGGCGGCCACCTGCCCGGCGTAGGCGAGCAGGTCGTGGGCGATGTGCGCGGCGGTGTCGCGGCAGGTCCAGTCCAGCGGGCCGGCGGGCACGCTCCAGTCGGCGTCGAGGTGGGCGGCGAGCACCGTGGCAGCGGCGTGCCTGGCCTGGTCGAGGTCGGTGTGGTCGGGATCGCGCATGGGTGGACTGTGTCACGTGCGGGCGGCCCGCCGACACTTGTTTGCGCTGGTCCTTGAAACTGTTAGCAAGGTCTTCCGATTGATTTCATTAGATCAGCGCCCTGTGAACGGGGTCACGCATGCATCTGGTCCTGGTTTGGGCTGATTTTGGGACGCCGTTTGGTAACGGCCTTGCGGCGAGAGTCGCAAAGACTTTCTGAACCAGAAACTTCTTGCTAACGTCCCGCGCTGACAGGACAGGCAACCCCCGAGGAGCGAATAATGCGTCGCACCGCCAGAGGGATCGCCGTTCTTGCCTCCGCCGCCATCGCACTCGCGGTTGCGGCCTGTGGCAACGACGCGACCGAGGCACCCCAGAAGACCGACCCCGCGGCCCTGTCGGCCGAGCTGACGTGGTGGGACACGTCGGACCCCGCGAACGAGGGCCCGGCGTACAAGCAGCTCATCGCCGACTTCAACAAGACCTACCCGAACGTCAAGATCAACTACCAGTCGGTCCCGTTCGGCGAGGCGCAGAACAAGTTCAAGACCGCCGCCGCGGCCAAGTCCGGCGCCCCGGACATCCTGCGCGCCGAGGTGGCGTGGGTGCCGGAGTTCGCCTCCCTGGGCTACCTGTACAACCTCGACGGCAGCGAGCTGCTGGCCGACGAGTCGGACTTCTTCGCGACCCCGATGTCGTCGAACAAGTTCGACGGCAAGACCTACGGCGTCCCGCAGGTCACCGACTCGCTCGCCCTGATGTACAACAAGAAGATCTTCGCCGACGCCGGCATCACCGAGGCGCCGAAGACCTGGGCCGACGTGAAGACCGCCGCCGCGACCATCAAGGCCAAGACCAAGAAGGACGGCCTGTTCATCAACGCGGGCGGCTACTTCCTGCTGCCGTTCATCTACGGTGAGGGCGGCGACCTGGTCGACGCCGCGGGCAAGAAGATCGTCGTGAACTCCGAGGCCAACGTCGCCGGCATCAAGGTCGCCGCCGACCTGGTCAAGTCCGGCGCCGCGGTCAAGCCGCCGGCCAGCGACTCCTACGGCACCATGATGACCCTGTTCAAGGAGCAGAAGGTCGCCATGATCATCAACGGCCCGTGGGAGGTCAACAACGTCCGCAACGCTCCGGCGTTCGGCGGCATCGAGAACCTCGGCGTCGCCGCGGTCCCGGCGGGCTCGGCCAAGGCCGGCGCCCCGGTCGGCGGTCACAACTACGTGCTGTGGTCGGGCATGCCGCAGGAGAAGGCCGCCGCGGCCATCGCCTTCGTCAAGTTCATGTCCTCGGCCCAGTCGCAGGCGTTCCTGGCCGACAAGCTGGGCGTGCTGCCGACCCGCCAGTCGGCGTACCAGATCGACTCGGTGAAGAACAACGCGATCATCGCCGCGTTCCAGCCGGTCGTGGCCTCCGCCGTGGCGCGTCCGTGGATCCCGGAGGGCGGCCAGTTCTTCGGCCCGCTCGACACCATGGCCACCGAGGTCCTGATCCAGGGCAAGGACCCGAAGGGCTCGCTCGACGCGGTCGCGAACAAGTACAAGACCGAGGTCGTCAAGGACTACGCCGCGTCCTGACCCTCGACCCGAGGCCGGTCCCCGCGCGGGACCGGCCTCGGCCCCTTTCCCGTAGCACCCCTCATCCCCCCTCGGAGCACGCCCGTGAGCACAGCCACCGCCACGCCGCCGGCCCGGACCAGTCCCCCGCCGCCGCGCGACACCCGACGACCCGGGCGGCTGCGCCGCAGCTGGGACAAGCACTGGTACGCCTGGGTGATGGTCGCGCCCGTCGTGATCGTGCTCGGGGTGCTGATCTTCTACCCGCTCGGCCGCGGCATCCTGCTGTCGTTCACGAACCTGACCGAGGCCAACCAGCTCGCCGAGATCTGCACCAAGTCGATCACCGGCAGCGAGGTGTGCAAGCCGAACCCCAGCGCCTGGGAGGTCGTCGGGTTCGACAACTACGTGGACCTGCTGTCCGGCCGGGTCGGTGAGTTCTGGCGGCAGTTCGGCGTGACCCTGCTGTGGACGGTCAGCTGCGTGGTGTTCCACTACGGCATCGGCCTGGGCCTGGCCGTGCTGCTCAACCGGCCGCTGCGCGGGCGCGGGATCTACCGCGTGCTGCTGATCCTGCCGTGGGCGGTGCCCGCGTTCGTGTCGGCGTTCGCCTGGCGGTTCATGTTCAACGAGCAGTTCGGCGTGATCAACACCCTGTTCGAGGCGGTCGGGCTGGACCGCGCGGAGTGGTTCGCCGACTGGAGGACCGCGCTGCTCACCGCGGTCGTCACCAACATCTGGGTCGGCGTGCCGTTCATGATGGTCACGCTGCTCGGCGGCATGCAGACCATCCCCAGCGAGCAGTACGAGGCCGCCGAGATCGACGGCGCCACCCCCTGGCAGCGCTTCGTCAACGTCACCCTGCCCGGCCTGCGCCCGGTCAGCATGACCGTGCTGCTGCTCGGCACGATCTGGACGTTCAACATGTTCCCGATCATCTTCCTGGTCACCGGCGGTGAGCCCGCCGGCGGCACCGAGATCCTGGTGACCGGCGCGTACCGGGCCGCGTTCGAGGGCATCCGCAACTACTCGCTGGCCTCGACGTACGGCGTGCTGATCCTGTCCATCCTGCTGGTGTTCTCGGTGCTGTACCGGCGGGCGCTGCGCAAGCAAGGCGAGGTGTGGTGACCATGACCGTCACTCCGATGGCCGCCCCGGCCCCGAAGGCGCCCGGCGCCGGCCCCCGCGGCCGCAGCCGCCGCAGCCCCCTGGCCAGCATCGGCCTGCACGCGACCCTGATCGGCGCGTCGCTGATCGCGGTGTTCCCGATCGCGTGGGTGGTGCTGAGCTCCTTCAAGCCGGGCCAGTGGGTGCAGAGCAGCGAGCTGTCCCTGGTCAAGGAACCGACCCTGGCCAACTACGAGTACGTGCTGACGCAGACGAACTTCCCGACCTGGATGCTGAACTCGGTCATCATCGCGGCGTGCACGATGCTCATCGGCATCCTGATGTCGGCCACCACCGGTTACGCCCTGTCGCGGTTCAACTTCCCCGGCCGGCGGCACCTGCTGATGGTGTTCCTGGTGACGCAGATGTTCCCGGTGGCCATCCTGATCGTGCCGATCTACCAGATCATGGCCGCGCTCGGGCTGATCAACACGCACGCGTCGCTGGTCATCGCGTACCTGACGATCGCGGTGCCGTTCTGCTCGTGGATGCTCAAGGGGTACTTCGACTCGATCTCCACGTCGCTGGACGAGGCCGCCTCCATCGACGGCGCCGGCCCGTTCGCCACGTTCTGGAAGGTGATCCTGCCGCTGGCCCGGCCCGGCATCGCGGTCACCGCGTTCTACAGCTTCCTGACCGCGTGGGGCGAGGTGGCGTACGCGTCGGCGTTCATCCAGACCGACGACAGGTTCACCCTGGCCTACGGCATGCAGCAGTTCGTGCCGCAGTTCAACGCCCAGTGGGAGTACCTGACCGCCGCCGCGGTGCTGGTGACGGTGCCCGCCGCGCTCGTGTTCCTGTACGCCCAGCGCCACCTGGTGTCCGGCCTGACCGCCGGCGGGACGAAGGGCTGAGTGGGCACGCGGGCACGCCTGGCTGACATCGCCGCCCAGGCGCAGGTCAGCCAGGCCACCGTGTCACGGGTGCTCAACGACCGGCCGGGGGCCTCGGCGGCCACCCGCCAGGCGGTGCTGACCGCGCTGGACGTGCTCGGCTACGAGCGCCCCGGCCACCTGCACCGCACCGGCGCGGGGCTGGTCGGGCTGATCCTGCCCGAGCTGGACAACCCGATCTTCCCGGCGTTCGCGCAGATCGCCGAGTCGACGCTGGCCCAGCAGGGCTACACCTCCATGCTGTGCACGCAGACGCCGGGCACGGTCAGCGAGGACGAGTACGTCGACATGATGCGCGAGCGCGACGTCGCCGGGATCATCGTCATGTCCGGCATGCACGCCGCCGCCGACGGCGACCCGGGCCGCTACCACCGGCTGACCACCGACGGGGTGCCGCTGGTGCTGGTCAACGGGTACCTGCCGGGCGTCGCGGCGCCGTTCGTGTCGTGCGACGAGCACGCCGCGGCCGAGCTGGCCGTGGCGCACCTGGCCTCGCTCGGGCACCGGCGCATCGGGCTGATCTGCGGCCCGCGCCGGTTCACCCCGACCCGGCGCAAGGTGGCCGGGTTCGCCCAGGCGATGACCGGCCTGCACGACGGCGACCTCGAAGACCTGATCGAGATCGCGCCGTTCGGCGTCGAGGGCGGCCACGGCGCCGCGCTGCGGCTGCTCGAACGGGGCGTCACGGCCGTGCTGTGCGGATCGGACCTGATGGCGCTGGGCGCGATCCGGGCCGTGCGCGAGCGGGGCCTGTCCGTGCCCGCCGACGTGTCGGTGGTCGGGTTCGACGACTCGCTGCTGATGGCGTACACCGACCCGCCGCTGACCACGCTGCGCCAGCCGGTCCGGGCCATGGCCCAGGCGGCGGTGCGGGCGCTGCTCGACGAGATCGGCGGCTACGCCGCCCCGCACAGCGAGTACATGTTCCGGCCCGAACTCGTGGTGCGCGGCTCCACGGCGGCGCTGCGCTGACCACGTTCCCCCCGGCGTGCTTAGGATGGCGAACATGACCTTGAGCAGACCGACCATCGACTTCCCCGAGGGCGCGCCCCCGGCGGAGCTGGAGATCACCGACCTGGTGGTGGGCGACGGCGAGGAGGCCACGCCCGGCCGCACCGTCGCCGTGCACTACCTCGGCGTCACCTTCCAGGGCGAGGAGTTCGACGCCTCCTGGAACCGCGGCTCCCCGTTCCAGTTCCAGCTCGGCGCGGGTCGCGTCATCGCCGGCTGGGACCAGGGCGTGGCCGGCATGCGCGTCGGCGGCCGCCGCAAACTCGTGATCCCGCCCCACCTCGCCTACGGCAACCGCGGCGCCGGCGGCGTCATCAAACCCGGCGACACCCTCATCTTCGTCGTAGACCTCCTCAAGGTCTACTGACCGCCCTGGCCCGCTCTCCCCCGCCGATCTTGCGCGGACTGTGGGTACGACACGCCCGTTCCGGGCATATCGACAACAGTTCGCGCAAGATCGTCGGGATCTTGGAGCGCGCGGCGGGGAGGGGCTTCGCGGTAGGGTACGGCGGTGCCGTTGCTGAGCGTCTATGACCCGTTGCCCTGGGTGCCCCAGCGGGTGCTGGTGGCGGGGACGTCGGGGTCCGGGAAGACGACGTTGAGCACGGCCGTCGCCGAGGTGCTGGAGCTGCCGCGGGTGGAGCTGGACGCGCTGCACCACGGGACCGGCTGGCAGCCGCGGCCCACCTTCGCCGCCGAGGTCGCCGCATTCGCGCAGCAGCCGCGCTGGGTGACCGAGTGGCAGTACACGAACAAGCTCGGGGACCTGCTCAGCGGCCGGGCCGACACGGTGCTGTGGCTGGACCACCCCCGCCGGCTGACGATGTGGCAGGTCACCCGGCGCACGGTGCTGCGCCGCTGGCGCCGCGAGCAGCTGTGGAACGGCAACACCGAGGGGCCGCTGCGCACCGTGTTCACCGATCCCGAGCACGTGATCCGGTGGGCGTGGCGCACCCACGGCCAGCCCGGCCGGCGGGTGGCGGGGCTGCTGGAGTCCCGCGGGGAGCACGTCGCGGTGGTGCGGCTGCGCGGGCGGGCCCAGGTCCAGCGTTGGGTACGCAGGCTGCGCGAGGGCTCGCTGCTCAGCCCCGACCCGCAGTAGCAACCTGCAGAGGCGGGCAAAGCGCCTAAACTCGGGCTTATGGAGCTCTCACTGGCGGAGCAGCTGGTCCTGCTCAGTTACGACGACACGACCGGCAGGCCGCTGGTGCCGATCAACCATCTCGACTTCGGCATCGAGGGAGCGGTCCTGCTGAGCCTGGCCAACGCGGGCCGGATCGCGACCCAACGCGGCGAGGTCGTGGCGATCGACCGCACCCCGACCGGCGACCTGTCCCAGGACGCCGCCCTCATCGAGATCGCCGAGGATCACAAGGGCCACGCCCCCGACTGGTGGATCTACCACCTGGCCTCCCCGCACCACCGCCAGCGCCTGCTGGACGGGCTGGTCACCAAGGGGGTGCTGGAACGGGTCGACCACCGCGTCATGGGCGTGTTCCACCGCCCCCGCTACCCCGAGGCGGACCGGGCACTGGAACGGAGCCTGATCGGCCACCTGCGCGAGGTGCTCGACCGCATCGCCACCCCCGACCGCGACTCGGTCAGCCTCCTGTCGCTGATCCACACCCTGATGCTGGACCGCCACCACTTCCCCGAGATGAACCGCGACGACATGCGGCACCGCATCCAGGAGCTCACCGAGGGCGAATGGTGCGGACCCGCCGTCGGCAAGGTCATCTACGCCATGAACATGGCCCTGATGGCTGCCATCACCGGCGGCGCCGCCTCCTCGTCCACCGCCGCCGTATCGGCCCACTGACGAAAGCAAGGGCACCTTCTTATCGTTTTCCGTAGTAGAAGGTGCCCTTCCTAACCGGCATGTCGCGCTGATCACGGTGCGTACTGCACCGGCGCCGTCCTACCGTACCGATCATGATTGGCATCCCGAGCGACGACGAGGCCCTCGCCCAGACGTACCGCGCGTTCGCGCTGCGGGAGGCCGCCGGGCGCTCGCCGTCGTACGAGCGGCTGTGCCTGGGCGTGGCCGCCGACCCGGAGCTGCTCGCGCTGCTCGGCGCCCTGCCGCTGCCCAAGCGCCAGCCGAATCTGCTGCTCGGCGCGGTGCGGCTGCTCGGCGGGCCGGTCGCCGACTACCCGGCGTTTCGCGAGTTCGTGACCGGGCAGTGGGCCGCGGTCAGCGCGCAGATGCTCGCCCGCAGCACGCAGACCAACGAGGCCGGCCGCTGCGCCACGCTGCTGCCCGTGCTGGCCGCGCTGCCCCAGCCGCTGGCCCTGCTGGAGGTCGGCGCCTCGGCCGGGCTGTGCCTCTACCCCGACCGCTACCGGTACGCCTACGGCGAGCGCGCGCCGTTCGGCCCGGCGGACGGGCCGCTGCTGGAGTGCACCGTGGACGGACCCGTGCCCGTGCCCGCCGCGGTGCCGCAGGTGGTGTGGCGCGGCGGCATCGACCTCAACCCGCTCGACGTCACCGCCCCCGGCGACGTGCGCTGGCTGGAGAGCCTGATCTGGCCCGAGCACACCGAGCGGGTGGCCCGGCTGCACGCCGCCGCCGCGATCGCCGCCGCGGACCCGCCGGTGCTGGTCCGCGGCGACCTGAACGATTCCCTGCCCGCGCTCGTGGCGCGGGTCCCGGCCGGGGCGACGCTGGTGGTGTTCCACACCGCGGTGCTGGCCTACCTGGACACCGCCGCAGTGGAGCGCTTCGCCGCGCAGACGGCCGCGCTGGCCCGGCAGCGGCCCGGCACGGTGTGGCTGTCCAACGAGGCCGCGCACGTCGTGCCACAGGTCGCCCGGCAGCTGCCCGGCGGCGTTCCGCCGGGCCGGTTCGTGCTGGCGGTGGACGGGCGGCCGGTCGCCTTCACGATGGGCCACGGCCAAGGCGTCGAGTGGCTCTGACCGACCGGCCATGATCGTCGGGCCGGGCGGGCCGCCCCGTGATTCACCGGATGCCAACCCGCACGCGTACCCCTAAAGTGAGGCCTTCTAACGCTGCGGAGGGGACGACGATGACCGAACGGTCCGCAAGCCCTTCCGCACCGCGGCGCGACTACGACGTGTCCTCGACCGACCTCGTTGCCAGCACCGTCGTCGGGCTCGCGGTCCTGGTAGGAGGCGTGGGACTCGCCTCGCTGGCGCTGGCCGTGTGCACGACCGTGCTCGCCGGCTTCGGCCTGACCATGGTCAACGTCGCGCTGCCCGGCCTGGCGTTCGGGTTCGCACTGCTCGACGCCGCCCCGCGCGGCGCGAGCCGGCTGCGGCAGGCGGCCGCCCTCGCCGTGGCCACCGTCGTCGGCCTGGGCGCACTGGGCCTGTCCTGGGGCGTGTCCGGGGTGGCCATGCGCCAGCTCGCCCCCGCCGACTACGTCGGCCGGTACGGGCAGCGCACCGAGGTCACCGTCGCCGACGCCGACTGCCGCCACGGCACCATCTGGACCAGCGGCCCCCGCGCGGACTTCCACTGCCACGGCGCCACCTGGCAGGCCGGCGGGCAGCTGCAGCGCGGCCGGCTGACCCTGCTCTACCAGGAGCTGGAGGCCCGCGCGCAGAGCACCACCATCGAGGCGTACGTGCTCGCCGACAACGGCTACAGCGTGCAGCGCGTCGGCGAGGTCGAGTCGTGGGCGTACTGGGCCGGGCGTCCACTGTGGCTGCTGCTGGCCGGGATGCCGCTGCTCGCCGCGGGGGTGCTGGCCCGGCGGCGGCTGGTGGTGCGCTGGATCCCCGCCACCCGGCGCTGAGCCCGCGGCCGGCACCCCGCGGAATGGCGACACCTGTGCTGCCGGAGGGCTTGACGGGCGGACCTACCGTGCGGGCGTGGTCCGTGTCCCCGCGCCGTCGCGTGTCATCGCGTCCGTCACCGCGCTGACGGTGTGCAGCGTGGCCGCGCTGCCGCTGTACGAGTCCGGCACGGTCGGGCCGAGCGCGCTGCTGATCCCGGTGGCGCTGCTGCTGGTGGTGTCGTGGCTGGTCCGGATGGCGCAGTGGGTCGCCGCGGCCGGCGCCCCGGCCCAACCGGGCGAACTCGTCCTGCACCTGGCCCAGGGCGCGCCGCCGGCCGAGCGCGGCCGCGCGATGCGGACCGCCGGCCGGATCAGCCGCGCCGGCGGCATCGATCCGGCACCACGGGGGTACGCCGCCTGGGCCGTGCTCACCGACCGGCGTGGCCGCCGCCTGCACCAGCGCGTCGTGTGGGAGCCGTGGCTGCGCGACCTGACCGGGCCGCACGCGGTGCGGGTGCGCCGCCGGGCCGGGGTCACCGTGATCGACGTCGACGGCCGGGGGCGGCTGTGGCCGGCGAGCCTGGCCCTGTCCCGCAGTCCCTGGGGCGTGAAGCTGGTCCCGCTGGGCGGGCGTGCCGGGACCGGCCTGACCCGCTGGCGGCTGCTGGCGGTGCTGCTGCCGGTGGCCGCGCTGGGCGCCGTCCCGCACCTGGCCGACGGTGACGTGCCCGCGGTGCTGTGGGCGCTGGCGTATGTGACCGCGCTGACGTTCGCGATCGGCCAGTGGTTCGGGATCGTGCCGCCCGGTGCGCCGCTCGCCGGGCAGCCGCCGGAGGCGGGTCCGGGGAAGGCGGCCAAGCCGCCGCGGCAGCGCTCGAAGAGCGAGGGCTCCCGGCGGGGGCAGCCGCGCGGGCAGCGCCGCTGAGCCGGCGCCGCCGCCTGTCGGCACCGGCCCGTATAGTCCCGCTGATCATTGTGGACGATCGGTGATGGACGGGCTGATGGAGATGGACTACCTGGCCGCCGCCCTGGCCCTGGCGCAGGCGCCCGCGGAGCGCTCGGCCACGGCCGGGGCCGCGTTCGCGGCGTTCGAGGTCACGCACGGGCGGCCGCTGCCCCGGGCGGTGCGCGACTGGTACCGCCTGGCCTGCGCCCGTACGGTGCTGGAGCCCGACGGCGCCGATCTCGTGCTGGCGGCGGAGCAGCTGGGCGGCCCGGCGACCTACTGGTGGCCCGCCGACGGCGACGACTGGCCGCCGGACCTCGAGGAGCAGGAGGAGCGGGAGTTCGACCCGGTCGCGGCGGGCCTGCTGCCCTTCCTCGACGAGAACCAGGGCGGCTACAGCCTGGCGGTTCGGCTGGACGGGTCGGCCGACCCGCCTGTGCTGATCTCCTGGTTCGGGTTCCGCCCGGATGGGTGGAGCCCGCACGCGGCGAGCTTCTCCGAGTGGGTCTTCACGCGGGTGTGGGACCTGCCGCTGCTGCGCGGCGCGGGCTGGCTGTGCGACACGGTGCCGGACGTCGCGCAGGCGGAGCTGGCGGCCTTGGCGCAGCGGCTCACGGCCCGCCCGCAGACGGTGTCGGACAGCCCGCTGCCCGGTCCTGCGCAGGTGGCCCACCGCTTCGCCGGTCCCGGCGACCGGCAGCGGGCGCTGCTGCTGTCGCCGTACGCCGTCGGCGGCACCTGGTCGGTGCTGCTGTGGGCCGCCACGGAAGACCTGCTGGTGGAGCTGTGCGCCGCGGTGCGCTCGGTGCTGGCGGCGCCGTTCGAGCCGACCGGCGCCTATCGGCCCGACGAGGTGGCCGGGCGGGCCCTGGCACGGCTCGCCGCCGGGGAGGTGACGCGCTGATGTGCGCCGACCTGTCCCCGCGCCTGCGGGAGCTGCCCGAGCGCCCGGAGGCCGTCCCGGTCTCGGCGTGGCACGGCTTCTTCGCCGACCCGGACGGGTTCGCCGGGCACCTGGCCCGGGCCGCCGTCGCACTGACGGGTGCCCAGGCGAGGGACTGGCTCACGGCGCACCGGGCGAAGTACCCGGCCGGTATCCCCGGCACCACCGCTTACGTGGCGCACGCCGAGCTGCGGCACCGGTTCCTCTTCACCGGCCCGGTCCGGGCCAGCGGGGCGCTGACCGCGGCCGACGCGGTCACCGAATGGTCCGAGCTGGCCTGGTGGCAGGCGATGCTGGCGCTGCACGTCGCCGCGGTGTTCGGCGCCGACCCCACCGATCCGGCGCGGGTCCGTGACCTGCTGGCGCTATGGCGGGTACGCGGCGAGCCGCCGCCGGCCGGTGACTTCCCGGCCCCGGACGAGGCGCGGCTGCGGGAGCTGACACCGCGGCTGGCGGTGTCGCTGGGGCGGCTGACGGGCCGGCGCGGCAGCCGGCAGACCGAGTTCGTGCCCGACCCGACCTGCGGCACGCTGCGGCAGTTCGACGCGCGCACGTTGATGCCGCTGGCGAACCGGGCGGTCAAGCACTTCCGCGCGATCGTGTGAACACGCGAATGGGCCCCCGAAACACTTCCGGGGGCCCATTCGCGTGGCCGCTCAGGTGGTGGTGCGGCGGCGACGACGGCGGACAGGGCCGTCGTCGGCGATGAAGGTGCGGGTCAGCGCCATCGCGATGACGATGCCGATGACCGCGCACACCAGCTGCGTGAGCAGCTCGGCCCAGCTCCACGTGAGGTGCAGGCCGACCCAGTCCCAGTCCCACCGGGCGGGCCACGTGTTCTCCCAGCCCATCTGGCGGGCCACCCAGGTGCCCGACAGCGCCGCCAGGATGCCCACGAACCCGGTGGCGATGACTCCGATGTCCTGGCGGCCGGGCAGGATCAGCCGGCCGAGGGTGCCGATGAAGATTCCGATCAGGATTGCGCTGAGGATTCCGGTCGCCGTCATGGCGCGTGCCTACCCCCGCGCGCCGATCCTTAATCGCGGCACCGGTTCCGGGCGTAAAACCGCTGGCCGGGTGGCACCTCGGGCGGGTACAACAGTCGGCGTGATCGTGAAGTATCCGCGTACGCCGCACCTGGCCGGCTCGCGCCTGCAGCCCGGCGACGAGGACCTGGCGCAGGTGCCGTTCGCGCAGCTGCGGGGCCGGCACGTGGTCGTCGAGGAGAAGCTGGACGGCGCGAACGCGGGCATCAGCTTCACCGCCGAGGGCGAGCTGCGCCTGCAGTCGCGCGGGCACTACCTGACCGGCGGGCCCCGCGAGCGGCAGTTCGCGGTGCTCAAGTCGTGGGCGGCGACGGTCGCGCCGCTGCTGTGGCCGCGGCTGGGCGGGCGCTACGTCTGCTACGGCGAGTGGATGTACGCCAAGCACACCGTCTTCTACGACGCGCTGCCGCACTACTTCTGCGAGTTCGACGTGCTGGACACGGCCACGGGCACGTTCCTGGACACCCCGGGCCGACGGGAGCTGCTGGCGGGCCTGCCGGTGACGAGCGTGCCGGTGCTCGCGGCGGGGCCGTTCACGCGGCTGGAGCAGCTGACGGCGCTGGTCGGGCCGTCGCGGTGCCGTACGCCGGGCTGGCGGGACGCGCTGGCCGGGGCGGCGGCCGAGGCCGGGGTCGACCCGGAGCGGGCGGCGGCCGAGTCGGACCGGGCCGACGAGATGGAGGGCCTGTACTTGAAGGTGGAGGAGGGCGGCCGGGTGGTGGAGCGCTACAAGTGGGTGCGCCACGGCTTCCTGACGGCGGTGCTGGACTCGGGTTCGCACTGGGCGGACCGGCCGATCGTCGCCAACCGGCTGGCCGACCCGGAGGTGCTGTATGCGGGCCTTTGAGCGGCTGTGCCCGCAGGGCCCCGGCTGGGCGCTGGACTGGGCGGCGGCCGAGGCGGAGTTCGGGTGGCTGCGGCGGCTGGCCGGGGTCGAGCAGGATCCGGTGCACCACGCCGAGGGCGACGTGCTGACCCATACCCGGATGGCGGCCCAGGCGCTGGCGGACCTGCCGCAGTGGCGGGCGCTGCCGCGCCCGCGGCAGGTGCGGCTGTTCGCGGCGGTGCTGCTGCACGACGTGGCCAAGCCGGACTGCACCCGGCGCGAGGGCGAGCGGGTGACCGCGCACGGGCATTCGCGCCGCGGTGAGCTGCTGGCGCGGCGGATCCTGTGGGAGGCGGGCGCGCCGATCGCGTGGCGCGAGCACGTGGCGGCGCTGGTGCGCCACCACCAGGTGCCGTTCTGGGCGCTGGAGCGGCCGGACCTGGAGCAGATCGTGCTGCGGGTGTCGCTGACGGCCTGCAACGAGGATCTGGCGCTGCTGGCCACGGCGGACATCCTGGGCCGGGTGTGCGCGGACGCCGACGCGGTGCGGGAGAACATCGAGCTGTTCCGGCAGTACTGCGCCGAGCTGGGGGTGCTGGACGGGCCGTGGCCCTTCGCCTCCGACCACGCGCGGTTCACGTACTTCCGCACGCCGGGGCGGGACCCGCGGTATGCGGCGTACGACGACACGCGGCTGACGGTGACGGTGCTGTCGGGGCTGCCCGGGGCGGGCAAGGACACGTGGCTGGCCGGACACCGCCCGGACCTGCCGGTGGTGAGCCTGGACGCGCTGCGGGCGGAGCTGGGGGTCAGCCCGGCCGGGGACCAGCGGGCGGTGGCCGCGGCGGCGTACGAGCGCTCGCGGGAGCACCTGCGGGCGGGCCGGGCGTTCGTGTGGAACGCGACGAACGTGTCACGCCAGCACCGGGAGATCTGCATCGGGCTGGCGGCGTCCTACGGCGCCCGGGTGGAGCTGGTGTCGCTGGAGGCGCCGCCGGGGGTGCTGCGGGCCCGCAACGAGCGGCGGCAGGCGCGGGTGCCGGCGGCGGTGCTGGAGCGGCTCATCGGCAGGTGGGAGACCCCGGACCTGACCGAGGCGCACACCTTACACCTGGTGGACACGAATGATCGTGCATCTCACGTGATCAGATCGTGATCGATGTCCTAGAGTAAGCAAGTGATCGAGTCGCGGAGCGTTACCGACGCACTACGCATAGCTGCCGAAAGGCGCCAAACCTGCGGTTTCTTCTTCGACTTCGACGGGACCCTGTCCGAGATCCGCGACGACCCCACCAGCGTCGTCCCGGTCCCGGGGGTCGTCGAGGCCGTCGCCGAGATCGCCGCACGCGTCCGCACCGTCGCGGTCGTGTCCGGCCGGCCGGTGGAGTTCCTGCAGCGGCACTTCGGCGCGCAGCCGGTACGCCTCTACGGCCTCTACGGCATGGAGTCCATGGACGCCCACGGCACCCTGTGGACCGACCCCGAGGTGCTGCCCTGGGTGTCGGCCGTGGAGGAGGTCGTCAAACGGGCCGTGACCGAGCTGGACCCCGACGTGCTCGTCGAGGACAAGCGCCTGTCCGTCGCACTGCACTACCGCACCGCCCCGCACCTGCGCGGCCAGGTCGAGACCTGGGGCGGGCACCGCGCCGCCGAGTACGGCCTGTCCCCGCTGCCCGGCCGGATGGTCCTGGAGCTCAAGCCGCCGATCCGCCGCGACAAGGGCGGCGTCATCCGCACCGCCACCGGCGACCTCGACTGCGTCTGGTACTTCGGCGACGACCTGGGCGACCTGCCCGCGCTGACCGCGCTCGCCGACCGGGCCGCGGCCGACCCGGCCTTCCGCGTGTTCCGGGTCGGGGTGTCCAACCCCGAAACCGGCGAGCAGGTCGCCGCGATGATGGACGTCGTGGTCAACAGCCCGCACGACCTGGTGCCGCTGCTGCGCCGCGCCGCCGACGCCTGCACCCCCACCCACCGGTGATCACCGGCGCCGGACGGTGATTGAATCGCCCGGCGCCGGGGTAAGCGACGATCATGCCGGAATCCGTCATGGTGTTCGCACCGTCCCCGCAGCTCACCGTCACCGTCGAGCAGGTCGGCGACGAGGAGCAGGAGATCCACCTGCACGCGGGCGGGCAGGGCGTCTGGGTCGCCCGCATGATCAAATCTCTGGGTGTACGCGCCGTGCTGTGCTCCGCCTTCGGCGACGAGACCGGCCGCGTCGTGCGCAACCTCATCCTCGACGAGGGCCTGGAGCTCGGCGCGGTCGACGTCGCCGCCCGCAACGGCGCCTACGTGCACGACCGCCGCGACGGGCAGCGCCGCGAGGTCGCCGAGGCCCCCGGCCGGCCGCTGAGCCGCCACGAGCAGGACGAGCTCTACAACGTCGCGCTCGCCGAGGGCCTGCGCGCCAAGGTCGCCGTGCTGACCGGCGTCGCCGACCCGCAGATCCTGCCCCCGACGTGTTCCGGCGGCTGGCCCAGGACCTGCGCCGCAACGGCACCACCGTCGTCGCGGACCTGTCCGGCGACTACCTCACGGCGGTCCTGGAGGGCGGCGTCGACGTGCTCAAGGTGTCGCACGAGGAGCTGCTGCGCGACGGCATGGCCCCCGACGACAGCATCCCGTCGCTGGTGGCGGGCTTGTTCAAGCTGCGCGAGGACGGCGCCGCCAACGTCATCCTCAGCCGGGCCGAACATCCCGCGTTCGTCCTCATCGACGGCGAGGTCAACCAGGTCGAGCTGCCCCGGCTGGAACCGGCCGACCACCGCGGCGCGGGCGACTCGATGACCGCCGGCGTCGCCGCGACGCTGGCCCGCGGCGGCGAACTGGCCGAGGCGGTCCGCACCGGCGCGGCCGCGGGCGCGCTCAACGTCACCCGGCACGGCCTGGGCACCGGCCGCGCCGACGTCATCGCCCAGTTCACCACCCGCGTCGAGCTGACGCCGGTGCCCGGCGGCGCGGCCGCGCCCCCGCCCGAGCCCGAACGTTCCGGCCACATGTCCCCCGAGCAGCTCGCGGAGAAGGTGACGCATTCATGACCCGGGTCCTGATCACCAACGACGACGGCATCGACGCGCCGGGCCTGCACCGCCTGGCGCTGGCCGCGCACCAGGGCGGCTTCGACGTGGTGGTGGCCGCCCCGGCCCGTGACTCCAGCGGTGCCAGCGCCGCCGTCAGCGCCGTCGCGCAGGACGGCCGGGTCGTCGTCGACGAGCGCCGCCTGCCCGGCGTCGACGGCGTGCCCGCGTACGCCGTCACCGGCACCCCGGCGCTGGCCGCGCTGATCGCCACCCGGGGCGCGTTCGGCGACCCGCCCGACGTGGTCCTGTCCGGCATCAACCGAGGCGCCAACGCAGGCCCCGCCGTGCTGCACTCCGGCACCGTCGGCGCCGCGCTGACCGGCGCCACGTACGGCTGCCACGGCCTGGCCGTGTCGCTGGACCTCGCCGACGGCGACCTGACCGACGACGACCGGCACTGGGACACCGCCGCCGCGTACGCCGTGTCGCTGCTGCCGCTGCTGGCAGACCTGCCCCGCTCGACCGTGCTGAACCTGAACGTGCCCGACCTGCCCACCGAGCAGGTGCGGGGGCTGTGCCGGGCCCGGTTCGGCCGGTTCGGCCAGGTGCAGATGCGCATCGCCGAGCGCGGCACCGGCTTCGTGCGCACCGCGCTGGAGGACACCGGCGCGCGCCTGGAGCCCGGCACCGACATGGCGCTGCTCGCCGACGGCTACGCCACGGTGACCCCGCTGCAGCCGCTCGGCGAGGCGAACGTCGAGCTGCCCGAGCTGCCCGAACCGGTCAGTGCGGCGCGGTCAGCGCCGGCAGCGTGATCAGAGCGCCGAAGCCGCAGCAGCACGCCACCGCGATGCCGACCAGCGTCACCACCATGATCAGGTAGTTGGACCACATGGCGAACGTGGCGGCGTCGTTGCCCTGCCCGTCGAGGACCCGGTTGCGCCACACCTGGAAGTCGAACGTGCGCGCCTGGGCCTCGCCGGGCTGCACGGTCACCGCCGTCTTCATGATCGGCACACCCATGAAGTCGGTCAGCCGCACCTCGAACGCCCCGGCGGGCACCGCCACGTGCCAGGTGCCCTCACCGGCGAACGGCACCTCCTGGCCGCCGATGCGCAGCCGGGCCGTGGAGGCGGCCGACACCAGGTAGGGCCCGCGGTTGACGGTGAACACGAGCACGCCGCAGCCCGGCGGCGGGGTGATCGGCACCGGGTACGCGATGAACGGGACGATGGCACCTGGGGGGACGGGCAGCATGCGGCGATCCTGCCAGAGCGGATCGATCCGTGCTCGCCCCCGGAGGTCAGTGCGCCGGGTTCTGGGTGTACGGGCGGCGGCCCAGCTGGTGCCAGTGCGTCTCGGCGACGTCGACGCCGAAGTGCCGGGCCGCCGCCTGGATGTTGGCGAACGCGAGGTCGCGCTGGTCGTCGTTGACGCCCTTGACCTGGTCGAAGCGGGCCAGCGCGTTGCGCACGTGCTCGGCGTCGGTCAGCGGCAGCTTGTGCTTGGCCGGGAACGCGAACACGGTCTCGGGCAGCCGGTTCTTCTCCGCGGTGCTCAGCTCGCCCTCGACCTCGTACGGCCGCCAGGTGGTGTCAGCATGAGACGTCATGCCCCTTTTCGTACCCACGGCCTGCTCAGCCGCAAACAGACCTTGATACCGGCCCGGTCAACGCCGGCCCCCACGGTCAGCGATGTCTTCCGCCGAGCCTGCCCAGCCCGACGCGTACGGCCTCCAGCCTGTCGGCCAGGCCGGTATCGGCCGCCCGCACCGCCAGCAGGTCGGCGCGTAGGTCGAGTGCCTGGGACCACATGACCGCTCGCGCGTGCTCTAGCAGCTCGGGTGCCAGATACGGCTTGCCCACCAGGATTGCGCAGGCCGCGGCCTCTCCGCCGACGCCGTCGAACCGGCCCAGGACGAACTCGCTGTCGACCTCGTGCACGCCGCGCCACGCTGCCAGCGGCAGCAGCTGGATCGCACGCTGGTATGCATCTACCGCATCGGAATATCGGCCCACGTAGGCTGCGATGTCACCGAGCGCGGATGCGGCCTTGGCACGGGTGCCGACGGGCGCGCGGACGATGGTGGTCGCCTCACCCAGCGCGGACATGGCTTGCTCCGCGCCGTCGCCGCTGTCGTCGGCAGCAAGATAAGACTGGAATTGAACCAGTCCCAGAATAGCGAGATAGTGAGCCCGGTCCGCGTTACCCGCCGGTGTCAGTTCGACCGCGCGCCATGCGGCCGTGAGGGCATCGTCGAGGTCCGTCCGCCGGCCGGTCTCCATGTAACTCTTCACCAGGTCATGCGCCAGATTACTGAACCTGCCTGCCGCATCCGCTACCGAGGCTGCCTCGGCAACGGCGTCACGTCGGCGCTCGATCGCATTCCGGAGATCGCGTATGTCATTCGTCGCCCCGAAGCGGGCTTCCCGCGCGTTAGCCAGCGCCTCCAGGTAGGCCGCCCGGTAATGGTGCCCGTGGCGGGTGATCGCGACCGCCTCGTTCGCCAGCGCGATCGCTCGGTCGATTTCGTCCAGGGGCGCTGAGTCCGCCACATCGGTGTACATACGGCGCAGGAACCGCACGCGGAGTGCGTCGCTGAGATCGACGAGGAAGCGCCCGCGCAGCGGATGTCCGGAAGGTGCATGGGACAGCGCCCGCTCGGCGAACCGAATCGCATCGTCAAGGTCGCCGACAGCACCCAAAGCGTCGTATCGCGCCACGAGCGCCTTGGACACGCTGGCGAAGCTGTTGCCGATCTCCGGGTCTTCGGGATCGGCAAAGTAGCCGGCCATCGTGCCGAGTCTGATCGCGCGGTCGACGTCGTCGATTGCGCCGGTCCGCAGGAATCGCAGCAGCAACGCGTACGAAAGACTCCCATGCGAAGCCGCACGGTAGCCCGGGTCAGGGTCGGCCAAGGCGCACTGATATGCGTCGATGGCCTCGTCGAGGTATGCCGGCTCGGCGGTCAGCTCGAACTGCCGCCCGAGGGCGTTTCCCAGGCTGACGTAGGACTGAGCGTCCCCACCACCATCGACCGCAGTGCGGGCAAGCGACACCGCCTCGTCGATATCGTCGTAGTCGCCTTCGCGTTCACTGCGAACCATCAGCGCCGTGGACAGCGTGCCGAGTATCTCGCGGCGAAGGGGGTGGTGGAGGTGGACCACTCGGAATGCCTGCCGCAGGAGCGCAATCGCCTCGTTCAGCGCCCGAGGATCATATTCGCGCCCCAAACCGCCCAGCAGGGTAGCGGCTCTGATATAGAGATCGAGCGGATTGCCGGGCACACTTCCCCGTTTCCTGGTCTGAGCTCGCAGGCGACTGGAGCCGACAACGCGATCGGCGATCTCCCGGCCGGAAAGGCTGCCGGCTCACATCGCGCACCGAAGGCCGGTCTGACGTCATGATCGGCGAGGCGAGCCTGTCACTTACTCCTGATCCAGCCTTTGCCGGAGCAGCCCGCACAGGTCACGCTGCGCAGTCCTCCGCCAAGCCCGTTGCACTCCGGGCACGTTCTGCCGAGAAAGGTACGGCTGCCTTCGCACACCCGGCAGACGATGACCTTTCCCACGACCTTCTCGCCATTGCACTGAGGTCATTTCATCCTGATGGATGTGGATGTCTCAGGTTGATCAACTGAGCGTGGGGATGTGGGCCATGAAGTGAAGCTCCCGATAGGACTGGGGTTACCACACCAACCAGTACCAGCAGGAGCTTCAGTTGCTAACCTACCGCGCCCCGGTCCCGGGACTGTCGACGCCCCACCTGGAGTTCCTCACCGGCCTGCTGGCCGAGCACCGCAGGCAGAGCGGCTGCCGGTGGCGCAAGCTGTCACCCGCTCGGCAGGCGCTGCTGGTCCTGGTCCACCTGCGCTGCGGGGACAGCCTCGCCCAGCTTGCGGTCTCGTTCGAGGTCTCGCCGGCCACCTGCTACCGGTACGTCGGTGAGGCGGTGGCACTGCTGGCAGCTCGGGCACCGTCCCTGGAAGAGGCCTTGGCCGGACGGCGCGGGAAGGTGACGATCCTGGACGGCACGATCATCACGACGTTCCGGGTGCGCTGGACCAGCGCGCACAAACTGTGGTGGGTGCACCGCAAGCGCACCTACGGCGTCAACCTGCAGGCCCTCGCGGGTGAAACCGGGAACCTGCTGTGGATCTCCGACGGGCTGCCCGGCTCGACCCATGACCTGACCGCCGCGCGCCGACACGGCGTGGTCGACGCCGCCGTCCGGCACGGCCTGCAGTTCTGGGCCGACCGCGGCTACCAGGGCGAGGCACCCACCCTGATCACCCCGGTCAGGGCCGGCAAGGACAAGCCCCTGATCCCGGCCGCGACGGCGTACAACCGCCGCCACGCCGCCGTCCGGGCACCCGGCGAGCGCGGCTTCGCCACGCTCAAGTGCTGGCAGATCCTCACCCGTGTCCGCTGCACCGTCAGCAAGATCGGCGTCATCGCGCGGGCCATCCTGGCCCTACACCACGCGACATCGACGCCAATCAGGATGAAATGACCTCACTGAGGGCAGGTTCGACGAGGCCCGTTGATAGCCCGGCTGATCCCCCGGCCCATGAGGTAGAACAATCCCGCCGCAGCGCCGAAAGCGGCGGCATCGCTGGCACCGAACTCGTTATCGGGCCGATCAGGATCCTCAGGCATCTGCGTCTCCTTAGATATATGCAGATGCTCCGAAGAATGGTGCTGACGTTGTATCGGCCGATCGGCCCGACTACACCGCGAAACTGTGGGCCCGGTGTCGAGGGCGCACGTCACAGGCGGCTCTACCGGCCTTCCTTGGGTCACATCATCAGCTGGTCGATGGTGATGGGCAGGGCGCGCAGGCGGCGGCCGGTGGCGTGGAAAACCGCGTTGCCGATCGCGGCCGGTATGCCGACCAGGCCGATCTCTCCCGCGCCCTTGGTCCCGGCCGGGCTGAACCGGTCGGGCCCGCCCGCGAACAGGACCTCGATGTCGGGCACGTCCGCGCACGAGGCGATCAGGTAGTCGCCGAACGTCCCGTTGGCGACCCGCCCGGTGCCCGGGTCGGTCACCGTCTCCTCGAACAGCGCCATGCCGATGCCGCCGACGGTCCCGCCGATGATCTGGCTGCGGGCCAGTTTCGGGTTCAGGACCCGCCCGCAGTCGGTGACGGTGACGATGCGGCGCACCCGCAGCCGCCCGATCATCGGGTCGATCGCGACCTCGGCGAACCGGGCCCCGAACCCGCCGGCCTGGTGCATCCCCGCCTCGGCGGAGTCGGGCAGCCGCGTGTGCCCCTCGGCGGACAGCTGTGTCAGCTCGGCGGCGGCGAGCAGCTGCGCGAACGACGTGCGCGCCGACGGGTCGGCGGAGCGGGACAGACCGCCGTCACGGCAGGTGACCTCGTCCGGGCCCGCGCCGTGCAGCGGCGAGTCGGGACCGGCCAGGTCCAGCAGCGAGCCGCGCAGGTTCGCGGCGGCGTCCTGCAGCGCCGCCGACAGCGACGAGGCCAGCCCGGAGCCGCCGGACTGGGCGGCGTCGGGCAGGTCGCTGTCGCCCAGCTGCAGGTCGATCTGCCGGGGCTGCAGCCCGAGCAGGTCCGCGGCCACCTGGGTCAGGATCGTGTACGTGCCGGTGCCGATGTCGGTCCCGGCGGTGCGCACCGCGGCGGTCCCGTCGGCGTACACCGTGATCCGGGCGGTGGACACGGGCAGGTAGGCGCCGTAGAACGCGGTGGCCATGCCCCAGCCGACGAGCAGGTGCCCGTCGCGGGTGGCCGAGGGCCGCGGGTCGCGCCGCGCCCACCCGAACACCTCCGCGCCGACCTTGCAGCACTCGATCAGGGCGTTGCTGGACCAGGGCAGGCCGCTGCCGGGGTGCGTGTCGGCGGAGATGTTGCGCAGCCGCAGCTCCAGCGGGTCCATGCCCAGTTCGTAGGCGAGTTCGTCCATGGCGGTCTCGATGGCCCAGTTGCCCTCGGCCTCGCCGGGGCCGCGCATCGCCGACGGGTAGCGGCGGTTGAGCCGCACGGTCCGCTCGACGGTGGCGACGTTCGGGCACGCGTACACCTGCCCGGTCGCGGACGTGAGCAGCCCCAGCGCGGGCTTGTCGAGCGAGGCCAGGGACACGGCCCGGTGCTCGATCGCGGTGAGCGTGCCGTCGCGGCGGGCGGCCAGGCGCACCCGGTGCTCGGTGTCGGGCCGGTGCCCGACCAGCTTGAACATCTGCGGCCGGGTCAGCATCAGTTTCACCGGCCGGCCCAGGGCGCGGGCGGCGCCGGCGGCGAGCATCTTGTACGGCCACGGGATGAGCCCGGCCCCGAACCCGCCGCCCAGGTACGGCGCGTGCACCCGTACGCCCGACTCGGGCACGCCGAACATCGCGGCGAGGGTTTTGCGGACGTTGACCGGCCACTGGGTCGAGTCGTGGAAGTCGAGGTGGTCGCCGTCCCACGCGGCGACGGCGCCCATCAGCCCGAGCGGGTTGTTGACGTTCTCCGCCGTGGTGTAGGTCGCGCCGACGCGCACGTCGGCCTGCGCCCAGCCGGCCTCGGTGTCGCCGCGGTGCGTGTCGGGCAGGTACGGCAGCGGCTCCTCGACGCCGTGGGCCGGGTCGAGCAGCGCCGCCTCGGGCGCGTACGTGATCTCGATGAGCCGCGCGGCCTCGGCGGCCTGCTGGATCGTGTCGGCGACGACGAGGGCGACCTCCTGGCCGTGGAAGGCGACCCGGCCGTCCTGCAGCGGCGCGGGCGGCGCCTCCCCGAACGCGACCTGCGGCCCGGCGTTCAGGCGCGGGAAGTTCTCGTGGGTGAACACGGCGCGCACCCCGGGCAGGGTCAGCAGCGCGCTCGTGTCGACCTTCGTGACGGACCCGGCGGCGATCGTCGCGGTGACCACCATCGCGTGCAGCATCCCGGGCAGTGTCACATCGCCGGAGTAGGGCGCGGTGCCGGTGACCTTGTGCGGCCCGTCGACGCGGTCGACGCCCTGCCCGACCCAGCCTGCGGTGCGTGCCTGTACGGCGGTCATGTGCTCGCCTCCGTCGTCATCGCCAGCAGTTGCCTGGTCAGCGTCGCCACCGCCAGGTCGACCTTGAACGCGGTGCCGGGCAGGGTGTACGCCCCCGCGACGGTGGCCCGCCCGGCCTGCTCGAACCGGACCGGGTCGACGTGCGTGCCGCGCAGCATCTCCTCGGCCTGCCGGGCCCGCCACGGCACCGACCCGACGCCGCCGAGCGCGATGCGGACGTCGGCGATCAGGTCGCCGTCCATGAGCACCGCGACCGCGGCCGAGCACAGCGCGAACTCGTACGACGCCCGGTCGCGGACCTTCAGGTAGCCCGAGCGCCACCCGGCGGGCAGCAGCGGCACGTCCACGGCGGTGACCAGCTCGCCGTGGGTGAGCACGTGCTCGATCGACGGGCCCTCGTCGGCGCGGACCCAGAGTTCGGTCAGCGGGACGTGCCGCTGCCCGCCGGGACCGGCGACCAGGGCCTGCGCGTCGACGGCGACCAGCGGCACGGCCACGTCGGAGGCGTGCAGGGCCACGCACCGCTCGTCGACGCCGAGGATGGCGTGCATCCGGGCGGTGTCGTCGACGGCGGCGCAGCCGGAGTCGGGGCTGCGCCGGTTGCACGCCGACACGCTCGGGTCGCGGAAGTAGCGGCAGCGGGTGCGCTGCAGCAGGTTCCCGCCGATGGTGGCCATGTTGCGCAGCTGCACCGACGCCCCGGCCAGCAGCGCCTCCCGCACCATCAGCAGCCGCTGCGCGACGACCGGTTCGGCGGCGAGCTGCTCCATCGTGGTGAGCGCGCCGACGCGCATGAGCTGTCCCTCGACCAGGATGCCGCGCAGCGGCAGCCGGGTGATGTCGACCAGCCGGTCGGGGGTCCACACCCCGTCCTTCATCAGGTCCAGCTGGGTGGTGCCGCCTGCCAGGAACGCGGCCTGCGGGTCGGCGGCGACCGCGGCGATGGCCTGGGCGACGTCGGCGGGCCGCTCGTAGACGAAGGCGCGCATCACGCACCGCCCTCGGCCTGCCGCGCGGCGACGTCGCGGATCGCGGCGACGATGTTGTCGTACGCCCCGCAGCGGCACAGGTTGCCCGACATGTACTCGCGGATGTCGGCGTCGCTGCCGGTGCGGCCGGGTTCGCGCAGCAGGCACGCGGCGGACATGAGCTGGCCGGGGGTGCAGAAGCCGCACTGGAACGCGTCGTGGCGCAGGAACGCCTCCTGCAGCGGGTGCAGGCCCAGCTCCCCGGCGAGGCCTTCGACGGTGGTGACGGTGCGCCCGTCGACCTGGGCGGCGAGCATCAGGCAGGACAGCACCCGGTTGCCGTCGACGTGCACCGTGCACGCGCCGCAGGCGCCCTGGTCGCAGCCGCGTTTGGTGCCGGTGAGCCCGGCCGTGTCGCGCAGCGCCTCGAGCAGGGTGGTGCGGGTGTCGACGCGCCACTGCTGCGGGACGCCGTTGACGACGGTGAGGATGTCGACGACGTACTGATCCTGCGCCGATGGGGCACGTGCGGTCGTTCGGGTGGTTTTCATCGGGCGCCTCCGGCCGCGGCCCGGTCGCCGCGAGCCGTCTGCCCTGGGGCGACCGGCACTGTGTAAGGGACACCTCAGGATGCCATCGCCCCGTGTGGCGTGCCGCGGGTTCGGCGAAACCCGTACCGGCTCAGCCGGCGCGGAAGTACCAGGTCGCGGTGGACACGGTGACGAAGCCGAGCGCCGCGTACAGGGGCCGGCCGGCCTCGGTGGCGACCAGGGTCGCGGTGCGCCGCGGGTGCGCGGCGAGCATCGCCGTGAGCAGGGCCCGGGCCAGCCCGGCCCGCCGGTGCTCGGGCAGGGTGGCCAGGGAGTACACGCCGAGCGCGGTGCCGTCGTCGAACGTGTAGCCGGCCGCGGCCGGTGCGCCGTCGCGGCGGGCCAGCCACGCCCGCCAGCCGGGGGCGTGCAGCAGCCGGGGTGTCAGCGCCCGCCCGGCGGTCCACGGCTGCAGGTGCGGGTAGGGGAACCCGTCGACGATGACCCGCTCGGCGGTGGCGAGGGTGTCCGGGCCGGTGACCGGCTCGACGCTGATCCCGTCGCGCTGCCCGGCGGGCGGCGGGCCCGGCGGCCGGTTCATGACCGGCATGCGCCGCACCATGACGTCGGGCAGCTGCTGGGGTGCGGCCAGCCCGTACGGGTCTTCGAGGGTCATCCGCCCGGCGGGCAGCGCGGCGACGATCCCGGCGATGGACGGTGCGCCCAGCGGCCGGCGCAGCACGACCCGCACCGCGCCGTAGGCGGTGAACCCGGCGTAGCGGGGGTCGGCGGGCAGCGGCGTCCCGGCGGCCTGCCACATGCCTGCGGCGTTGGCGGCGTACAGCCCGGCTCCGTCCACCCGGCGATCCTACGCACGCTCCACACCGGAGCGCCGCCCCCGGCCCCCGGCCGGGGTGATCACGGTGCCGGGGTGGTGACACGCCGCCGAGCACGCCCACAAGTTCATGATCAACTGAATACGGGCGGGTTTGGGGGGCATGTGGCTTTAGGGTGGGGTTGGTCCACCTGTGGGAGCGAGTTTGGGAGGGGATGTATGGGGGACAAGCAGTTCTTCCGCAAGGTCGCCGAGTTGTCGGGGCTGACCGTGGAGGAGGCGGCGGACGCGACCCGGGCCACGCTGGAGTGCCTGGGCAGCCGGCTGAGCAGCGGGGAGCGCCGCTACCTGGTCGAGCACCTGCACGAGGGATTGCGCGACGCGGTGCCGGTGGACGGCAACGGTCGGATGCAGTGCTTCGGCCTGCCCGAGCTGCTGCGGCGGGTGCACCAGCGCACGGGCCTCAACGACCGGGACACCGAGTCGGGGGTGCGGGGGGTGCTGACGGCGCTGCGGGAGGACCTGGGCGCCGAAGTTTTCGATCACGTGATGCAGCAGGTGCCCAACGAGTTCCGGGCGATGGCCCGGGTGCGGGCCGCGGCCTAGGGCCGGTGGTAGGCCACGAGCCTGGTGCGGTCGCCGTCCCCTGCGGCCTGCGACTGCACCAGGCCCACCCCGGGGGCGTACCAGTGCTCGATGCGCGCGCCGGGGAACAGCCGTGAGCTCTCCTCGACGGTGATCACGCCGTCGTACGCGCCGGCGGGGACGCTGACGTGCCGGCCGGTGGCGAGCACGCGCGCGGTGTCCTCGGCGCGGCCGCGCGCGTACGCGATCCGCCAGCGCTGCCCGGTCGTGGGACCGGCGGGCATGGCGATGCCGGGCTGGGCGCCGTCGCGGCCGGCCTCCCACCGGTCGGTGCTGGTGAGCACGCCCTCCAGGTAGTCGCGGCCGGCCTGGCCGAGCAGCCACACGTTGCCGTCGCGGTCCTGGGCGTACCAGGAGGTGGCGTCGCGCAGCACGCCCCCGCCCGAGTCGGTGGTGACCGTGCGCACCGGCACGGTGTCGATGCCGATGATCCGGTGCGGGCCGGTCCCGGCGGTGACCTCGGTGCGCACGTCGCCGTCGACGCCGGAGGCGGTGTAGTTCCAGCGCGACCCGGCCGCCAGCGGCAGGTACGGGTTGTCGACCCGGCTGGTGAACCCGGCCGGGTCCAGGCGCACGGGCTGGTCGCCCTGCGGCAGCGGTGACGGCGCCGGGGTCGGCGCGGGCGTGGGCGCGGCCGCCGGGACGGCGGGGGCCGGGCCGAGCAACAGGCCCGCGGTCAGGGCCAGGGCGAGGGTGAGCGGCTGCAGACGGGCCACGGGCCCATCGTCGCAGCCGACTCGCGACCGATATGCGCGTTCGGCAGTATCACACCCGGATAAGTCCCGATATTGGAAGGATGAGCGGCGTAAGCCGACTCGGCGAGCCACCACATCCAGGAGCACACCATGACCGCACCGGCCGCGCCCGCGCCCGCGGACGTGTTCGTCATCTTCGGCATCACCGGCGACCTGGCCAAGGTGATGACGTTCCGCTCGCTGTACCGGCTGGAGCGCCGCGGTCTGCTCACCTGCCCGATCATCGGCGTCGCCGCCGACGACTGGACCGTCGACAAGCTGCGCGAACACGCCAAGGCGTGCATCGAGGGCACCGGCGAGCCACTGGACCAGCAGGTGTTCGACCGGTTCGCGGCGCGCCTGTCCTACGTATCGGGCGACTTCACCGACGACGGCCTCTACGGCCGCGTCGCCGCCGCCGCCAAGGGCGCCGCGACGCCGGTGTCGTACCTGGAGATCCCGCCGTCGCTGTTCGCGACCGTGATCAAAGGCCTGTCCGAGGCGGGGCTGACCCGCGGCGGGCGGGTCGTGGTGGAGAAGCCGTTCGGCCACGACCTGGCCTCGGCCCGCGCCCTCGCCGACGACCTGCACCAGTACCTCGACGAGTCGCAGCTGTTCCGCATCGACCACTTCCTCGGCAAGATGGGCACCGAGGAGCTGGTGTACCTGCGGTTCGCCAACCGGATGCTGGAGCCGGTGTGGAACCGCGACCACGTCGACAACGTGCAGATCACCATGGCCGAGGACTTCGGCGTGGCCGACCGCGGCCACTTCTACGACCCGGTCGGCGCGCTGCGCGACGTCGTCGTCAACCACCTGATGCAGGTCCTGGCCGGCGGCGCGATGGAACCACCCGCCGGGCGGCACCCCGACGCGGTCAAGAACGCCCAGTTCGCGCTGTGGAGCGCGGTGCTCGACGCCGACCCGGCCCAGTACGTGCGCGGCCAGTACGACGGCTACCAGGACATCAACGGCGTCGCGAAGGGCTCCACCACCGAGACCTACGCCGCCCTGCGCCTGGAGATCGACAACTGGCGCTGGTCGGGGGTGCCGTTCTTCATCCGCACCGGCAAGTGCCTGCCGGTCACCCAGACCGAGTTCCGGGTCGTGTTCAAGCAGCCGCCGCGACTGGGCCTGCCCGCATTCGCTGGCCTGGTCCCCGAACCGGACCAGTTCGTCATCAAACTCGACCCGGCCACCGGCACGCGGCTGCGCCTGAACGCCAAACGCGCCGACACCGACTTCGTCGGCCCGATCACCATGGACATGGAGTTCGCCGCCGAGGGCGGCGAAGGCCCCACCCCCTACGAGGTGCTGCTGCACGCGGCCCTGGTCGGCGACGCCAACCGGTTCACCCGCCAGGACGGCGTCGAAGAGACCTGGCGCATCATGCAGCCGCTGCTGGACCACCCGTCCCCCGTCGAACCGTACGCACCCGGCACGTGGGGCCCCGCGGGGGCGGACAAGCTCGTCGCCGGGCACGGCTGGCGCGGCCCCTGGATCGCCGACCCCATGCCCGGAGGCGGGTCGTGACCAGCCAGCCCGGCGGGCCCGGGCCGTCCTCCTGCGCGGCGCCGTCACCGTTCCCGCAAGCGTTCTCACACCTGGCGCTCGTCGGAGCCGCCGGGTCGATCATCGTTGCCGAGCGGCTGGGAGAGATCTGACATGGAAGCCTACGACGTCATCATCATCGGCACCGGCGCCGGAGGCGGCACCCTGGCCCGCTACCTCGCCCCGTCCGGCAAGCGCATCCTGCTGCTCGAACGCGGCGACTACCTGCCCCGCGAAATCGCCAACTGGGACACCGCCGAAGTGTTCATCGACAACCGCTACATCTCCCCCGACACCTGGTACGACCGCGCCGGCAAAGCGTTCCAGCCGCAGGTCCACTACTACGTCGGCGGCGCCACCAAACTCTACGGCGCCGCCCTCTACCGGCTGCGCCGCGAAGACTTCGGCGCCCTCCAGCACCACGACGGCCTGTCCCCCGCCTGGCCCATCACCTACGAGGAGATGGAGCCCTGGTACACCATGGCCGAACAGCTCTACGAAGTCCACGGCAACCGCGGTGAAGACCCCACCGAACCGCCCGCGTCCGCGCCCTACCCCTACCCGGCGCTGCGCCACGAACCCCGCATCCAGCAACTGTCCGACGACCTCGCCGCCGCCGGCTTCCACCCGTTCCACGCCCCCTGCGGCGTCCGCCTCAACGAAGCCGACATCAACAACAGCATCTGCATCCGCTGCGCCCGCTGCGACGGCTTCCCCTGCCCCCTGCACGCCAAATCCGACGCCGAAACCCTCGCCGTACGCCCCGCACTCACCGCACCCAACGTCACCATGCTCACCCACGCCCACGTCGTACGCCTGGAGACCAACCCCGAAGGCACCGCCGTCACGCAGGTCATCGTCGACCACGAAGGCCACGAGGAACGCTACTCGGCCGCCATCGTCGCCGTCGCCGCCGGCGCCGCCAACACCGCCAAACTCCTGCTCATGTCCGCCACCGACCGCCACCCGCGCGGCCTCGCCAACGGCTCCGACCAGGTCGGGCGCAACTACATGTACCACCTGTCCCAGGCCGTGCTCGCCCTGTCCCGCGAACCCAACGACACCGTCTTCCAGAAGACCCTCGGCCTCAACGACTTCTACTTCCGCGGCCCCGGCTTCGACTACCCCATGGGCAACATCCAGATGATCGGCAAATCCGCGCCCGACATGTACCGCGGCGAGAAACCCCTCGCCACCAAACTCGCGCCGAGCTGGGCCCTGGCCGACGTCGCCCGGCACGCCGTCGACTTCTGGCTGTCCACCGAAGACCTGCCCATGCCCGGCAACCGCGTCACCGTCGCCCGCGACGGCAACATCATCCTCGACTACACACCCAGCAACCCCACCGCCGCCAAACAGCTCTACCACCAGCTCAAATCCATGCTCAAGACGATGCGGCTGCACCAGGACCACCTCATCCACCGCTTCGCCTACATGAAGAGCGACATCCCCATCGCCGGCGTCGCCCACCAGGCCGGCACCTGCCGCATGGGCACCGACCCCGCCACATCCGTCCTCGACGCCAACTGCAAAACCCACGAACTCGACAACCTGTACGTCGTCGACACCAGCTGCTTCCCCAGCATCGGCGCCGTCAACCCGGCCCTGACCGCCATGGCCAACGCCCTGCGCGTCGGCGACCACCTCATGCACCGCCTCGGCGCCACCTTCCCGGCCGCCGCCACCACCGCACCCGGCGCCGCCCGATGACTTACGACCCCACCGCCGCCTACTTCACCGGCCTGGCCGAACACGGCCGCTACCCGCTGCTGCGCGCCACCACCGGCACCATCCGCTTCGACCTCACCGGCAACGGCGGCCGCGGCGAACACTGGCGCGTCACCATCAACCGCGGCCACGTCGACGTCAGCCGCGGCGAACAACCCGCCGACTGCGTCGTCAAAGTCGACAAGAAACTCTTCGACGGCATCGTCACCGGCCAGGTCAACACCATGGCCGCCATGCTCCGCGGCCAAGTCGACGTCGACGGCGACCTGCACCTCATCACCATGCTGCAACGGCTGTTCCCCGGCGGGCGACCGCCACTGCCCGAACCCGCCGCCAGGAGGCACCCCAGATGATCCCCGCACCGACGGTCAGCACCCTGGACGGCAACACGTTCGTCGTCAGCGACACCGCCGGCGACATCGACGCCTCACCCACCGAACCCAACGGCCTGTTCTCCTGGGACACCCGCTACCTGTCCCGCTGGATCCTCACCGTCAACGGCAGCCGCCTACGGCCCCTGTCCACCGACGACCTGCACTACTTCGAAACCCGGTTCTTCCTCGTCCCCGGCACCGGCACCGTCTACGTCGACGCCACCTACTCCGTCATCCGCCAGCGCGCCGTCGTCGACGGCTTCCGCGAAACCCTCACCATCCTCAACCACGCCGACAACCCCATCGACCTCGTCGTACGCATCGACGCCGGCGCCGACTTCGCCGACCTGTTCGAAGTCAAAGACCACCTCAAGAAGAAAGGCAAGTACTACACCCGCGTCGACCACCGGCTCCTGCTCGGCTACGAACGCGACACCTACCGCCGCGAAACCCTCATCTCCACCACCACCCCCGCCGACCTCGACGACGACGGCCTCACCTACACCGTCCACCTCGACCCCCACACCAGCTGGACCACCGAGATCCAGGTCGAGACCTCACTATGGGGCTGGGCCGCCAACCAGGCCGCCCACCACCGCATCACCAGCGACGAAGACACCGGCCACACCCGCCGCGACATGGAAACCGAACTCCAGCGCTGGCTCGAAGAAGCACCCAAACTCGAATGCGACTGGGAACCCCTCAAACACACCTACCGCCGCAGCCTCACCGACCTCGCCGCCCTGCGCTTCGCCCCCATGACCGCCGGCAAACGCAGCCTGCCCGCCGCCGGCCTGCCCTGGTTCATGACCATGTTCGGCCGCGACAGCATCCTCACCAGCCTCCAAGCCCTGCCCTTCGTCCCGTCGCTGGCCGCCACCACCCTCGCCGAACTCGGCGCCCGCCAAGGCAGCCGCATCGACGACTTCCGCGACGAAGACCCCGGCAAGATCCTCCACGAGATGCGCTACGGCGAACTCACCGCCTTCGAAGAACGACCCCACTCCCCCTACTACGGCTCCGCCGACGCCACCCCACTGTTCATCACCCTGCTCGACGAATACGAACGCTGGAGCGGCGACACCCGCCTCGCCGCCGACCTCGAATTCGAAGCCCGCGCCGCCATCGACTGGATCGACCAATACGCCGACCTACGCGGCGACGGCTACATCTGGTACCAGACCCGCAACCCCGAAACCGGCCTCGAAAACCAATGCTGGAAAGACTCCTGGGACTCCATCTCCTACCGCGACGGCACCCTGCCCGGCTTCCCCCGCGCCACCTGCGAACTACAGGGCTACGCCTACGACGCCAAACGCCGCGCCGCCCGCCTCGCCCGCGACGTCTGGAAAGACCCCTCCTGGGCCGCCGAACTCGAAAAACAAGCCGCCGACCTCAAAGCCCGCTTCAACCGCGACTTCTGGATCGAAGACCAGAAGTACTACGCCCTCGCCCTCGACGCCGACGGCAACAAAGTCGACGCCCTCAGCTCCAACATCGGCCACCTCCTCTGGAGCGGCATCGTCGAACGCACCCGCGCCAAACACATCGTCGACCACCTCCTCGGCCCCCGCCTCTACTCCGGCTGGGGCATCCGCACCCTCGCCGAAGGCGAAGCCCGCTACAACCCCGTCGGCTACCACGTCGGCACCGTCTGGCCCTTCGACAACAGCTTCATCGCCTGGGGCCTGCGCCGCTACGGCTACAAGAAAGAAGCCGCCCGCGTCGCCGCCGGCATCCTCGACGCCGCCGAATACTTCAACGGCCGCCTGCCCGAAGCCTTCTGCGGCTACGAACGCGCCGTCACCAAATACCCCGTCCCCTACCCCACCGCCTGCAGCCCACAAGCCTGGTCCACCGGCACCCCACTCCTGCTCCTCGGCACCATGCTCGGCCTGCAAGCCGTCGGACCACACCTCGTCGTCGACCCCGCCCTGCCCATGGGCATCGGCCACCTCGCCCTGCTCGACGTACCCGGCCGCTGGGGCCGCCGCGACGCCTACGGCCGCGGCCGCTTCCAAGTCCGCGCCGAAGACCGCCGCAAACTCCGCCCCCAGCTCTCCCCACTCGAAACCGTCGTCAACCGACGCGAAGACCGATGACCACCCGCACCGAAACCACCGCCGTCAACACCGCCGGCATCATCCAAGGCATCGTCCTGGTCACCATCCCCGCCGCCAGCACCATCCTCACCGACCCCGCCCACTACGGCCTCAACAGCTCCCAATACGGCATCATGTTCGCCCCACAGGTCATCGCCGCCATCGCCACCAGCCTCGCCGGCGCCGGCCTCGCCCGCCGCCACGGCACCCGGCCCCTCTACCTCACCGGCCTCGCCTGCTCCCTCACCTCCATGCTCCTCCTGCTCGCCAGCGCCGCCGTCCAGCACCAGCCCACCGCATACCCGCTGCTGCTCGCCGCCACCGCGTTCCTCGGCGCCGGCTTCGGCCTCACCGTCCCCACCCTCAACACCCTCGCCGCCGCCTTCCACCCCGGCAACGTCGACAAAGCCGTCCTCATCCTCAACGCCCTCCTCGGCCTCGGCACCGCCCTCGCCCCCGTCTTCGTCGCCCTCTTCGTCGGCCTCGGCTTCTGGTGGGGACTACCCGTCCTGTCCACCCTCCTGCTCACCGCACTCCTGCTCGCCAGCCTCCGCCTGCCCCTACAAGCCCAGACCACCGCCGAACCCACCACCGGCCGCCACAGCCTGCCCGCCAGATACTGGGTGTACGCAGCCTTCGCCCTCCTCTACGGCATCTGCGAAACCCTCAACGGCAACTGGGCCCAGCTCGACATGACCCGCAGCCTCGCCGCCGGCACCACCCTCGCCGCCCTCGCCCTCACCGCCTTCTGGGCCATGGTCACCGCAGGCCGCCTTCTCTTCGCCGCCATCACCCGCTGGCTGCCCGCCCGCACCACCTACCACCTGCTGCCCTTCGCCCTCGCCGGCGTCTTCGCCATCATCACCGCGCTCCCCGCCGGCGCAGGCGTCCAAGGCGTGCTCGCCTTCGGCGCCGCCGGACTCTGCTGCTCCGCCCTGCTCCCCCTCACCATCAGCTTCGGCCAGCACGAACTCGCCGCATACAGCACCGCCGTCGCCGGCGGCGTCATCGCCTTCTACCAGCTCGGCTACGGCATCGCCGCCTTCGGCGCCGGACCCCTGCTCGACGCCGGCACCCCCATCTCCCGCCTCTACACCATCGGCGCCGTCATCGCCCTCGCCATGGGCCTGCTCTCCTTCGCCGTCGCCCACCGCCGCCGCGCCGCCTCATGACGAAGCTCCCGCCACGTCGTCGCCACGACAGGACGGGAGCATCGAGCACCTCGGCTCACGGCCGCAGATCGCCCGGCTCACCCGCCTCCAGCGAAGTCAGCGGATCCTCACCCAACTCGCCACGCTGATCCAGGACGTAAAGCGTGACCAGCGCCGGGACGAGGGTCACCAGCGCCACCCCGAACCACGCCAGCATCCACTTCTGCGTGATGGGCGCACCCGCGCCGTCCGCGATGGTCAGCCCGAACGGCAGCAGGTACGGATACTGCGCCACACCCCACGCCCACACCAGCGCCGCCACCCCACCCGCCGCCAGCAGCCGCAACCCCCGCACCCCGCCCCGCGCCGCCCGCATGAACGTCAGCGCCAGCAGCACCGCCCCCGCCACCAGCAGCACCCCACCCCGCGTCGTGAACCGCTCGAACATCTCCGGTGAATCCCCGCGCAGCGCGACCAGCGCACCGATCCCGCACAGCAGCGCCACCACCCCCGTCCACAGCGCCCGCCGCCGGAAATACTCCCGCAGCACCGGCAGCCCTCGCCGATGCGCCTCCGCGACCAGATACACCGCCGCCAGGAACGCACCCATCGTTACCGCGAGCAGCCCCACCAGGATCGACGTCGGATTCCACCAGCTCGTCACCTCGTTGCCGGCCGCGTTGCCCGGCGGCACCCGGCCCGCGATGATCCCGCCCAGCGCCGCACCCAGGCAGAACGGCGTCAGCACCGCACCCAGCCCGAACAGCACCCCGGCCACGTGCCGCCGCCCCGCCCGCGCCGCGTCCTTGCGCAGCGCGAAGTTCGCCCCGCGCAGCACGATCCCCAACGCCGCCAGCATCAGCGGGATGTACAGCGTCGTCATCGCCGACGCGAACGCCGTCCCGAACGCCGTCCACGTCAGCACCAGCAGATACACCAGCCACACATGGTTGGCCTCCCACACCGGCGTGATCACCGCGTCGATCATCGAACGCACCGCCGCGCCGCGCTCGCGGCCGCCCGCCCACAGGTCCCAGAACCCGGCGCCGTAGTCGGCCAGCCCCGACCAGGCGTACAGCGTCACCGCCAGCACGACCAGCACCGCCACCGCGTCCGCGGCGGTCACGACGGAGCCTTCTCGCTGCCCGCCGCCTCGACCTCCGGCCGCGGCCCGTACGGCACCGCCTCGTCGACGAAGTCGCCCAGGTCAGCGCGGCGCCACCGGCGCGCCATGGCCCGGATCACCGCCACCGTGCCGACCGCCAGCAGCAGATACAGCACCACAACCACCGCGAAGCTGAGCCAGATCCCGTCCGCGCCGGTCACCGCGCTCGACGTGCGCTCGAAGCCGTACACGATCCACGGCTGCCGCCCCACCTCGGTGACGATCCAGCCCGCCTCGATCGCGATGTACGTCAGCACCCCGGCCGACGCGGCCAGCCACAGGAACAGCTTCGACTGCGGGAACTCGCGCTTGCGCCAGTAGTGCCAGGCGAACCAGATGACGAACAGCATCAGGAGCGTGGCGATGCCGACCATGATGTCGAACGCCCAGTGCACCACGTTGACGTTGGACGGCCGGTCGGCCGGCGCGACGGCGTCCAGCCCCTGCACGTAGGTGTCGGGGCTGTTGCCGGCCAGGATCGAGTTCAGGTCGGGGATGCGCAGCCCGCCGGACACGGTGTTGGTCGCCGAGTCGTACCGGCCGAAGAAGATCTCCGCCTGGTGCGTGCCGGAGTTGGTGACCACCTCCATGGCCGCGAACTTGACCGGCATCTCCTGGAACACCCAGACCGCGATCAGGTCGCCGACCACCATCTGCAGCGGCGTGACGATCGCGGCGACGGTGAACGGGATGAGGAAGCCCAGCCGGTGGTATCGGTCGCGGCGCCCGCGCAGCCAGCCGACGGCGTACACCGACGCCACCGTGAACCCGGCCGCCATGTATGCGGCGCACGCGAAGTGCAGGAACTCCCAGGGCAGCGCCTTGTTGAAGATCGCGGCGATCGGGTCGATGTCGGTCGGCCAGCCGTCCGGGCCCGGGGTGAACCCGGCCGGGGTGTTCATCCACGAGTTCGCCGCGATGATGGAGAACGCGCCGACCAGGGCGACGAACGGGATGGGCAGGCCGAGCTTGAAGTGCGTCCACGGCGTGAGCCGCTTCCAGCCGTAGATGTAGATCGCGACGAGGATCGCCTCCAGGAAGAAGGCGATGCCCTCGATCGCGAACGGCAGGCCGAACACGTCGCCGTACTTGCCGGTCAGGCCCGGCCAGAGCAGCCCCATCTCGAACGACAGCACCGTGCCGGACACGGCGCCGACCGCGAACGTCACGCCGGCGACGTGCGACCAGCGCCGGGCCAGCGTCAGTGCGGCGCGGTCGCGATGCTTGAGGCCCTTGTGCTCGGCGATCAGCATGATCGCGGGCAGCGCCACGCCGAGTGGCACCAGGATGATGTGGAACATCAGCGTGAAGGCCATCTGCGAACGCGCCGGCAGCAGCTGCGCGGGCTCGGATGCGGCCAGTAAATCGAGCATGTAGCGCTCCCCCGTGCGCTGGACGTCGATTCACCTTAACAATGACAAATCGCCCAAGCCCGCTCTTCAGTCGGTGAGCCGGGCGGAGCCCGTCCTCATTGATCGTCTGCGGGAGGACGGGTCACACCCTGTAAGCCATCCTAGGATTCTGGGATGTGAGGTGAGAACACGTCGGCAACGCTGGGCTGCCGCTGTCGACGTACGGTTCAGTTCAGATGAGCGAGCCGCACGCGCGCCGCAAGGGTCAGCTCGCGCAGGGCTTCGGCGGTGTCCGGCCGGGTACGGAGCGCCTCCTCCAGCCTGACCCGCCACATGCCGGCTTCGACGCTGCGCACGTCGGCGCGCTCCGCGCGCAGCAGCCGGTCGCGGGTGACCGCCAGCTGGGCTCGCCCGGACGGCCCCAGCACGGCGGCGAGCGCGGCTTCGAACCAGCCGAACAGCTCCGCATCGGCGTTGGCCGCCGTGACCAGCATGGTGGCCGCGTCCCAGGCGATCCGTGGCTGGTGCAGTACACCGGTGTGCATGAGGCCTCCCCGTCGAGGTCGGATCAGGGCTCAAAAGCTAGTCAGGACAGAGACGGATCTGCATCCGACGAAAGGCCATCCGCACTCCACGGCGGGCGGCGCAGCGTCAGCGACTGGAAGGTGCGCCCGCCCGGGGCCACCACGTGGAAGTCGACGACGTCGAACAGCGGGCGTACGTGCGCGAGCAGCTCGTCGTCGGTGCGCCAGGCGAAGAAGCGCGGCGGCTCGTGCGCGTCGGTGGGCAGCGGACCGGCGTGCTGCCGCCCGCCCCAGACGCCCAGGAAGAACAGCCCGCCGGGCCGTAGCACCGCCCGCACCTTCGCCAGCACCGCCGGCAGGTCGGCGTCCGGCACGTGCAGCAGGCTGTTCAGCGCGTAAACGGCGTCGACCGACTCGTCCGCTGCCCCGGGGTTCAGGAAGTCGGCGACCCGGGCGTCGACGCCCTTCGCCCGGCACCGCCGCACCATCTCCGGCGACAGGTCGATCGCGACGACGGTGTATCCCTGCTGGACGAAGTACAGGCTGTCCTGGCCGGTACCTGCGCCTAGTTCGAGCAGGCTGCGCCGGCCCTCGGCGCGTAGCCGCGCCTCGAACGCGGCCCGTTCGGCGAGCTTCCACGGCTCCTTGGCATGGGTGTCGCGCTCTTCCGCACCGGCGTCGTAGGCCCGCCTCAGCGGTGCGAGCACGTCGGCATACCGGTATTCCATGACCCGCTCCCCTCGTCCGAGATCCCGGCAAAGCGTGCCATGCCGTGAGCGGGACCATCGCCCCTAAGGCGTCCTAGGACTCTGGTTCGGTCCGATTTCCGGGAACCTGTACGAATGCCGGGCGTAAGGGCTGCAGTTTCCCGGAAATCGCAGGGCGTGCCCCGCACACCAGTACGAGCCGCGAGCCGCTACGCTGCGCAGTTGATGTCCACACCGCACACCGAAGAGACGACCCGGCCCTGCGCGTACTGCGGCAAGCCGGTCGCGCAGCGTGCCGCCGCCGGCCGCCCGTTCCGCTACTGCCGCGACAACGACGGCGCCTGCCAGGCCGCCGCGCGTAACAGCCGGCTGCGCCACCGCAACTCCCCCGGCCTGGCCGGGCAGGTCGCCAAGGCGTTCGAGGTCGTCGAGCGGCTGGAGCAGGTCGCCGAGACGCTCACCGAGGCCCTCGAAGCCGAACTCTCCCCCACCGGTGTGGAGCGCCAGCTCGCCGAGGTGCGCGCCGAGGCCGCCGGTCAGGTCGCCACCGCGCACACCGAACGCGACGAGGCCCGGCACGACGCCGAGCGGGCCGCCCGCCTCGCCCGCGAGGCCGCCGACGCCGCCGAGCGCGCCCGTGCCGACGCCGACCTAACCAAGCGCGACGCCGAGGAGCGTGCCGAGGCCGCGATCCGCGCCGCCCGTGAGGCCGCCGACAGGGACATCGCCGCCGCCCGGCAGCGGGCCGCGGAGCAGGCCGAACGCGCTGAGCGGGCCGACGCCGCGGCAGCCGAGTCGGCGCGGGCCGCCACCGCGGCTCTTGGCGAACGGGATGCGGCCCGGCGCGATCAGGCCGCCGCCGACGCGCTTCGCGCCGAGGCGTACCGCGACCGTGACGCCACCCGCGCGGCCGCTGATCAGGTCCAGGCCGCCTTCGAGCTGGCCCGCGCCGCCGCCGAGGAGGCCGCCCGCGAGGCCGAGGCGTCGAAGGTGGACCTGACCCGCGCCCAGCAACAGCTCGCCGCCGTACAGGGGGAACTCTCCGCGGCCCGTCAGGAGCACGCGCAGCAGATCACGGCCACCCGCGCGGAGCTGTCGGCCGCGCAGTCCGCCCTGGCCGCCGCCGAGACCGGCCGCGCCGCCGCCGAATCCCTCGCGCAGCAGCGCCAGACCGACATCACCGTGCTCACCGTGCAGCGGGACGCGGCCGTGGCCGAGGCCGCCGCCCTGCGTGCCCGCGTCGACGAACTCACCGGCCAGGTCGGTCAGCTCGCCGGCACCCTCACCCAGCTCACCGCGAAGCTGACCATCCCCGCCCAGCCCAACCTGAACCCCGCCGTATCGCCGGCATAACCCGCCCGCCCACACCCCCACCCCACCCCTCGAGAACCGCGTCCCGAGCCCAAGATCGCGCAACTTGCCTGGCAGTTGCCTGGCACATGGCCGTATCTTGGGCTCGCTTTCACCCAGGTGCCAGGCAAGTTTGATGATCAAGGCGGCTGCACGGCCGGCGGGGCGGGCGGGGCGGGAGGGAGGCGGGTCAGGAGTCCTCGTCCCAGTCGATGGCGGGGGCGTCGGTACGGGAGGGGTCGAGGAGCTTGGCGGAGCGGTGGTTCGGGCGGAGGTAGAACTCCTCGGCCCAGGTGACGTATGAGTGGATCTTCGAGCCCATGTCGCTGAGCAGCTCCAGGTGCACGCCGAGCCAGGCGGCGAACGCGAACCGCCCGTGGATCTCGTGCCGGTGCGGGCCGATCTCGGCGACCGCCGCCTTGGTGCCGATCATGGCCATGATGCCCTTGTCGCGGTAGTGGAACGGCTGCGGCGCCTCGCCCCGGCTCTGCGCGACGATGTTGTCGGCCACCCACCGGCCGGACTGCTGCGCGACACTGCCGAGCTGCGGCAGCTCCGGCTCGTCGCCGTACGGGATGTTCGCGACGTCGCCGATGGCGTAGACGTGCGGGTGGCCGGCGACGCTGAGGTCGGGTCCGACCTGGAGGCGGCCGCCGTGCCCGACGGGCAGCCCGGAGGCGGCGGCGATGTCGGCGGCCTTCTCCCCGCCGCCCCACACCACGAGCCTGGTCTTGATGACCGTGCCGTCGGCGAGGGTGACGGACTCGGGCGTGACCTGCTGCACGCGGGTGCCCAGGTGCAGCGTGACGCCGCGGTTCTTGAGCTGGCGGGCCGCGTAGTCGCCGGATTCGTGGCTGAACGCCGACAGCAGCGTCTGGCCGCCGTCCACCAGGATGATCTGCGCCTCGGCACACGGGACGTCGCGGTGCACGCCCGGCATCACGTCGTGGACCAGCTCGGCCAGCGCGCCCGAGGTCTCCACGCCGGTCGGGCCGCCGCCGACGACCACGAAGTTGAGCGCGCCCTCGCCGACCAGCGCCGGGTTCGCGGCGACGTCCTGGAAGACGGTGAGGACCCGGCCGCGGACCTGGAGCGCGTCCTCGACGCTGTACAGCGGGAAGGCGTGCTCCCGGGCGCCGGGGGTGTCGAAGAAGTTCGGCTGCGCACCGGCGGCGAGCACGAGGTGGTCGGCGGTGAGGGTGTCGCCGGAGGCGAGGGTGACCGTCATCGCGCCTGGGTCGATCGCGGTCACGTCGTCCTTGCGCACGTTCACGCTCGGGTGGTGGCGGAAGAGCCGGGCCAGATCGAAGCGCACGTCCTTGGAGGTCAGCTCGGCGGTGGCGACCTGGTACAGCAACGGCTGGAACTGCTGGAAGCCGGCGCGGTCGATCAGCTCGACCCGCACTCCGGGTCTGCCGGACAGGCGCTTGGCGCAGGCGACCCCGGCCAGGCCGCCGCCCACGATGACCACGTTCACGTCTGCGCTCATGATGTTCTTCCCCGTGCTACGCGGGACCGGGCAGGCAATCATTCTCTCCTGCGGACCGTGCGGCAGAGCCCGAACCGGAGAACCGGCCGCTCAGCCGGCCGGATGTCGCCGGGCGACCCTGGCCCACATGGCGCGCTGTGCGCGCAGCGTCGCGAAGCCCGTGACGATCAGGATCGCGATGTTGAGCAGCAGCTGGACCAGCGAGCCGCCCGCCTGGCCGGGGCTGCCGACGGCGAGCGAGACGCCTACGTCGGCGGCGGCCGGGATGGTGGTGACGGAGACGAACACCCCGATCAGCGCGCTGGAGCGGGTGTGCGCCAGGGCGACCACCCCGGCGATGCCGGCCAGCAGCGCCACGGTCACCGAGTAGAAGTCGGGGGTGTAGATCAGGTGGGACACCGGGCGGATGCCCCGTGCGAAAGCCTCGGGCACCAGTCCCAGGGCGCTGACCAGGACCGTGAACGCGTACGCGGCGAGCACCGCCAGGGTGAAGCCCACCGCCAGCGCGAGCATGCCGTGCCCGGCCAGGCGCCGGTCGCCGCGGTCGAGGCCCAGCGCGACGCCGGTGATGGCGCCGTACTCCGGGCCGAGGATCATCGCCGCGACGATGAGGATCTGCGAGTTGGTCAGCAGCCCCGCCGCACCGATCACCCCCGCGACGACCAGCAGGAGCAGAAAACTCGGGGTGTACGCGGCGTCGGCGCGGATGCGCGCCTCGACCGCGGCCCAGACGGGCGCCCGGGCGAGGCGGCGCGGCAGCCGGGCGGCGACGGCGTCGCCGTGCTCGGACAGGGCCAGCGCGACCGGGTCGGCGGTCAGCGAGCCGTGCCGGTCCACGCCGAGCGCGCGCAGGGTCGCCAGCACCCGGTCGGCGGCCGGCTGCAGCAGGTCGCATTCAAGCAGATCACCTGGGGGTTCCTGGATCGCGTCGCGGCGTACCGCGAGGTTGAGCACGCAGGGGTCGGCGGCGAGCGCGGCCGCCACGCGGTCGGTGCGGTGCGGTGGGCTGACCAGCCGGATACGGATCAGGTCCAACCGGGCCTCCGGCCGAAGTCAGCTTGGCAGGTCGCAATAGTCCATAAAGTAGCACCAAACAGACTCGCGGCCGTGGCTGTGGCAGCAGGCGGACCATGGCATCTGCCGTGACTGTGACGCAGGCCCGGTGTTGATCTCCGTAACAGCGCGGCGGCGGCCGGCCGTGTTGGATGGGGGTATGAGCAGCAGCGACGCCGTACCGGTGACCGTGGCGATCACACGCCGGGCCGACCCGAGCCACGCCCGCGAGATGATCGCGTGGATGCGGGCGGGCACGACGCTGGCCGAGGAGTTCCCCGGGTTCCTCGGGGCGGGCTGGGTGCGGCCCGGCCCCGGCTCCACCGAGTGGCACATGCTGTACCGCTTCGCCGACGCGGCGGCGCTGGCCGGATGGGAGCGCTCGGCGCAGCGGCAGTGGTGGCTGTCCTCGGCGCAGGGCATCGTCGAGCACGCCCGCACCGAGCGGCGGACCGGCATCGAGGGCTGGTTCGACCCGCCGCAGGAGCAGAGCGTCGAGGAGGCCCGCCCGGCCGCGCCGCCGCGCTGGAAGCAGGCGGTGACCATCTGGCTGGTGTTCTTCCCGCTCAGCCTGCTGGCCAACGCGGTCGCCTCGCGGGTGCTGGCCGGAGTGTCGCTGGTGTCGCGCACCCTGCTGATCACGCTGTGCCTCACCCCGATCATGACGTACCTGCTGCTGCCGTGGATCACCCGGCGGCTGGAGTGGTGGCTGCACGGCCGCCCCGCGCCCTGGCGCACGGCCCGGCGCTGACCGGCCCGGACGGCCCGCGGCTGGCAGATCTAGGTCTCTGCATCGATACATCGAGATGCATGCGCTTAGCGTGGCGGCACCTGACCCCTCCCCCGGAGGTATCCGATGAGACTCCGCCGAATCCTGCCCGCCCTGCTGGCGGCCCTGCTCGGCGTGGGCGCCGGGCTGGCCGCGACGGCGCCCGCCCAGGCGGCCACACCCGACCGCTGGGCGTTCGCGTTCATGGACAAGCCCCTCCCGCCCGCCGGGCACGTGATGGACCTGGCCCGGCAGTGGAAGAGCGACAACGTGCAGAACAGCACGGTCAGCCCGCTGGTGATCGGCCGCTACCGGGTCGTCTTCCCGAACATCGCGTCCGCCAACGGCGTCGCGCACGTGACCGCGGTCGCGGGCGACCCGCGCTGGTGCCAGGTGTGGAACTACTACCCGTCCGGCGCAGACCAGATCGTCGAGGTCCAGTGCTACAAGTACACGGGCGCCGTGGTCACCATGGACTGGTCGGCGTTCACGGTCATGTACTCGACCAGCTCCGGCCTGCTCCCGGGGCCCGGCACCTACGCCTATCTGCAGGGCAAGTCGACCGGCGGCACCGTCACCTCGTACAACCCGGTGGGCGGGGTCAACACCTCCGTCCATCTCGGCCTGGGCACCGGCACCTACCGGGTGTTCCTGCCCGGCGTCGGCGGGAGCGCGCTCGCCGGCAACCTGCAGGTGACCGCGCAGCACGGGAACAGCCCGCGCCGCTGCAAGGTCGACACCTGGCAGGTCACCCCCAACGGGGTGGACGTGGTGGTGCGCTGCTACGACCACACCGGCGCGCCCGCCGACAGCTGGTTCGACCTGACCTACCACCGCGAGCGTTCCGTGTACGGCGCCCGCAACCTGCCCGACCACTTCGCGTACCTGTGGACGCCCGGGTGGCCCGGCACGGCCAGCTACAACTCCGTGGGCTCGGTCAACCACCTGGCTCCCGCCGGAGCGGGGCTGCACTACATCGAGTTCCACAAGGTCGGCGTCAAGGAAGGTCACGTCCAGGTCACCGGCTACAAGGGTGGCAACGAGTACTGCAACCTGCAGAACGTGTGGACCCTGTCCGGCTCGGTGGTACTGGTCCGCAACGTGATCTGCTGGAAGGCGAGCGGCAGCCCCGCCTCGCCGCAGTCCTTCGTCAGCTACAGCTCGCGCGCCTGAGCCGGGCCCGGACCGGGGCGGGCACCGTGCCGCCCCGGTCCGGGCTTCCGGTCGCGACGGCCACCACAGGCCGAACCGGCGGGCCGCCGGGCGTTCCGCAGGGGGCAACCGGGTGCCCGACCCGGCGCGTCCACCTTGTGTGATCGCGAATCGTCTGCGCCGCACGCCCGCCGTCCTCGCCCTCGCGCTGCTCGCCGCGGCCGGCTGCGACCAGGCCAACCCGCACACCGGACCGGCACCCGCGCCGAGCCCCAGCGCCGCGCCGGAGCCGGTGGAGACGCCCGCGCCCGGCGATCACCGGCTGAGCACCCGCTGGAACGGCAAGGACCGCACGTTCACCGTGCACGCGCCGCCGTCCTACGACGGCACGAAGGCGCTGCCCCTGGTGGTGGTGATGCACGCGTTCCCGGGCAGCGGCGACGCCGTCGCCGAGACCAGCGCCATGAGCGCCAAGGCCGACCGGGAGGGCTTTCTGGTCCTCTACCCCGACGGCTGGTCCGGCGGCATGAACGCGCTCATCTGCTGCGGTGACGAGGACGACGTCGGCCTGATCCGGACGCTCGTGGACCGGATGGTGCAGCGGTGGAAGGCCGATCCGGCGCGGGTGTACGCGACCGGCATCTCCAACGGCGGCGACATGTCGGTGCGGCTGGCGATCGAGCTGTCCGACGTGTTCGCCGCGGTGGCACCGGTCAGCGGCGGCATCGGCGGGCGGGCGCTGAGCGACCCGGCCTACCGGCCCGCGAAGCCGGTCTCGCTGGTCACCTTCATCGGCGCGCAGGACCGCTACCACGCCCAGTTCACCGCGGGCCTGGCCGCCTGGCGCGAGCGGCTGGCGTGCACCCCGGACGGGCCGCACACGATCCGGCCCGCCAAGGGACTCAAGATCGAGCAGTTCAAGTGCGGCGACGGCAGCCGCGTGCTGGTCTACGACATCGCTGCGATGGGGCACAGCTGGCCGGGCGCCAAGCAGGGCGGCATGGCCCAGCCCGACGCGCCGGTCGCCGCGACGGACGCGATGTGGGACTTCTTCAAGGCGCACACCAGATCCTGAGCGCCACAGGCAGACCCGCGATCCCGGGCTCAGTCCCGCAGCCACAGCCGCAGCTGGGCGCCGTACGGCGTCACCAGCAGCAGCGGGATCGCGGCGCTCGCCAGCGTGCCGGCGACGAGCCAGGCGCGCACCCGGCGGGTCAGGTCGCGGTGGTGGCGCGCGAGCGGATACGCCCCCGCCGCCGCGGCCAGGACCCCGAGCGGGATGACCGCACCGGTGAGGACCGCCGCGTAACAGGCGAGGACGATCCACCACAGCGGGTTGTACACGCTGTCCGGGCCGGGCACCGGCATCCGGTCCTTCGGGTCGCCGTAGCGCTCCAGCCCCGGATCGGCCAGCCCGGCGGGGTCGCCGGTGCCGATCGCCGCCGACAGCAGCGGCAGCACCGCGCCGACGACGAACACCGCGACGAGCGCGAACTGCAACCAGAGGATGATCCGAGCACTGCGGAGGGTGCCGGTGGTGGCGCGGCCGTCCATCGGCGCAACGCTACGGCACGGCGGCCGCCCGCGCGGTCCCTTGTCGTACACCGCCATGCTCTCCCCCGAAAGCGCAGGTCACCCGAGCCTACGCTGGGCCTCGCGGGGGTGGGGCGGCCACGCCGGGCCCGGCCGGTGGGTACGCTGCGCCACGGACACAGGGTGCGGACGCGAGGAGGCGGCGATGGTGACGCGGGTGGCGATGTGGTCGGGGCCGCGCAACGTGTCCACCGCGCTGATGCGCAGCTTCGGCGCCCGGCCGGACACCGCGGTGGTCGACGAGCCGCTGTACGCGTACTACCTGGCCGCCACCGGCCTGGACCACCCGGGGCGGGACGCGGTGCTGGCGAGCCAGCCGCAGCGCTGGCAGGACGTCGCCGCGCAGCTCACCGGCCCGCTGCCGGAGGGCGTCACCGTCCACTACCAGAAGCACATGACCCACCATCTGCTGCCGGAGGTGGGCCGGGACTGGCTGGGCGCGCTCGCGAACGCGTACCTGATCCGCGACCCGGCGCACGTGGTGGCGTCGTACGCGAAGGTGCGCGGCGAGCCGACCCTGGCCGACCTGGGCTACGTCCAGCAGGCGGAGATCTTCCGGGCGCACGGCGGCCCCGTGGTGGACTCGGCCGACCTGCTGCGCGACCCCGCCGGGGTGCTGTCGAAGCTGTGCGCCGCGCTGGGCATCGGCTGGGATCCGGCGATGCTGAGCTGGGCGCCCGGCCCGCGCGACACCGACGGCGTGTGGGCGCCGTACTGGTACGCGTCGGTGGAGGCGTCGACCGGCTTCGCGGCGTACGACCCGGCCCCGGCCCGGGTGCCCGACCGGCTGCGCCACCTCGTCGAGGCCGCGCAGCCGTACTACGCCGAGCTGCACGCCCACCGCGTCACGGCCTGACCGGCTACAGCACCGGCGTGCCGGAGCTGCGCGCGTGGGCCTGGTAGATCTCGGCGAGCCGCTTGGTGACCGGGCCGATGTCCCCGTCGCCGAGCACCCGGCCGTCGAGCTGGGTGACGCCCGCGATCTCGCCCATGGTGCCGGTGCAGAACACCTCGTCGGCGGAGTACATCTCGGCCAGCGAGATGTCGCGCACCTCGACCGTCAGGCCGGCCTGCGCGGCCAGCGTGAGCACCGTGGCGCGGGTGATGCCCTCCGGGCAGGCGACCGTGCGCGGGGTGGCCAGCACGCCGCCGATCATCGCGAACAGGTGGGTGGCGTTGGTCTCGGCGACGAAGCCCCGGCCGTCGAGCATGAGCGCGTCGTCGGCCCCGGCGAGGGTCGCCTCCATCTTGGCCAGGATCGAGTTGATCAGGTTGTTGTGGTGGATCTTCGGGTCGAGCACGTCCGGGCCGGGGCGGCGCACGCTCGAGGTGGCCAGTTTGAGGCCGGTGGTGTCGTACACCGGCGCCTTGTGCTCGGCCAGCACGATCAGGGTGCAGCCGGCCTGGTTGAGGCGCGGGTCCATGCCGCTGGTGATCTTGACCCCACGGGTCAGAGTGAGCCGGAGGTGCACGCCGTCGCTCATGTCGTTGGCGCGCAGCGTCTCGGTGATCGCCGCGGTGATGGCGGCGTCGGACGGCACGGCGGCGAAGCCGAGCGCCGCGGCGGAGCGGCGCAGCCGGGCCAGGTGCGCGTCCAGCGCGAAGATCCGGCCCTGGTAGAGGCGCAGACCCTCCCAGACCGCGTCGCCGCCCTGCACCACCGAGTCGAACGGGGAGATCCCCGGCTCGTCCCGGTGGCGCAGGACGCCGTTCACCCAGTACCGCAGGTCGGCGTTGCGGGCGTCGTAGCGCTGAAGCATGGCGTGATCTCCTCGTGACGTCGGCGTCCCAAGGAGATCACGCGCGGCCCGGCCGGGCCCGCACCGGGTGCCCAGCCGGGCGTCAGCCCATCGTCTTCTGCCCGTCGAGCGTCTCGCGGATGATGTCGGCGTGCCCGGCGTGCTGCGACGTCTCGGCGATGATGTGCAGCGCCACCCGGCGCACCGACCAGGTCGCGCCCTGCTCGAACCAGGGCGCCTCGGGCAGCGGGTGCGCGGTGTCCAGGTCGAGCGTGGCCACCAGCTCGTCGGTGTGCCGGGCGACCTCCTCGTACGCCTTCAGCAGGCTCTCGACGGTCTCCCCCGGGACCATCCGGAACCCGTCCGCCCAGTCGTTCTCGCCGTCCGCGCCGCTCATCGCGGACGCGCCCTCGACCGCGAAGCGCGCCCACTGCCGCTCCGTCAAGGTGACGTGCTTGATCAGGCCGCCGACACTGAGCGCGCTCACGGTCGGGGTCGCCGCCGCCTGCTCGTCGGTCAGGCCCTGCGCGGTGAAGCGCAGGAAATGGCGGTGCTTGGCCAGCGTCTCCAGCAGGTCGGCGCGCTCGCGGGTCAGGGTCTTCGCGGACACGGACATGGTCCATCCCCCCATCGATCGGTTGATTCCCCCACCGTAGGCCGCCGGTCTGACATTCCGCCGTATTGCGGACGGCCCGGCCGGTCCGGCGGCGGGTCAGCCGCTCAGCGGCAGCACCCGGGCGATGCGAATCGAGGAGCTGCCGGAACCCGCGGCCGGATAGGCGGCGCTGCCGTCCGGGTACGGCTTGAACGCCTGGTAGTCGTGGTCCCTGACGCCGATGGTGAACCGGCTGCCCACGGCCTTGCCGCCGGCGGAGTCGTACACCTGTGCGGCGATCGACGTGCCCGACGCCCAGGCCAGCAGCATCCGGCCGGTCCCGTAACCCACCAGGTGCGGGTGGGACGAGCGCACGCCGGTCCGCACCGTCGCGTCGGCGCGGCCGGTGGTGAAGTGCTCCAGCCGCACCTGCCCGCCCTGGCTCCACGCCGTCCAGTAGCCCTGCTTCGCGGCCAGCACCAGGTCGCCGCCGAACAGGGTGCCGTCGCAGGTCCCGGCGGCCACCGTCCGGTACGGATCGGGCTGCGCGATGCGGCAGGCGTTGTCGGTCGCACAGACCATCACGAACCGGGTGGCGCGCGGATCCCACACGATGCGGGTGGTCCAGCTGTGGCTGCACCCGACCTCGAACGCGTCGCGGTGCCGGGACACCAGGTCGCCCTTGGCGTCGACCACCTGCATCCGGTCGCCCTCGTGGATGTCCACGCAGTCACCGTTGCGGACGGTGATGGCCACCCCGAAGTACGCGGCGTAGTTCTTCCCGTCGGTGGCCAGCCGCCCGTGGTGCTGGTACCACCACACGAACCGGGCGCCGTCGTCGTAGCCCTGCCGGCTGCCGCTCAGGTTGGTGACCTGCCGCTCCCACACCTGGTGGCCGGTGGTGTCGAAGCGGATCATGTGCATCGTGTTGCAAGGGCTGGACGAGCCGCCGCACAGCGGGCCGCTGCCGCACTCGCCGCGGCGGGTGACCAGCAGCACCCCACCGGTCGCGTCGGCGTGCACGTCCTGCAGGTCGAGGCCGGCGAAGCTGGTCGGCGTCCCCACCAGACGGTCCGCGCAGTCGAGCCGTCCCAGGTGGACGCGCTTGTCGGTGCCCAGCCAGGCCAGCCAGGAGCCGCCGTTCGGGTCGGCGGCCAGCGCCATCGGCAGCGGTTCGGTGTCGCCCTCGCGGCCGTAGCCGGCCACCCGGGCACCGAGCTCGACCTCGGTCACCCGCACCGCCGGGGTGGGTGCGGCAGGCCTGGCGCAGCCGCCGACGGCCGACGGGGAGGGCGCGGCCGAGGCCGACGCGGTCACCGCCGCCGTCGGGGTGGCGATGGCGGTGGCCTGGGCGGCCGGCGCGGCGGGGTCGGCCGCGCCGGCCGCCCAGGGCGGTCAACGAGAACGCGGCGGCCACACCCAGCGCCGTGACGGCGGCGACGCCCCCCACCAGGAACAGGAGACGGCGCTGCCGGGACATGCGGCCGCGGTGACGCCCCGACCGGGGCGGCACGGTGAGACTCATCTTTGTCGCCCATCCTCGCAGGGGTGACGACGGAACGGCGATCGGGCAGAGGGTGAGGATGTCACAGGCCTGCCGGGCGTGCCAGTTGCCCAGGTGAGGGGACCGGGGGGCGGCCAGCGCGACTACCATCGAAGGCTGACGGATCGTTTTGTGCGTTCAGCGAGGTCCCGTTCGAGGCGGCGATGTCTATGCCCGCTGTGAATGACGATTTCAGCGCTTTGCTGGCAGGTCGGGAGGTTTACCCCATTTTCCAGCCGATCGTCTCGCTCCGCGACGAGCAGACGGTCGGGTACGAGGCGTTGGCGCGCGGTCCGGCCGACAGCCTGTACCACGCGCCGCTGGCGCTGTTCGCCGAGGCGGAACGCCGCGGGGCGCTGGCGGAGCTGGACTGGGTGTGCGGCATCACCGCCTGCGCCTGGTTCCTCGACTCGGGCGTGCGCGACGTGCCGCTGTTCCTCAATGTGGACCCGGCCACGTTCGGCACTGCCTGCCCCATCGACCTGCTGCCCACCTACCAGCACGCGCTACGGGACCTGAACCTGGTCCTCGAGATCACCGAGCGGCGGGCCGGGGACCCGGCGGCGATTCTGCACGCGGTCACCACTTTCCGGCAGCGGGGCGGGCGGATCGCTATCGACGACGTCGGTGTCAACCCGTTCAGCCTCAACATGATCTCGGTGCTGGCCCCCGACGTGATCAAGCTGGACCGCAGCATCACGCAGAGCCGGGTGCCCGGCTGGGCGCGCACCTTCGTGATCAACTCGGTGTGCGCCGAGGCGGCCGCCACCGGCGCGGCGATCCTCTGCGAGGGCATCGAGACCCCGGAGGACCTGGAGGCGGCCCGTGCCATGGGCGCGACCTTCGGCCAGGGCTGGCTGTTCGGCAAGCCCGGCCCGCTGCCCGTCGCGGAGGTCCCGCTGTCGGCCGAGCCGCTGCCCCGGGTAGACCCCTACCCCGCCTGCGCCACCACCCCGTTCGCGGTGGCGGCCGAGCGGGCTCGCACGCTGCCCATGTGCCGGCGCATGCTCACGCCGATGTGCGCGCTGCTGGAGGACATGGCCCTGCACACCGACGCGGTGCGGCTGCTGCTGGCCGCGGCGCCCGCCGGCACGCCGTTCTCCGAGCAGGACTGGATGACGTACTCCCACATCGCCCAGCGCGGGGTCGCCGTGGTCGTGCTGGGCCAGGAGTCGCCCGCCCCGCTGGGCGCGGGGGTGCACGTGGTGCCGCTGCCGGAGGACGACCCGCTGCTGGCCGAGCGCGCGCTGATCGCCGTGGGCAGCTACTTCGCCGCCGCGCTGATCGCCCGGCAGGCCGATCCGGAGCGGCACCCGCTGGACGGCGACACGCAGCTCTACGATGCGGTGCTGACCTACGACCGCCGGCTCGTCATCGAGGCGCTGCACACGCTCGTCGGACGGCTCAACTCGCTGCCGGTCGACGTCGCGGGGTGAGCCGCCCGGCGACCTCCGCGAAAGGGGACGGCCGTGCCGCCGACCGACCCGCCGGGCGCCTACCTGCGCTACTACCGGCCGCACACCCACGCCGAGATCGGCGCAGAGATCACCGAGGTGGCAGAGGTCCAGCGCCTGGGCGAGCTGGCGCTGGCCGAGCATGCCGCGGCCGGGGTCGGCTACCTGCCCGGACTCGCGCTGTGGCGGGACGCCGGCACCCCCGAGGACGCACTGGGCATCTGCGTGGCGGCCGACGGGTGGGCGCTGATCCATACCGGTGAGGACCTGTTCCAGCAGGTGACCCGCGGAGGCCGGGCGCCCGACGGGACCCGGCGCCGGGTCTTCTGGGATGACTGTCTGGACATCCCGACCGCCTGCTTCCTGGACCGGGACCGGGCGATCGCCGCGATCCGCCTGTGGTGGCGCGGCGGCGACGTGCGCGGCACGGGCCTGTTCTCGGACGATCTCGACTCGGCCTGAACGCCGAACCATTGACAGCTGCGGATCGGCACCGTTACTGTGCGTCGCAAATAGACAGGAAACCTTACAGTATGGAGTGATCATGCGGCGCCTCGTCCTCCTCGCCGTGCTGGCCGCGGCGACCGCCGTCGCCCTGCCCTCCCCGGCCCACGCCGGTGCGGGCGGCCTCGCCGCGAACGGCTCCTTCGAACAGGCCCGCTACCCCGAGCACACCACGGTGTCGGCCTGGGACTGCGAGCCCGGCACCGGCCAGGTCGGCCCGGCCCGCACCGGCGCGCGCTCGCTGACCGGCACCCCGACCGAGACCTCCCTGGCCCGCTGTACGCAGACCGTGCCGGTGCAGCCGGGCGCGACCTACACGCTGACCGCCTGGGTGCGCGGCGGATACGCCTTCCTCGGCCACGACCACGGCGTCGCCTGGACCCCGCCGGCCACCGCCTGGACCCAGCTGTCGACCACGTTCACGGCCACCGCCGACACGGTGCGGATCTACCTGCACGGCTGGTATGCGCAGGCCGCGTACCAGGCCGACGACGTCGTGCTGAGCGGCCCGGACAGCGCCGTGCGCGTGCCCTCGGCGCCCGCGATGCCGCTGCCGGACGAGACGACCAGCCACTCGGTCCGGCTGAGCTGGATCGAGTCGCCCGGCGCGACCTCGTACCGGGTCTACCGCGACGGCGTGTTCCTGCGCTCGGTCGCCACCGCGAGCGAGGTGATCGACGGGCTCGCCCCGGGCACGGGGTACGCCTTCCACGTCACCGCGGTGAACCGGGCCGGTGAGTCCCAGCCCACCGCCACGGTGTCGATCAACACGATGGCGGCGCAGAGCCAGGTGCCGCCGGCCACCCGGTCGCTGGTCGCCTCGGCGCAGGCGTACCAGGCGTGGCTGGCCTGGGAGGCGGTGCAGACCGCGACCGACGGCTACCGGATCTACCGCGACGGGGAGCTGGTCGGCTGGTCGTACGGGCCCGCGTTCACGGCCACCGGGCTGCGGCACGGCACGCTCTACACGTTCCAGGTCACCGCCCTCAACTCGGCGGGCGAATCGGTGCGCTCGGCGCCGGTCCAGGTGTTGACGTGGCAGGTGCCCGGCGCGTGAGGTGCTCGTGCCAACGCAGCGCACCGGGCCCATCGCAGCACGTCACGGGGCTCGCGTTGTAGCCTGCGCGGCACTAACCTCCACCGAATGACTATCTCGGGTCGACGGTTGGCCGTACTGGTGCACGCTCTCCTGGTGCTTCCGCTGGTCGTGGTGTTCGTCGTGGTCGGATCCGGGGTGATCTCCGGAGGCTCGTCCCTCGGAACCGTGGTGCTGAGCCTGCCGGTGCTGCTGGCGGGCGCGCCGTGGTCGGTGCTGACGGCGCAGTTCGCCGAAGGGGCCGCACCGGGTGTGGTGGAGTTCCTGGTCGCGTTCCCGGCGGTGTTCAATCTCGGCCTGCACCTGGCCGTCAGCGAGCACTTCGCCCGCCGCAGGGCCGCCGCGGAGGCCGCCGCGGAAGCCGCGGTCGCGCGACGCTGACCGTCGCGGCCACGGCCGCATCAGCTCGCCCCGGTGGCCTCGCCCACCGGGGCGAGCGCCGTTCCGGCAGCCTCCGATCACGACCGGCGGCCTGTCGGGCGCCCGCCGTACGATGCCGCGATGAGCGACCACCACACCGATGCCTGGACGCCGCCGCGGCGGCCCGCCTGCACCTGCCCCGAACACGTGGCAGACCTGCACGAGCTGGTGGTACCGAGCGTGCCGCCGCACCATCTGCCCCCGACGACGGTGCGCGAGCTGCGCGACACCGGCGATCTGAGCGTGCAGCCGCTGCCGGAGCGGGAGCGCCGCTGGACCGTCCACGACGAGGCCGGCGACGTGACCGGCGTGGACGCCTTCCAGTGGGTGCTGTGGGCGGGCGACGCGGCGCGCTGCTTCTACGACGACGACGCCGAGCTGGCCCTGGACGACTCGCTGCGGCAGCGCGAGGGGATCGCGGGAGTGTCCTGGATGGACCGCGAGGTCCTGTACGTCGCCGCGCCCACCATGTGCGCGGACGGGGTGCTGGCCGCGGCGGCCCGCGCGCTGCTCGACCCGCGGGTGCGCTGAGGGCCGGCACGGTCGCCGCCGCGCCGATCGGCGCCTGGTCTGGCCGGCCGCGCTGGAGCAGCAGGTCGCCAAGCCGACCGAGGCGCTGATCGCGGCGGGTGCTGGTCGCGCTGTTGCAGCACGTGCTGTCGCTGCCGGTGTGAGACGGGTGGCGCGGCCCGGATCGTCGGTCCGCGCCGATAAGCTGTCGATCGTGAACGGTGAGATCGTGATCCCGGCGCAGGGCGGCGCGCTCGCCGCGCCGCAGGAGTTCGTCGACTTCACCGAGGCCTGGCTGAACAACCGGCGGCTGTCCGCCAACACCCGCGAGGCGTATCGCCGCGACGTCAACGGTTACCTGGCCTGGTGCGCCGAGCATGGCGTCGAGCCGTTGCGGGCGCGCTTCACGCACGTCAACGAGTACGGCCGCTGGCTGGAGTCGTGCGTGGACGCGCGCACGGGGCGCACGCTGGCGCCCACCACCGTCGCCCGCAAGCTGTCCGGCCTGTCCAGCTGGTATGAGTTCCTGCACAAGCTGGAGGTCATCCCGGTCAACCCGGTGACCGGCGCGGACCGGCCCAGTGTGCACCGCGACCACTCGGCCACCGTGGGCATGAGCCCGGCCGAGGTGGACGCGCTGCTGCGCGCCGCGGCCGAGGACTCCGCCCGGCACCACGCGCTGCTCACCCTCCTGGCCGACCTGGGGCTGCGCGTCGGTGAGGCGGTCAACCTGGACCTGGCCGACCTGGGGCACGAGCGCGGCCACCGTACGGTCCGCTTCTCCGGCAAGGGCGGCAAGCCGCGCCGCCGTGCCCTGGCCCCGGGCACCGCCGCCGCGCTCGACGGCTACCTGCAGGAGCGCGCGGACCGGGCCGGGGTGAGCGTGGCGGACCTGTCCGGGCCGGTGTTCGTCTCCGACACCGGCAAGCCCGTCGACCGGGTCGCCGTGTTCCGGCTGGTGCGCCGCCTGGCCGAGCGGGCGGGCATCCCGAGCGCGGCGCACCTGTCGCCGCACTCGCTGCGGCACGCGTTCGCGACCACGGCCCGCAGCGAGGGCGTGCCGCTGGAGGACGTGCAGGACGCGATGGGCCACGCCGACCCGCGCACCACCCGCCGCTACGACCGCGACCGGCACAACCTGGACCGCGACCCGTCGTACGCGATCTGGGCCGCCCGCGCACGCCGCGGCGCCGGGTCCTCGGGCCACTGAACAGCAGGTCCGGGCACATCGGGCGGCCCGGTCCGCTAGATTGATGTGAGTCCGATTTATGTGCAGATAACGGACGTTAGAGTGGCGTGCCCGGGTAGGCAGCCCGGTGGTCGGTGTCTCGCGTCCGGGACCACGCCGGAGACAGCAGACGTCGGGAGCTGGGCATGGCCAAGGCAGTGGGTATCGATCTGGGCACCACGAACTCCGTGATCGCGGTCTTCGAGGGCGGCCAGGCCACCGTGATCCAGAACGCGGAGGGCTCGCGCACCACCCCGTCGGTGGTGGCCTTCACCGACGCCGGTGAGCGGCTCGTCGGACAGCTCGCCCGGCGGCAGGCGATCCTGAACCCCAAGGGCACGATCTATTCGGCCAAGCGCTTCATCGGCCGGCACTTCGACGAGATCAGCGAGGAGGCCAAGGCCGTCGCGTTCGACGTGGTGCCAGGCCCGGACGGCCTGGTCCGCTTCGACGTGAAGGGCAGGCTCTACTCGCCCGAGGAGATCAGCGCGCAGGTGCTGCGCAAGCTGGCCGACGACGCGTCGAAGTTCCTGGGCGAGAAGGTCACCCAGGCCGTCATCACCGTGCCGGCGTACTTCAACGACGCGCAGCGCACCGCCACCAAGGACGCGGGCCGCATCGCGGGTCTGGAGGTGCTGCGCATCATCAACGAGCCGACCGCGGCGGCCCTGGCCTACGGCCTGGACAAGAAGGGCCACGAGACGGTCCTCGTGTTCGACCTGGGCGGCGGCACCTTCGACGTGAGCATCCTCGACGTCGGCGACGGCGTGGTCGAGGTGCGCGCCACCGCCGGTGACTCCCACCTGGGCGGCGACGACTTCGACCGGCGCCTGGTCGACTTCCTCGCCGGGGAGTTCAAGAACGAGCAGGGCATCGACCTGCGCAGCGACCCGCAGGCGCTGCAGCGGCTGTTCGAGGCCGCGGAGAAGGCCAAGGTCGAGCTGTCCTCGGTCACCCAGACGCAGGTAAGCCTGCCGTTCGTGACCGCCGACGCGTCCGGGCCCAAGCACCTCACCGCGACGATCACCCGCTCGAAGTTCGAGGAACTGACCAAGGACCTGGTGCAGCGCTGCCTCGGCCCGGTCGAGCAGGCGATGGCCGACGCGAAGGTGACCGCCAACGACCTCGACGAGGTGATCCTGGTCGGCGGGTCCACCCGCATCCCGGCCGTGCAGGCGCTGGTGCGCCGGCTGACCGGCGGCAAGGACCCGAACATGAGCGTCAACCCGGACGAGGTCGTCGCGATGGGCGCGGCCATCCAGGCCGGCGTGCTCACCGGCGAGGGCCCGGACGTGCTGCTGCTGGACGTCACGCCGCTGTCGCTGGGCCTGGAGACGCTGGGCGGCCGGATGACCAAGGTCATCGAGCGCAACACCACCATCCCGGCGCGGCGCGCGGAGACGTTCAGCACCGCCGAGGACAACCAGCCCGCCGTCGACATCCACGTGCTGCAGGGCGAACGGGAGCTCGCGTCCGACAACCGGACGCTGGGCAAGTTCCGGCTGGAGAACATCCGGCCCGCGCCGCGCGGCGTGCCGCAGATCGACGTGACGTTCGACGTGGACGCCAACGGCATCCTGAACGTGTCCGCCAAGGACAAGGAGACCAACGCCGAGCAGCAGATCACCATCACCGACAGCGGCAACCTGGACCGTTCCGAGGTCGAGCGGATGGTGTCCGACGCCGAGTCGCATCGCGCGGACGACGCGAAGATGCGCCAGCTCATCGACGCCCGCAACGAGCTGGAGTCGCTGACGTACCAGGTCGAGCAGCGCCTCGGTGAGCTGGGCGAGTCCGCGCCCGCGCACGAGAAGGCCCGGGCGGACCTGCTCGTCGGGGACGCGCGGCAGGCGCTGAAGGAGAACGCGCCGATGGACCGGCTGCGCTCGCTCACCAGCGACCTGCAGCAGGTCGCCCAGGGTCTGATGGCCCGGCCGTCGGGTCCGCCGCCCGGCGGTGGCGAGCCCGGCCAGGGCGGCCGGCCCGGCGGGGAGGCCGGGGCACGCACCGGGCAGGGCGACGACGACGTGATCGACGCCGAGTTCTCCCCGAGCTGAGCCGGCCATGGCACACCACCCGCACGGGGGCTCGGGTCCGCAGGCCGACACCGAGCCCGAGCAGGGGCAGCCGCACGCGCCCCGGCACAGCGCCGAGCCGCCCGGACCGGTCGCCATGGACCCGGCCGAGCTGGACGGTCCGTCCGGCCATGCCGGGCAGGCCACGGCCGAGGAACCCGCCGACGATGCCGCGGGCGCGGCCCCGATGGCGGCGAGCGCGCCGCCCGCCGCCGGGCCGGACACGGCGGAGCTGGCGGCACGGCTGCGCCGGGCGCTGGCCGACCTGGACAACATGCGCAAACGGTACGAGCGCCAGGCCGCCTTCGAGCGGGAGACCGAACGGGCCCGCGTCGCCTCGGTGTTCCTGCCGGTGATCGACAACCTGGACCTGGCGCTGGCCCACGCCGACAGCGACCCGGCCGCGGTCGTCGACGGCGTGCGCGCCGTACGCGATCAGGCGGTGAGCACGCTGGGCACGCTCGGCTTCCCGCGCCGGGAGGACGCCGGGGTGCCGTTCGACCCGGTCTGGCACGAGGCGGTCAGCGTGGTGCCGAACACCGGCGAGCCGGACGGCACCGTGCTGCAGGTGATCCGGCCCGGCTACGGCGAGTCCGACCGGCAGCTGCGCCCGGCCACGGTGGTGGTCGCGGGCAACACCCAGGGGTGAGCGGTGGCGCGTGACTTCTACGAGGTGCTCGGGGTCGGGCGGGGCGCGTCCGCCGACGAGATCCAGCAGGCGTTCCGCAAGCTGGCCCGCAAGCACCACCCGGACGTGAACAAGAGCCCGGACGCCGAGGAGCGGTTCAAGGAGATCAACGAGGCGTACCAGGTGCTGCACGACCCGAAGACCCGCGCCCGCTACGACCGCTTCGGCGAGGACTTCCGGAAGATCCCGGAGGGGTACGAGGAGATGGCCGGCGCCGGGGCGGGCGGTTTCCGAGGCCGGGGCGGCGGGCGTGGCGGCTTTCCCGGCGGGGGTTTTCCCGGCGGCGGGTTCCGGCGCGGTGAGCAGGGCGAGCCGTTCACGTGGAGCTACGACGGCGGCGACGTGGATCTGGAGGACCTCCTCGGCGGCATGTTCGCCGGCCGTGGCCGGGGCGCCGGGCCGATCGCGGGCGCCGACCAGGAGGCGGAGCTGCCGCTGACGGTCGAGGAGGCGTACCGGGGCGGGCAGCGCAGCATCACCCTGTCCGGGGCGGAGGGCCCGCGCAGCTACGACGTGAACATCCCGGCGGGCGTCACGGACGGCCAGCGCATCCGGCTGGCCGGGCAGGGCGGCCGCGGGCGCGGCAACGCCCCGCCCGGCGACCTCTACCTGGTGGTACGCCTGCAACCCGACGCGCGCTACCGGGTCGAGGGCCGCGACATCCACGCCACGCTGCGGGTCAGCCCGGCCGAGGCGGCGCTCGGCGCGACCGTGCCGCTGCGCACCCCCGGCGGCGAGACGAAGGTGACCGTGCCGCCGGGCACCTCCAGCGGCCGCCGCCTGCGCCTGCGCGGGCAGGGCATGCCCCACCGGCGCGGCGAGCCCGGCGACCTGTTCGCCGAGATCCGCATCGTGGTGCCGGGCACCCTGAGCGACCGCGAGCGCGAGCTCTACGAGGAACTGGCGCAGGCGTCCGACTTCGACCCGAGGAGCAGCCGATGACCACCGTGTACGCGCTCGCGGTCCCGGCCCGGCTCAGCCTGGACCGCTTCGCCCGCCAGGCGAACCTGCACCCGGTCATGGTGCGCCGCTACGTGGCGCTGGGCCTGCTCGACTGTTCCCGCGACGCGGCCGGGGAACTGTGGTTCTCCCCCGCCGCGGTGCGCCGGGTGGCCCGGGTGCAGCGGCTGCACACCGACCTGTCCCTGAACTACACGGCGATCGGGCTGGTCATGGACCTGCTGGATCGCGTCGACGAGCTCGAGTCCGCACTGCGAAGGAGCCAGGCCCGTGGACATGAACCGGCTGACCCAGAAGTCCCAGGAAGCGCTGCATGACGCGCAGACGATAGCGCTGCGGCTGGGGCATACGGAGGTCGACGGCGAGCATCTGCTGGCCGCGCTGCTGGACCAGCCCGACGGGATCGTGCCCCGGCTGGTCGAGCAGATGGGCGCCGATCCGCGCCGCCTGCGCGCCGAGGTGGAGACCGACCTGGCGCGGCTGCCGAAGGTCAGCGGGCCGGGCGCGCAGCCCGGCCAGGTGTTCGTGACGCAGCGGCTGTCGCGGGTGCTGGACACCGCCGAGCGGGAGGCCAGGCGGCTCAAGGACGAGTACGTCTCCACCGAGCACCTGCTGCTGGCGCTGGCCGACGAGGGCTCGGCGAGCGCGGCCGGCCGGCGGCTGAAGGAGAACGGCGTCACCCGCGAGGCGTTCCTGTCCGCGCTGACCCAGATCCGGGGCAACCAGCGGGTCACCTCCGCGATGCCCGAGGTGACTTACGAGGCGCTGGAGAAGTACGGCCGCGACCTGGTCGCCGACGCCCGCGCCAACCGCCTCGACCCGGTCATCGGCCGCGACGCCGAGATCCGGCGCGTCATCCAGATCCTGTCCCGCAAGTCCAAGAACAACCCGGTGCTGATCGGCGACCCGGGCGTGGGCAAGACCGCCATCGTGGAGGGCCTGGCGCAGCGCATCGTACGCGGCGACGTGCCCGAGGGCCTGCGCGACAAGACCGTGTTCGCCCTGGACATGGGCTCGCTGATCGCGGGCGCGAAGTACCGCGGCGAGTTCGAGGAGCGGCTCAAGGCCGTGCTGAACGAGGTCCGCGCCGCCGAGGGCCGCATCCTGCTGTTCGTCGACGAGCTGCACACCGTCGTCGGCGCGGGCGGCGGCAGCGAGGGCGCGATGGACGCGGGCAACATGCTCAAGCCGATGCTGGCCCGCGGCGAGCTGCACATGATCGGTGCGACCACGGTCGACGAGTACCGCAAGCACATCGAGAAGGACGCCGCGCTGGCCCGCCGCTTCCAGCAGGTGCTGGTCGACGAGCCGACGGTCGAGGACACCATCTCGATCCTGCGCGGCCTGCGCGAGCGCCTGGAGGTCTTCCACGGCGTGAAGATCCAGGATTCGGCGCTGGTCGCCGCGGCGACCCTGTCCCACCGCTACATCACCGACCGGTTCCTGCCCGACAAGGCGATCGACCTGGTGGACGAGGCCTGCGCGCGGCTGCGTACCGAGATCGACTCGATGCCCGCCGAGCTGGACGAGGTCACCCGCCGGGTGATGCGGCTGGAGATCGAGGAGGCGGCGCTGGCGAAGGAGACCGACCCGGCGAGCCTGGCCCGGCTGGACCAGCTGCGCCGGGAGCTGGCAGACCTGAAGGCCGAGTCCGACGCCAAACGGGCCCAGTGGGAGAGCGAGCGCCAGGCCATCCGGCGCGTGCAGGACCTGCGCGGGGAGCTGGAGCGGGTGCGCCGCGAGGCCGAGGAGGCCGAGCGCGCGTACGACCTCAACCGGGCCGCGGAGCTGCGCTACGGCCGCATCGCCGACCTGGAGCGGCGGCTGGCCGCGGAGGAGGACAAGCTGGCCTCCCGCCAGGAGGGCCGGGGCCTGCTGCGCGAGGTCGTCACCGAGGACGAGATCGCCGAGATCGTGTCGGCGTGGACCGGCATCCCGGTCTCCCGCCTGCAGGAGGGCGAACGGCAGAAGCTGCTGCGCCTCGACGAGATCCTGCACGAGCGCGTCATCGGCCAGGACGAGGCCGTCCAGGTCGTCGCCGACGCGATCATCCGGGCCCGCTCGGGCATCAAGGACCCGCGCCGGCCGATCGGGTCGTTCATCTTCCTGGGCCCGACCGGTGTCGGCAAGACCGAGCTGGCCAAGGCGCTCGCGGCGGCGCTGTTCGACTCCGAGGACAACATCGTCCGCCTCGACATGAGCGAGTACCAGGAGCGGCACACGGTCAGCCGCCTGGTCGGCGCCCCGCCCGGCTACGTCGGCTACGAGGAGGGCGGCCAGCTGACCGAGGCGGTGCGGCGCAAGCCGTACTCCGTCGTGCTGTTCGACGAGATCGAGAAGGCGCACACCGACGTGTTCAACACGCTGCTGCAGGTGCTCGACGACGGCCGCATCACCGACTCGCAGGGCCGCACCGTCGACTTCCGCAACACCGTCATCATCATGACCTCCAACATCGGCGCCGAACACCTGCTGGAAGGGTCCGATGCCGACATCTCGGAGCAGGCGCGGGCCAGGGTGACGGCCGAGCTGCGGGCGCACTTCCGGCCCGAGTTCCTCAACCGCGTCGACGACATCGTGCTGTTCCACCGGCTGACCCTGCCGCAGATCGAGAAGATCGTCGACCTGCAGTTCGCCGACCTTCGCCGGCGCCTGGGCGAGCGCCGGATCAGCCTCGACCTCACCGAGGACGCCCGCAAGCTCATCGCCGAGCACGGCTTCGACCCGGTGTACGGCGCCCGGCCGCTGCGCCGCTACATCGCGCACGAGGTCGAGACCCGCATCGGGCGCGCCATCATCGCCGGTGACCTGCGCGAGGACGCGGTGATCCACGTGGGCGTGCGCGACGGCGAATTGGACGTTACCTTCGACGCGGCATCCGAGGCGGCGCAGCCGAGGGCCGAAGCGGGCGTGGCAACGGGAGTTTGACATGACACAGGCATCACAGGCGTCGCAGGCGGGAAGGGCGGACCTGGTCGGCTGCCCGCACTGCGGCAAGCGCAACCGGATCCTGGCCGCCGCCCGCGGAGTGGCCCGCTGCGGAAGCTGCCGCGGCATGCTGCCGTGGCTGACCGAGGCCACCGACGCCGACTTCGACGCCGTGGCCGTGCAGTCGTCGCTGCCGGTGCTGCTGGACCTCTGGGCGCCGTGGTGCGGGCCGTGCCGCATGGTCGCGCCCGGCGTGGAGCGCGCGGCGCAGCAGTTCGCCGGACGGCTCAAGGTCGTGAAGGTCAACGTGGACCACTCACCGAACACGGCCGCCCGCTACCAGGCCCAGTCCATCCCGCTGCTGTTGATCCTGCAGGACGGCGAGGTGGTCGCGCGCCAGCTCGGCGCCGTCCCGCCGGACGCCCTGCTGCGCTGGGTCGAGGGCGCCCTGCCGGCCGCTGCGTGACCACCCGGCATGCTCGATCATCCGACTTGCCTGGCAAGTGGGCGAATGCGTGCCCTTGATACGCCCGGTTGCCAGGCAAGTCGGATGATCGAGGGTGTGCGGTGATTTCGCCGACCGGCACGGATGCGGCTGGGTAGCCTGAGATCGTCCGGCAGGTGCTGATCCCTGCCGGAGGAGGAGTCCCGACCATGGCGGACGACGCGGTGGCTCGCCACCTGGAGACGATGGACGAGCTCGACTTCCGGGCCTGGAACGGCGCGGACTGGCACGGCTCGTTCGCCCGCTGTCATACCGCCGACGTGGTCGTCGAGCTGCACGGGCAGCCGCGCACACACGGCATCGAGGAGCACATCGACGCCATGAAGGCCCTGGTCGAGTCTGCGGGCGGCACCCCGCCCCAGGTCACGTCGCACCCGATCGCGTTCGGGTCCGGTGACTGGACATGCGTGGTCGGCGAGTTCGAGGACGGCCGGCGCATGGTCACCGTGGCGAAGTGGCGCGACGGCGCCATCGCCGAGGAGCACATCTGGCTGTAGGGCTACGGCGCGGGCGGGCGGCGGCGCAGGCCGTACCAGATCAGAGCGAGGCCGCCGAGCGCGGTCACCGGGCCGATCACCGCCCAGATCGGCTGCCCGTTCATGCCGCCGGACTGGCCGAGCAGGTTCAGGCCCTGCAGCGTCCAGACGATCCCGGACAGGACCAGCAGCACCCCGACGGCCAGCCATACCCAGCGCATAACCACTCCACCTCGTCGCCGCGATCCGGCGCTCATGGTCGCACGAATGTCGGGCCGCGCGCATAGGGTCGCGCTGTGGAGATCTTGGAGTTCGAGAGCGCCGAGCAGTGGGAGGCCTGGCTCGCCGAGCATCACGGCAGCCCGGACGGCGCGTGGCTGAAGGTGCGCAAGAAGAACGCGAAGCGGCCGACGATCACCGTGATCGAGGCGGCCGAGGTCGGGCTCTGCTACGGCTGGATCGACAGCGTCCGCAAGTCCTACGACGCCGACCATTTCCTGCAGCGATACTCTCGGCGCAGGCCGGGCAGCCCGTGGTCGAAGGTCAACGTGGAGCGGATGGAGGCGCTGATGGCCGCGGGCCGGGCACGCGCGCCGGGCCTGGCCGAGGTCGAGGCGGCCAAGGCCGACGGCCGCTGGGACGCCGCCTACGCCGCGCAGCGTGACGCGACGGTCCCGCCCGACCTGGCCGCGGCGCTGGCCGCCGAGCAGACCGCGCGGGAGTTCTTCGAGCGGCTGGGCAAGACCGAGCAGTATCTCGTCATGCTGCCGCTGCTGAAGGCCACCACGCCCGAGGCCCGCGCGGCCCGCCTGCGCAAGGCGCTCGACGACCTCGCCGCCGGGCGCCGACCGCGGCCCTGACCCGCGCCATCGACCACACCGCGCAGCCGCGCCCCAAGCATCCGTGATCGGAGCCCCCGCCCTGCTCGGACCGCACGGCGAGGGCTCCGATCAGCGGGTCGGCTAGCGGGACAGCCAGTCGGTGAGGATGGCGTCCACCTGGGCGGCGTGGGCGGTCTGGGGGGCCGCCTCCAGGCCGGGCTCCTCGGCGAGGGCGTGGCCGAGGCCGGGGACGGTGACCAGGGAGGCGGTGCCCGGCAGGGCGGCCCAGAGTCGCTCGGCGGGTTCGCGGAAGGCGTCCTTCTCGTCCTCCTCCCCCACCACCATCAGCAGCGGCCGGTCGATCTCCCCGGCGCGGGCCACGAAGTCGAGCCGCTCGGCGGCGGCGCGGCTCGCGTCGCTCCAGGTGTACGGCATCCCGAAGCGGCGCGAGTTCGCCTCCACCAACTCGAGAAGCTGCACGGCCGGGCTGACCAGCGCGACCCGGTCGATGTCCAGGCCGCTGTCGGTGAGCACCCGCAGCGCGGTCATCGACCCGATGGACCCGCCGAGCAGGCTCACCGGCCCGTGGGTGCCGAGCTGGATGCGCAGGTCGGCGAGCGCGGCCGGGAACTCATCGGCGGCCTGGCGGGTCAGCGGCTCGAACAGGTTGAGCACCGCGTCGTCCATGACGAGCTTCATCAGCTCCTCAGGACCGCCGGGCAGCGAGCGCGCGCCGGTCATCGGCAGGCCGAGGTACACCCGCCAGGCGTTCAGGCCGTGCAAGGGCAGCGCGGCGGCCATGGCCTGCTCGCTGCGCGGCGGGTCGAGCAGGTGCCAGGCGACCAGCAGCGGGCTGTCGGCGGCAGGGGTCTCGGGCGGCAGGGCGACGTACGGCACTCCGGCCGCGGTTCCGGTCAGCGTCATGCGATCCAGTCAACCGGCCCGGATGTTCCGCGTCGAACAACCATGCGAACGGGGTGGACAACCTTCGGTTGTCAGGCCAGGCTGGCCGGATGGACCTGGATCTCGCGCAGGTGCGCGCGTTCGTGCGCGCCGCCGAGGAACTGCACTTCGGGCGGGCCGCGGCGGGGCTGTACCTGACTCAGCAGGCCCTGTCCAAACGCGTCGGCCGGCTGGAGCAGGCCCTGGGCGAGCGCCTGTTCGAGCGCGGCGGGCAGCGGGTCGAGCTGACCGAGGCGGGCGGCCGGTTCCTGCCGTACGCCCGCGAGCTGCTCGTCCTGGCCGCGCGGGCGGCACAGGCGGCCCGGCCGACGGTGCTGCCGCTCAAGGTGGACGTGTGGGGGCCGGTGCACCGGCCGCTGTCGCTGCTCGGCGAGCTGGTGTCGGCGTATCCGGACCTGCTGCTGGAGCTGAGCATGCGGCGCGGCCTCGGCTCGGCGCTGGAGGCGGTGGCGCGCGGCGATCTCGACGTGGCGTGGGGCCGCCCGCACGACCTGGACATACCCTGGCCGGAGGGGGTCCACCGGCGGCTGGTGTGCCTGGAGCCGATCGCCGTGGGCGTGCTCGCGGGGCACCCGCTGGCCGGAGCCGCGTCGGTGGGCGCGGCGGAGCTGGCCGAGCACGGCCTGTGGATCCCGTTCGAGGACCGGCCGCCGGAGCTGACCAGCCTCCTGCGCGCGTACGCGGCGGCGCTGGGCGTGCCGCTGACCGGCACGGCGAGCAACCTGGGCGTGGAGCACACGCTGGCCGAGCTGCGGCGGCGGCCGGAGCGGGTGACGCCGCTGGGCGCGTGGTGGCAGCTGCCCGCCGACGTGGTGCGGGTGCCGCTGCGCCCGACGCCGTACCTGCCCTGGTCGGTGGTGTGGCGGGCGGACAACCCGCACCCGCTGCTGCCCCGCCTGCTGAAGCTGCTGCCGGGGCCGGGTTCGGTCCGGTTCGACCCCGCACACGACTGGCTGCCCGAAGCCGACCGCGCCGACCTGCCCGCCTCCCCCGTCCCGCGCGGCGGCCGGCCGCCACGCCAGCCTGGCCCGGTCCGGTCAGCGCTCACCCCAAGGCGATGATCGCGAGTTCGTGTCATAACCTGCGGTATTACCCGAGCTTGTGACACGAACTCGCGATCATCCACCGGACGGCGAGGCTGTCGCGAAAGGAAGGGCACCTTCTTAACGGACGTCCGTTAAGAAGGTGCCCTTCCAAACATGCGGTGGACCGGGGATGGTCAGTGGGAGGCGGCGAGTTCGGCGAGCAGGCGGGCGCGTAGGCCGGTGGGGTCCGCGCCGCCCGGGTGCCAGGTACACGCGACGTCGATCGCGGCGACGCGGCCCGTGTCGAGCACCCGCCGGGCCGCGGCCAGGACCTCGTCCGCGGTGGGACCGCCCGGCACGGGAAACCGCAGGCCGGGCAGCTCGCCGGAGTCGATCACATCGAGGTCCAGGTGCAGCACCAGCGGACCCGGCGGCAGAGTGTCGCCGGTCAGGTCCGCGACGCCGCTGCGGCGTATGGCAGACCCGGCCAGGTATTCGGCCTCCGGCGGGTCCAGGTCGCGGGCGTCGACGAGCACCGCCCGGTCCTCGGCGATCGGGCGCAGGCCGATCCGCTGCGAGATCAGCTCCGGCCGGTAGCCGACGATGATCCGCAGCGGCATGCCGCCGACGTACCCGGACGCCGTGGTCTCCAGGGTCTGCACGTCGCCGTGCGCGTCGAACCAGACGATGCCCGGATCGATCCCGGCCTGCTGCAACCCGGCCATGGTGGCCAGGGACACCGTGCAGTCGCCGGACACGACGACCGGCACCGAGCCGGTCCGCGCCGCACGAGCGACCTCACGCGACACCGAGGTGTAGAGCCCGCCGAGCCGCCCCCAGACGTCCCCGCCGGACAGGTCCTCGGTCACCGCGGTGACGTCGAGGTGCGGCGGCAGCGGCAGGTCCCGATCGGGCAGTCGTTCGTCGAGGTGGTACGGCACGAGGATGATCGCCACGGCATCGACGTTACCCGACCGCGCCGACACCATGATCGGGACCGGACGGACGCCCATGAACCGGGACGGCCGCGCGGCCGTCGCGGCCGGGTGTCAGAGCGTCCCGGACTCCGGCCAGAACGACCAGTGCGTGTTCGGGCGCTGCGTGGGCCGGTACGCCGCCACGTCACCGGTGGCGAGCACCTGGGCGAGCTGCTGGAACGTCTCGGTCTGGCTGGGCAGCTGGTCGTGGCGGGCCGGGTCGCGGTGCCACCACTCCTGCAGCACCAGGATGCGGGGCAGGTCCTCGGGCAGCCGGTGCCGCAGCTCCTGCTCGTCGGCGAGCAGCAGGTCACGGTACTCGGGCACGAGCCGGCGCAGCACGTCCCACAGCTGCTCCCCGGCCTCGGCCCGAGCCATGAGGGTCTCCCCGCGTACCACGACCGGCACCATGCCGCCGTGGCCGCCGGGCTGCCCGACGTGCTCCAGCGCGTGCATGTTCTCGATCCGCTCCAGGAAGTCGCCGGGGCCGTAGCCGGGGGCGCCGCCGGTGAGGCAGTTGCCGAAGCAGTGCAGCACGTCGATGACGTTGCCCGCGCGCGAGTGGTAGCCGACCATCTCGATGACCATGGCCCAGCGCTGCTCGTCGCGGTACGCGTGCAGCCGGGCGTCGATCGCGTGCAGGTAGCCGTGGTCCGGATCGGCGAAGTGGAACGCACGGGCCGCGGCGTCGAGCTGGGTCAGGACTTCGTCGGTCGTGGTCACCGGCCGACGTTACCCGGTCCGGTCCACCCGGTCAGATCTCCAGCGCGCCGGGCGTGGTGCCGTGTTCGCGTCCGCACGGGGTCAGCGCGAGCACCGCCTGTCCGGTCATGCGGGTGTGCGGGCCGAACGCGCTCGGGTCGGCCGAGGTCGCGGCCGCGATGTCGGTCGCGTGGCAGGTCTCCGGGATCGCGTGACGTTCGGCCAGATCGGCACGGCGAGCTGCCCAGGCGTCGGGGTCGGCGGGGTCGACCCCGACGTACGCGTCGGCGGGCAGGTCGGGCCGCTCGCCGGGCAGCAGGAAGCCGTCCTCGGCCGGGTGGCGCGGGCCGTACCGCTCCCCGTCGGCCTCGAAGTAGCGCAGCACGGTGCCCTGCTCGGCCAGGCACCACACGGTCCAGCCGTCCGTGCACGCCATGCCGTAGAGGTGGGCCGCGCCGAAGCGGGCGCTGAGCGTGGCGCAGAGGTCCCGGGCCGCCCGGGACCACGAGCCGGGGTCGGTGGCGTGGGCGAGCACGGTGGGCAGGCCGAAGACCAGGGTCCACCCGTCCACGGCCGGGGTGACGAAGACCCGTCCGTGCAGGCGGTGGTCCATGGTGGCGGCGTCGGCGTGCTGGTCGTGCCACCAGGCGGCGGTGCCGAGGCGGAGGGTGACCGGCTGCGCGTCGGACAGGTCGAGCGCCGCCAGCACCGCCGCCTGGTCGGTGGTGTGCAGCGCGAGCCACATGCCGCAGGGGCGCATCGGCTCAGGCTGCTCCGTGCGTGACTTGATCCGGATGAGCCGGGCCAGTGCGGCCCGGTCCCGCTCGGCGATCGCGGCGGGGTCGATCCCGGCCAGCGCGGTCAGCGCGGCGGCGCGCCTGCGGCCGGGCCCTCCGGCACGGACCCGCAGCAGGGCGGGCACCGCCTGTGGGCCGAGCGAAGTCACCGCCGCGACGGCGTGGCGGCGCACGTCGGCGTCGGGGTCGCCGAGCAGCTCCAGCAGGGCCGTGGCGGATGGCAGGGCGCGTTCGCCGGCACGCTCCAGGCCGATGGCCGCCTGTATCCGGACGCGGGGGTTCGGGTGGGACAGCGCCTCGGCGTACGGGGTCAGGTCGTCCAGGCGCATCCAGTTCAGCGCGAACCGTGCGGTGCGGCGCACCTGCCGCTCCCGGTGACGGGTCATGACGTCGGTGAGCGGGGTGAACGCGGGCGCGCCGATGCGGGCCAGCAGGGCGCCGGTCACGATCCGGTCGACGCGCGGCGGGGTGCGGCCCAGCTCGTCGATCAGGGCGGGCACGGCGGCCGCCCCGGCCCGCACCAGCGCCTGCTCGGCCGCACGCTGAACGGCCTCGTCGGTCGAGGCGAGGTCCTCGATCAGCGCAGCGTTCCACATGGGACGCCAGGCTACGCGCGTACCCCGACATTCCGCCCCCGCCGGTCGCGGGCCCGCCCCGGGCCGCGCGACCGGCGGGGCCGGGCTCACAGGCCCGAGGAGTAGAAGCCGGACACCTCGGACGCGGTCAGCACCCGGCTGTACACGCGGAACGAGTCGACCGCCCCGTCGAGGTACGGGTCGCCGCTGTACTGCGAGCGGCCGATCCAGTTCTGCGAGGTGCTGCCCAGCGACGCCGGGGTGAGCGTCATCGCCGCGTTGCGGGCCACCTCGGCCCCGTTGACGTACAGGATGCCGACACCGCCGCCGACGGTCACCGCGACGTGCGTCCACGCGCCCGTGGGCAGCGCGGCCGGGGCGTTGATGCGCTGCTCGCCGCCCGACCCCGAGTTGGTGATCGCGAAGCGGGCGGTGCCGGAGCTGCTGCTGGGCACCAGGAACAGGTTCGAGGTGGTGTTCGAGCCGAAGTCGAACAGCCGCGCCCAGTTGGTGCGGGTGTCCAGCCGCACCCAGGTGGCGACGCTGAACGCCGACGCCCCGGCCAGGATGCCCGAGGGCAGCGACACGTACTGGGCCGTGCCGCTGAGGTTGACCGCGTTGCCGGTGCGCCCGGCGACCCAGGTCGCGCCCCCGGCCAGGGTCGCCGTCTTCCCGTTGCCGGTGGCGTCGGCGGCGCTGGTGCCGGAGGTCTCGTTGAACAGGTAGTGCGCCACGAACGCGGGCAGCGGCGTGGTCGTGGTGACGTTCCAGTAGACCGTGTAGCGCTGGCCGTGCATCTTGTAGAACGGCAGCAGGGTGACCGTGCCGGTGGAGGCGCCGGCGGTGAACTGCAGCGGGGTGGCGGTCGCGGCGATGGTCGACGGGTTCAGCGTGGGCAGGGCGGACAGGTTCGTGGTGCCGTACGCCCCGGCGAGCACGATCGGGCCGTACTTGACGGCCTGGGTGGTGGCGCTGTCCGGGGTGGACTCGCGCACCAGCGCCATCGGCAGGGCCACGTCGACCACGTCGCCGGTCGCCCAGGTGCGGGTGATGACGGCGTACGAGCCGGGAGTCACCCCGCCCTGCACGGTGCCGTTGACGCGGATGCTCGCGCCGGTCGCCCACGGGGGCACCCGGACGCGCATCGCGAACGTGCCCGACCCGGCCGTCACCGTGAGCCTGCTCGACGGCGCCTCCGGGAACGTGGTCTCCTGCCGGATGGTCACGCCCTTGGCCGCCCAGTTGAGCTGCGAGGCGATGAACAGGTTCACGTACAGGTCGTCACCGGAGTGGAAGTAGATGCTGTCGCCGTACTTGGTGTTGGTCTCCATGCCGGTGCCGTGGCAGCAGGTGAAGTTGTTGTAGTCGTTGCTGTAGGTCTTGATGCCGCCGGCCCGCAGCGGGATGTAGTAGCTGTGGAAGCCGTGCGAGGAGTTCGGGTCCTGCGCGCCGAGCAGGTGGTTGTAAAGCGCCTTCTCGTAGTAGTCCATGTAGTCGGCGCGGGCCGGGTTGGTGAAGAACAGCTGCCGGGACAGCTTGAGCATGTTGTACGTGTTGCAGCACTCGCACGTGCTGTCGGACAGCTCACCGGCGATCCGGTTGGGGGCCTTGAAGTACTCGCCGTTGGAGTTGCCGCCGATGGCGTACGTGTGCCGGCCGACCACGATGTCCCAGAAGTTGACCGCGATGTCGCGGTACCGGGTGGTGCCGGTCGCGTGGTACTCCCGGATCGCGCCGATAACCTTCGGGATCTGCGTGTTGGCGTGGTAGTTGTTCAGCGCGTCCGTGTTCGACGCGAGCGGGTCGAACACCTCGGCGTGGTCGAAGTGCTGCGCCGCGGTCAGGTGCGCGCTGTTCTCGGTGAGCTGGTAGAGGTTGGTCAGCACCTCGTTCATGCCGCCGAACTCGGTGTCGAGCATGTTCTGCCGCTGGGTGAGGGTGAGCCGGTCGTTGCGGAACTTCACCCAGGACGCCATCGCGGTGAGCACGGTCAGCGCCTGCGCGTTGCCGGCCAGCAGGTGCATGTCCAGCAGGCCCGCCATGATCTTGTGGAGCGTGTAGTAGGGCGCCCAGACCTGCTGGCGGGCCTCGACCCGGTCGATGAAGCTCTCCGGGTACGCCGAGAGGTAGCCGGTGTTGTAGCCGGCCGTGACTGCGCGCGCCTGGCAGATCGCGAGCTGCGCGACCAGGTAGTCGCCCTTGGTCTTGAAGCTGGTGGTGCCGGTGCTGGCGTACGCCTGCGCCAGGCCGGTCAGCACGTGGCCCATCGAGTGCCCGCGCAGCTCGGTGGTCGGCGACTCCCAGCCGCCGCACGCGGTGGCCGAGGAGCTCAGGCCGTAGTTGAGGCGGAACGTGTGCAGCAGCCGGTCGGCGTCGAGGAAGTTCAGGTAGCTGTGGGTGCGGCCGGTGTTGCTGAGGAACGGGCCGCTCAGCAGCGTGACCGCGCCTAGCGGGAACGGGTGGACGGACGTGCCGATGTCGGTGCGGGCGGCGTGGGCGGGTGACGCGGGCAGGCTACCGGCGACCGCTGCGGCTGCGGCGCCGACCGCGCCGGCGCGCAGCACGGTACGGCGGGACAGTGCGGACATCTCTTCGCCTTTCTCGGGGACGGGGCGGTGAGAGCGAAGTGTCCGAGCGCTCTGACGATGTCCTACGAAAACCCTTTCGGCAAGATGTCCGGCCTATAACCGTCCAGTTTCGAAACGTTTCGAGGTGGCTGGGTGTCGCGGGTGGCTGGGATGATCGCGGTCGCGTGCCATGATCTGCGGCTGGACCAGAGGTTCTGACACGAACTCGCGATCATCCTCAGCCGCCCGCCGTCCGCAGCGACGCGTGGGGCGGTCCAGTCAGCCCAGGGGGCTGCGGATCTTCGCCACCGCGTCGTAGCGCGGCGCGGGCCGCAACTTCGCGGGCAGGCGTCCGAACCGGTCGAGCAGGTCGGGGTCGGCGCCCGCCGCGAGCAGCGCCGCCACGAGGTGGCGCGCATCGGCCTCCTCGGCCCGGTGCAGCGGTGTGCAGCCCTCCTTGTCCGCGCCGTTCACCGGCAGCCCGGCCGCGAGCAGCCGGGGCAGCAGCGGCTCGTGGTCCAGGTGGGACAGCACGTGCAGCAGGGTCCCGCCGCTGCCCTCGGCGACGGCCGGGTCGAAGCCGGCGTCGAGCAGCGCGGTGACCACGTCGGTGCGCCCGTGCCGCGCGGCACGGTAGAGGTCCGTGCGCTGCCAGCGCAGCCGCTTCGGCAGCCGCCCGTGGCCGGTCTGCCAGGCGCGCAGCACGGCCGCGCAGCCCTGCACCGGGCCGCCCAGCGCGCCGAGGGTCAGCTCCCGCCGGATCTGCTGCGGGGTGTGGTCCAGGGCCGCGAGCCGCCCGTCGCCCACCCGCATCCGGTGCCAGCGGCCGGTGCAGCGCACCATGACCTCGGGCAGGTCGAGGCTCACCGGAGCGGGCCGCTGTTCCTGGCCGGGCCGCACCGCGCCGAACACCAGCGGGTGCAGGTCGTGGGCGCTCACCGGGCCGTCCTCCAGACACCCCACGTCGCCCAGCGTCTCCAGCGCGCGGGATTCGTACGCGGCCCGCCGCTCGGCGACCGCCTCGGCGTCCCAGCACCACACCGGCACCGGCGTCCAGTAGTGCGGCAGCCGGGACGCGTCGGTGACGCCGAGGTGCAGCCCGCGCTGCTCGTCCGGCGAGGCCGGTCCGGTGAGCACGAGCACGGGCCCGTCGAGCAGCTCGATCAGGCGATCCGGCTCCCGCCGGAAGTCGGCGCCCCGGGGACGGTGCACGTGGACCTGCCGGGTCAGCACCAGGACGCGTGTCCAGTGGTAGCGGTGCAGGTAGTCGGGCGGCAGGTAGACGCGAAGCAGGTCGGGGGCGAGGCGGCGCAGGTCGGCGGCGATCTGCCCGGCGGCCGGGCCGTACTCGGCGCGCACCTCGGTGAGGTCGAGCGACGGCGTCAGCCCGGCGGCGCGGCAGGCGCCCGCCCAGTCCCCCGCCTCGCGCAGGCGGGTGCACTCGGCCACGACATCCGGGGCCGGGTGGCGCAGCGGCAGCCGGATGAGGTGTTCCCGCCGCCGGTCGGCCATACCCGCTCCCCTGTCGTCGCCGTGGGAGCGGGGCCGGCCGGATTCGCACCGGCGTCCTCCCGATTAGCAGTCGGGCGCGACGACTTCTGCGCTACGACCCCGCTCGGCGCGCAGTCTAGCCACGGCGGCGGTATGGGCGCGGCGCGATTTCCGGGCCCGCGTGCTTCGGCGCCGCCGGGCTGTCAGCCGCGTAGCCAGGCGCGCCAGGAGGCGGGGGTGACCGGCGCGGCCGGGTGGTCCAGGGCCCAGCGCAGATAGCCGGCGCGCAGCCGGACCAGGCCGTCGAGGTCCTCCTCGGCCCAGTCGACGATCATGCGGACCGACGGCCCGTGGAGGGCGCGGGCCACCTTGACGTAGCCGAGGTCCTCGCAGCGGTGCTCCCGGCGTATTGCGGCGTCGACCAGCCCGAGCAGGTCGCCGTGGGTCTCCGGCGTGGGCCCCAGCGCGGCGAGGGTACGCAGCACGTGGCGCTTGGCCGCCCAGCTCTTGCCCAGCGCCGCCCACTCGTCCGGATACTCGGTCTCCCAGCGCAGGTAGAGCACCGCGTGACGGGTGAACGGGGCCAGCTCCTCCGGCGTGGTGGCACTGGAGAGGTAGTGCCAGATCGGGGCGGCGAACATGCGGTCGTACGCGTCGCGCATCGCGGCGTGGACCTGGTCGTACTCGGCGAGCAGGCCCATCGGGCAGCCACCACCTCCCTCAGCGGTGCGCTGGCGCACGATCCAGGCGTGGTGGCGAGCCCACTCCTTCTGGTAGCCGCGCTCCCGTTCGATCGCCGCCCGGCGCCGCTCGGGGTCGGGATGCACGACGTCGAAGGTCCAGGCGAAGTCGGTGAGCTGATCCACATGCACGCGGCAAGGTTGCCAGCCGCGAACCCGATCGCCAACGAAAGGAGCCGCATCCGACCGAGCTGAACAGCGGAAACGAGCAATACGCGGTCGCTCCGCGACTCTCAGTGATCAGCACCCGGCTCCCCCTGGCCTTCCCGCGGCCCTAGGGTGACGTCGTGATCTTGCTGTTGAAGGTGCTCCTGGCACCCGGTCTGGTCGTGGCCTCCTCGCTGGCGGGACGGCGCTGGGGTGCCCAGGTCACCGGCACCTTGGTCGCGCTGCCGATCGTCGCCGGGCCGATCCTGCTGATCACGTGCCTGCAGCACGGCACCGCGTTCGGCGCCCGTGCCGCCGCCTCGGCCCTGCTCGGCCTGGTCACGCTCGCTCTGTTCGCGGTGGTGTTCGCCCGGTGCTCGCGGACCACCGGCTGGGCCGGCTCGCTGGCCGCGGCCTGGGCCGCCTGCCTGGCCGCGGACGTCGCGCTGGCCCGGCTGCACCTCGCTCCCGCGCTCGGCCTCGCGGTGGTGCTCATCGCGATCGCGGCCGCGCTGCGGGTCCTGCCCCCGGCCGCGCCCGAGGCGGGACGGAGCGGCGCGCCCGGCTGGCCGTGGTGGGACCTGCCCGGCCGGGCGATGGCCACGGCGGCCCTGGTGGTGCTGGTCACCACCCTGTCCGGCGCGCTCGGGCCGGGGCTGACCGGCGTGCTGGCGCCGTTCCCCATCGCGACCAGCGTGGTCGCCGCGTTCGTGCTCGCGCAGCACGGCTCCGGCCAGGCCGTGCAGACCCTGCGCGGGGTCCTGCACGGGCTGGCCGGCTTCGCCGTGTTCTGCTTCCTCGTCGCGGTGCTCGCCGAGCCGGGCGGCACGGCGCTCGCGTTCGGCGTCGCGCTGGCGGCGACGCTCGGCGTACAGCTCGGCTGGCAGGCGCTGCGGCGGCGGGCGGCCGTCGCCTGAGCCGCGTTAGAGTCGCCGCCATGGCGTTCGACATCGCGAGAGCCCGCGCGGCCTACCCGGCCCTGGGCGAGGGATTCCGGCACTTCGACGCGGCAGCGGGCTCGCTGGTCGCCGAACCCGTGGCGCGGGCGGTGCACGCCGTATACACCGGGGCGGTCGCCAACCGCAGCGACGCGTTCGCGCCCGGCCGCCGCGCGCTGGAGATCGTCGTCGAGGCCCGGCGGGCCGTGGCCGACCTGCTCGGCGCCGACCCGGCCGGTGTGGTCTTCGGCTCCAGCGCCACCTCGCTGACCTACCTGATCGCGCGGACCGTCGCGGCGAGCTGGCAGCCCGGCGACGAGGTGGTCGTGTCCCGGCTCGACCACGACTCCAACGTGCGGCCGTGGGTGCAGCTGGCCGCCGAGCGCGGCGCGACCGTGCGCTGGGCCGAGTTCGACCCGGCCACCGGCGAGCTGCCGACGGAGCAGTACCGGGCGCTGATCGGCGAGCGCACCCGGGTGGTCGCGGTGACCGCGGCCAGCAACGCCATCGGCACCCGGCCCGACGTGCCCGCGATCGCCGCGCTGGCGCACGCGGCGGGGGCACTGGTGTACGTCGACGGCGTGCACGCCACCCCGCACCAGCCGACCGACGTCGCCGCGCTGGGCGCGGACTTCTACGTGACCAGCGCATACAAGTGGTCCGGGCCGCACCTGGCCGCCTGCGCCGCCGACCCGGCGCTGCTGGAGACGCTGCACCCGCTCAAACTCCGCCCGTCCAGCGATGCCGTGCCCGAGCGCTTCGAGCTGGGCACGCCCGGCTTCGCCTCGCTCGCCGGGGTCACCGCCGCGGTCGAGCATCTGGCCACGCTGGACCCGGCCGCGACCGGCTCCCGGCGCGAGCGGCTGCTCACCTCGCTGGCCGCGGTACGCGACTACGAGGCCGGCCTGTTCACCGGGCTCGTCGACGGCCTGGCCGGCATCGACGGGGTGACCCTGTGCCCGGCGCCGGCCGACCGCTGCCCGACCGTCTCCTTCCGGCTCGGCGCGCAGCACCCGGCGGCGACCTCGGCGATGCTCGGCGACCAGGGCATCTGCGCGTTCGCCGGGGACTACTACGCGTGGGAGTACTTCCACACGACGGGCCTGCGCGACTCCGGCGGCGCGGTGCGGGCCGGCATCTACCACTACACGACCGCCGACGACGTCGAGGTGCTGCTGGAGGCCCTGCGTACGGCGGCCAAGGCGGCCCGCTGACGGGTCAGTCGAAGCCGCTGGGCACCGATGCGGCGGGGAACACCCGCCGGATCGGCTTCGGGTCGGTGCCGCGCCGTCCCCACTCGCGCGGGTAGCCCAGCGACACCTCCTCGAAGCGCACCCCGTCGTAGTGCGTGGTGCGCGGGATGTGCAGGTGGCCGTAGACGGCGACGGCGGCGTTGAACCGGACGTGCCAGCCGGCGGTGCGCTCGGTGCCGCACCACTGCGCGAACTCCGGGTACCACATGATCTCGGTGGGCTGGCGGACCAGCGGCCAGTGGCTGACCAGCACCGTCGGCAGGGCGGGGTCGAGGGCGCCGAGGCGCTGCTCGGTCTCGGCCAGCCGGGCCCAGCACCACGACTCGCGGTCCGGAAACGGGTCGGGGTGCAGCAGCATCTCGTCCCGGCAGACCACTCCCGCCGCGTACGCCTTGGCCAGCGACTCCTCCTTGGTGCTGGTGCCGGGCGCGCGGAACGAGTAGTCGTACAGCTGGAACAGCGGCGCGATCACGGCGGGCCCGCCCTCGCCGGGCCAGACCGGATACTCGTCCTCCGGGGTGACCACGCCGATGTCCCGGCACATCCGCACCAGCTCGGCATAACGCGCCACCCCGCGCAGCTGCACCGGGTCCGACGGCGGCGTCCACAGCTCGTGGTTGCCCGGCACCCAGATCACGTTCGCGAAGCGGGAGCGCAGCAGCCGCAGCGTCTCCTCGACGTCGGCGAACTGGTCGCCCACGTCCCCGGCGACGATCAGCCAGTCCCCGTCCGACTCCGGCCGCAGCCCGTCCACGACCCGCTTGTTCTCCGCGTAGGACACATGTAGGTCACTGACCGCGAGCAGAGATGTCGTCACCGTCCGAATCCTTTCAGGACCGACCTCAAGAAAGGAAGGGCACCTTCCTTTCATCCTGCCCGGTGCGGCGCAGGGCGGCGGGGCCGATCCCGTGCCGGGCCGTGAAGCAGCGCGTCAGGTGGGCGTGGTCGGTGAACCCGCACGCCGCGGCGATCTCCGCCAGCCCGAGGTCGGTGCGCTGGACCAGGCCGCGCGCGATGCCGACCCGCGTCTGGATCACCAGCTCGCGCAGGCCCGTGCGCTCGGCGGCCAGCGCGCGCTGCAGGCTGCGGGCCGAGGTCGCGAGGCGGGCCGCGACCGCGTCGAGCCGCCAGGATCGGGCGGGATCGGCGGCGATCATGTCGCGAACGACCGCGGCCGGCGAATGTGGAGCCGGCGGTCCGCCGAGGTCGAGCTCCCAACCGGCGAGCCTTGACCCGGCCGCGAGCGCGACGCCTGTCGGCGCCCTGGAAGGTCCGGTCCGCGGCTGCTCGTCGGCGGGCGGCCCACCACCTGCGGTCGGCGTGGCGGCTGCCGACCGAGTGCCGACGGTCCGCAGGAGCTTCCCGGCGGGCAGCCGGACGCCGCCGGACAGCAGGAGCGTGACCTTCGGGCGGCGGCCGGTGCAGGCGCCGACGAGCACCTGGTGGACGGCGGCCGTGAACAGGCTCTCCGCGGGGTTCGGCGGGTGTCCGAGCAGGGCGCGGTGCGTGACGGTCAGCAGGTCGCCGTCCAGGCGCAGCTCGGTCGTGTGGCCCACGTGGTAGCGCAGCTGAATCGAGGGCAGCAGCGCCAGCAGTTCGGGCAGCGCGCCACGGTCGATCATCTCGGCGACGTCGCCCTCGCGAGGGCGGTCGAGCAGGTGCTCGGCGGCGCCCGTCAACGCGGGCCAGCCATGTCCGGCCAGCTCGGCGAGCACCCGGTGGTGCAGGCGTTCCGGCACCGGCGCCCCGGCGGATTGAAGCCGGGCGACCTCCTCGGCGGTCGCGCCAGGGCCGTGCCGGCGTACGCCGAGCAACGCGGCGCGGACCAGGTGCGGGTGCACGGTGCGCTCGTGCCCCGGAACCCGCAGCCGCATGGCGGAATCGTACAAGCCGACCGGCGCCCTTCCCGGACAGTCTTGCCGCATGGACTTTCACGGAACACGCGTACTGGTCACCGGCGGCACCAGCGGCATCGGCGCCGCCCTGGTCCGGCAGCTGGCCGGGCGGGGCGCACTGGTCGCGACGTGCGGGCGCGACGAGGGCCGTCTCGCGGAGACGACCGGCCGTGCCGGGGTGACCGGCTGGGTCGCCGACCTGTCCGGCCCGGCGGGCAACGCCGAGCTGGTGGCGCGGGCTGCCGAGGCGCTCGGGGGGCTCGACGTCGTGGTCGCCAACGCCGCCGTGCAGCACCACCAGTCGTTCACCGGCGGCTGGTCCACCGCGGACAGCGCCTCGGTGCTGGCCGAGCTGCACACCAACCTCGCCGGGCCGATCGCGCTGGCCGGTGCGGCCGGTCCGCACCTGCGCCGGTCGCGCGGGGTGTTCACGGCGCTCACCTCCGCCCTGGCCTACTCGCCGAAGAAGGGCGCGCCCGTGTACTGCGCCGGCAAGGCCGGGCTGGCGGTGTTCCTGCGGGCGCTGCGCTACCAGTGGGAGGACGAGGCGGCCGGAGTCTGCGTACAGGAGGCGCTGATGCCGCTGGTCGCCACGCCGATGACGGCGGGCCGCAACGACGGCGCGATGAGCCCCGAAGACGCCGCCCGGCAGATCGTCGCCGGGATCGCGCGGCGCGTGCCGGTGATCGCGGTGGGCAGGGCCCGGCCGTTCCGGGTCATCCGGCGGCTCGCACCCGGGGTCGCCGACGCGATGCTGCGGAACGGCTGACCGCGTCCGCGTTCACCGGGCGGTGAAGCCGCTGCGGTAGGCCCAGACCACGGCCTGGGTGCGGTCGCGTACGCCGAGCTTGCCGAGCACGCTCTTGATGTGGGACTTCACCGTCTCCAGCGAGATGTACATCGCCTCGGCGATCTCCGCGTTGGACTTGCCCGCGGCCAGGGCGTGCAGCACCTGCGCCTCGCGCTCGGTGAGCCGGGCTGCGGTCGCCGCCGTGCCGTCGGTGCGGGCCAGCCGCGTGGCCGCCTCGCGCAGCAGCCGCCGGGTCACCGCCGGAGCCAGCAGCGCGTGGCCGGCCGCGACGGTGCGGACACCGGCGACCAACTCCTCCGGGGTGGCACGTTTCAGCAGGAAGCCGTCCACCCCGGCGGCGATCGCGGCGTCGACGACCTCGTCGTGGTCGAACGTGGTCAGCATCAGCACCCGGGGCCGCGGCGGCGGCCAGGACACGATCTCGCGACCGGCCGAGGTGCCGTCGTGCACCGGCATGCGTACGTCCATCACCACCACGTCCGGCCGCGACGCGCGGGCCGCCGCGACCGCCTCGCGCCCGTCGGCGGCCTCGCCGACGACCTCGATGCCGGGCTCGGCGGCCAGCAGCGCGCGCAGCCCGCCCCGCACCAGGGCGTCGTCGTCGGCGAGCAGCACCCGGATCACGGGCGCACCGCCACGGCGGCGGGCAGCGCGGCCCGCACCCGGAAGCGGCCCCCGACCGGCCCCGCCTCGAACCAGCCGCCCTCCAGGCGCGCCCGCTCGTGCATGTTGATCAGGCCGCGCCCGGGGACGGGCGCGGACATCGGCGGCACCTCGTTGCCCACCTCCAGCACGACCGTGTCCGCGAGCTGCGTGACCTCGACGGTGACGGGGCCGCCGGTGCTGTGCCGCAGCGCGTTGGTGACGGCCTCCTGGGCGATGCGGTAGAGGGCGCGCTCGGCGCTCGGCGACAGGGACACGTCGGCGGGTTTCAGCACCACCTCGCGCCCGGCCGCGCGGACCCGGTCGGCCAGCTCGGCCAGGCCGGTCAGCGCCGGGGCGGGCCCGTCCGCGCCGCCGCCTGCGGGCTCGCGGCCGGGTGGCGTCGCCGCATCGGGGTGCAGCACGCGCAGCAGCCGGTCCAGCTCGCCCAGCGCATCGCGGCCGACGGTCTCGACGTGCGCCAGGGCCTGCGCGGCGAACTGCGGGTTCTCGGCGAACACGCGCCGGCCGACCCCGGCCTGCATGACCATCACGTTGACCGCGTGACCGAGCGCGTCGTGCAGCTCCTCGGCCAGGCGGCGGCGCTCCCCGGCGATGATGCGCTCGGCGGCCTCCGTACGCTCCCGGGCCAGCGCCAGCACGCGCAGGTGCGCGGCCTCGGCGGCGGCCCGGCGGGTGCGCGCGGCGTCCCCGGCCACCGTCGAGACCAGGAAGCACATGGCGATGCCGAAATAGTCCAGCGTGCCGACAGCACCTCGGTCGGCGACGACGAACCCGGCCACCGACAGGCACGTCAGCAGCACCGCCACCGCGCGGCGGCCCCACCGCTCGCCCAGCGAGAAGCAGGTGAACAGGGCGATCCAGGCGGGCCACTGCACCGTCATCACGGGGTAGCCCAGTGCGGCCGCGAGCGGCACCACCGCACCGGTGGCGGCGAGCACCGGCAACGGCGCGGTCCGCCGCAGCGCCAGCGCGAGCGGGGCGACCCCGCTCAGCGCCGCGCCCACCACGCCGACCGGCCGGTAGGGCGGCCCCACCGGCAGCAGCAGCGCGGCCGTGACCGAGACCGCGGACAGGCCGACGGCCAGCCACAGGTCGGACACCGGCACGCGCCGCAGCGCCTCGGGCAGTCGCATGGCCGCCATCCTGCCGGACCGGGCGCACCGGGCGGCAGCCGCAGTTCCGGAAACCCCTCGGGTGAGGGAGACGGGATCCCTGTCGCGAGTGGAGACCTGGGCGCACCGGGCTGCCTACGCTCGGGCCGACCGGACGACCGAGCACGAAGGACTCTTCATGTCGACGACCAGCCTGCCCGCTGAACGCCCCAGGTCGCGCGGTCGCGCGGCGGGTTTCTGGTGGCTGGCGCTCACCGCGGTGGCCATCGCGGCGTTCGCGCCGCTGCCGTACCTCAGCACCTCGCTGCGCGGGCTCGCGGCGCAGGACGACGCGTTCGCCGCGAGCTATGCCGCGCTGCCGGACTGGGCGCAGGCGGCGTTCTACGTCCACATCGTCTGTGGCGGGATCGCGCTGGCGCTGTCCCCGCTGCAGCTGGCCGCGCGGATCCGGACCAGGCTGCCCCGGCTGCACCGGGTCAACGGGCGGGTCGTGGCGATCTCGATCCTGGCGGCCGGGCTGGGGGGCCTGGTGCTGGCGCCGTCGAACCAGGCCGGTCCGATCGGCACGGCCGGGTTCGGGCTGCTCGCGGTGCTGTGGATCGGGTTCGTGGGCGCGGCGGTCCAGGCCGCCCGGCGACGGGACTTCACCGCCCACCGGCGCTGGGCGGTGCGCACGTTCGCGCTGACCTACGCGGCGGTGATGCTGCGGCTGTGGCTCGGCGTGCTGACCCCGTTGCTGGCCGGGTTCGGGATGGACCCCGAGGCTGCGTTCGAGCTGGCGTACCACCTGGTGCCGTTCCTGTGCTGGGTGCCGAACCTGCTACTCGCCGAGTGGCTCCTGCGCCGCACCCGCTGACGGGATGGGAAGGGCACCTTCCCATCCTCGGGCCGCGCAGCGGCCCCGGTGGTCAGCCGGACAGGCGGCGCAGTCGTTTGAGGAAGGTGTCCCGCGCGGTGTCCTCGAGCAGGTCGGCGCCTTCGGCGCTGATCAGCTCGATCTCGGCCAGCTGCAGGTCCAGTTCGGCCTGGATGGCGGGGTGGGCCAGCTCCCAGGCGAGCGCGTCCACCTCGGGCGGGCGGCGGCGCGGCCAGTCGCGGTCCCCCGCGGCGTGCACGGCGGCGGTGTCGAAGCCGCGCCAGCCGGTCCAGGTCGCGAACTCGACGCAGCCGTGCAGGTAGCACTCGGCGGCGTAGAAGGCGGCCAGCGCGGCGTTGCCCGGCATGTCGGTCGGGTCGTCGCGGCGGCGGTCGGCGAAGTTGGGGCTCAGGTAGAAGCAGCCGATCGCGTGAGCGAGCTCCGGCTCGGCCGTGGCATCTCCGGACAGGCCACGCCAGACCATGTCCAGGGCGGGCCGCCAGTCGGTGGCGTACGCGGCGCGCTCCCGTGCGGGCAGGCTCTCGTGCTCGTGCAGCAGCCGCTCGGCGACGACCGCGGCGTACGCGGCGCGCTGCAGCCGGGCCAGGTGCTCCAGCAGGGAGCGCACGGTCGCCCGGACGTCGAGGAAGTGCTTGAGCCCCAGCTCGTCCAGGTGCTCGCGGACGACCTCGTCGTGAATGGCATCGCGTACCACATGTGTATTATGCCCTGATTTTCGGGGAGCGGCCGCGAAACCGGTCCACGCTCGGCGGCCACGCACGAATACCGAAAAGGATGATCACCACCGGCCGGCCGGCTGTCTATGATCATGGCCGTGCCCGCGGATCTGGACCTCTCCCCGCTGCTGCTCGGCGTCGGCCTGCTCGTCTTCGGCCTCTATCTGAACCGGAACGCCATCCGCGAACGCCGCCTCACCCGGCGCCTGCGCCGCATCACCCGCCGCGCCGACAGGCTGTTCGCCCGCGAGGACGCCGTGGCGGCCACGAGGCTGCGCCAGGACACGTCCCGCCTGCGCCGCCGCACCGCGGACGCCGTGCTGCCCGCACTCGCCGAGGCGCTGCTGTGGCACGCCGACGAGCACGACACGGCCGGCCGGATGCGGGCCGCGCTGGCCTACGCCGAGGAGGCCGCGGCCACCGCCGACCGCTACGCCGAGCGCGATCCCGGCGGGGCCGTCCGGCCCAACCTGTCCCTCGGCCGCGTGCTGGCCGTGCTGAACGACGACCGGGCCGCGGTGCCGCGGCTGCGGCAGGCGTACGCGTACGCGCGCCTGGACACCGACCGCGCCCCGGCCGCCGACCTCCAGCGGGTGCTCGTCGCCGCGAACCTGAGCCTGGTCCTGCGCCGGGTCGGCGCGGTCGACGAGGCCGTGCAGGTGGCCCGCTGGGCCGTCACCGTCGACCGCGGCCTGGACCACCGGGACCTGCCCGCGTACACCGGGGCGGGCACGGCCTACGCGCACCTGGCGCTCGCCCTGGCCCTCACCGACGCCGGGCAGGACGGCCGCGCCGCCGCGGAGGAGGCCCGGCAGGTGTGGCAGACGCTCACCGAGGGCGGCGCGTTCACCGAGGACGAGACGGACGGGCCCGCGTACGCGCGCTACGCGCTGGCCTACGCGCTGCGCCCGTCGGACCCGGCCGCCGCCGCGGCGCACGCCCGTGCCGCCGAGATCGCGTTCGCGCGGCTGCACGCCCGGGTGCCCGCCCGCTACGCGCGCCGCCTGGCCGAGGCGCAGGAGCTGGTGCGCAGCCTCAGCGCGCTCGCTGGTACTCCTCCCAGGTCACCTTGGTGACCTGCGGGCCGTCGTCGGGGCCGCGGTTGGCCAGCCCGTTCATGCCCAGGTAGTAGTCGCCGGCCTGGTTGCGGGCGGGGGTGGACTGGTCGGTGTCGGCGAGCGCGACCGCGTGGATGTGATACGGCCAGTTGCCCTGCGACGGCGTACGCAGCCAGGCGGCGAAGCCGACCTCGCGCAGCCGCCGCACCGACGCCGTCCGCTGTGTGCTGGTCAGCCCGGTCACCGCGAGGTCCAGCGCGCCGCCGCCGTCGTGGGTGCCGGCAGAGGTCGGGTCCTCCCCGGGGCTGTACGAGCCCTGGGTGATGGTGAACTGGCGGCCGAGCAGCCGTTCGGCCTCCAGCAGCATCGCCTTGGTCCGGGCGTTGACCGGCACGCCGCGCCAGGTCGACACCGTGCCCGGCGACAGCACCCGGGTCAGCGTGAACCGGCCCTCGCCGAGCAGCCGCAGCGACGTGGGACCGGGCAGGCCGGTGGCGTCCAGGCCGGTGTAGCCGAGTGAGCGCTGCCAGGCGGCGTACGCGTCGATGGTCCGGGTGCCGAAGTGGCCGTCGGCGTAGGACGCGGCCAGCAGTCCCTTCGCCTGCAGGGCCTGCTCGACCAGCAGCACGCTGTCGCGGCTGCCGGGGGTGAGCGCGGAGTCGGCGCGGCGCGGGTCGATCTGCGCGGCCTTGACCACGGCCTCCATGTCGGCCGTGGGCAGCGCGGCGGCGGGTGTCGCGGCGAGCGCGGACCCCGCGGCGGCGAGCCCCGCCACGATGAGGCTTCTTCTGGTGGGCATGCGCACTCCCGGCGGTGAGACGGCGCCGGGGGTGTCCCGGCCTGTGCGCGCGACGCTAGGCGGGTCCGCTACACCACCGGTACACAGCGGCTACAGGCGCGGCTCACCAGCGTCCTCCGGTGGCCGGGAGGGCGCGGGTCCGGCCGCCCCGGGCCGGGGCGCCCGCTTGAGCACCAGCCGCCACACGGTCCGGCCCGGCCTGCTGTAGCAGAGGAACTCGTCACACACCTGGCCGGTGATGTAGAGCCCCCATCCGCCGGCGGCGGTGGGGTGCTCCACGGGTGCCCGGACCTCGTGCCGGAACGAGCCGTGGTCGGTCAGCTCCGAGATGACCTCGTCACCCTCGGTCCACACCCGCATCACCCCGCCGCCCGAGGTATGCCGCAGCGTGTTCGTGACGACCTCGCTGACCGCCAGCCGCAGCCCGCGCACCCGATCCGGCGGGAGCCCGGCCGCGAGCGCGTGGTCGCCCACGAAGTCGCGTACGGCCGCCAGCTGCGACGCGCTGCTGAACGAGATCGTCGCCACGTCCCACGGCGGCTGCTCGAACGGGGTGCTCACCTGGCGCACATCTCCTCCGCCCTGCCCATCGGCATCCTGGTGCGATGTCGGGCGGACAGGCCGGCAGCGCTCGGCAGCTCTGCTCGCGATCGGCCGGGGTGCGGCGGCGCCTGCGGTCCGGCCCGTGCTCGGAGCATGAGCAACATACATGACCCGTGCCCGGTGCACGTGACGCGCCGCTGCCCGGTGCGCCCCGCGGCCGCCGGACGCGCAGTTTCCCGCCCGGCCAGGATGTCGCATCTGCACGGGATCACTTGGCGCCCCTGCCCACCAACGCCGCGGCCCAAACCTGCCGGCGACCGTGATCCTTCCGCGCTCACAGCGTGTGGGAGCGCTCGGCGCGCGGTGTTAAAGTCGCCTACCGGTCAGGGCGACACGACGACACGGCAGAGGACACGAGAACATGGCGCTGAACGCAGAACAGGCGGAACGCCTCGGCCAGTTGCTGTCCACACAGGCGGACAGGATCTCCCAGCGCTGGTCGGAGGTCGCGGCCGCACCGCTGAAGGGCCGGCTCACCGTCGCCGAGGCGGCCCGCCACACCGGCGAGCTCCAGGCACAGCTGCGCGGCGCGCTGCTGGCCGGCGCGACCGGCGTCGACGCGGTGCACAGCGCCGAGCTGCGTGCGCTGCTCACCGAGCTGTCGCGCAGCCGGGCGCGCATGGGTTTCACCGCCAGTGAGACCGCGACGAGCGTGTTCGCGCTCAAGACCGCCCTGTACGAGGCCGCCGAGGTGGAGAAGGGCGACGACGCGGCGCTGCGCGACTATGTGGCGTGGTCGGCGCTGATCGACGAGCTGGGCCTGTTCACGTTCGAGGCGTACTCGCGCGCCCGCGAGGAGATCATCACCGCGCAGGGTGAGCAGCTGCTGGAGCTGTCCACGCCCGTGGTGAAGCTCTGGGAGGGCGTCGTCGCCGTCCCACTGGTCGGCACCCTGGACTCCGCCCGGGCCCAGGTGGTCATGGAGCGGCTGCTGGAGGCCCTGGTCGACACGGGCTCGCCGTACGCGATCATCGACATCACCGGCGTGCCGGCCGTCGACACGCAGGTCGCGCAGCACGTGCTCAAGACCGTGATGGCCGCGCGGCTGATGGGCGCGGAGTGCATCATCTCCGGCATCCGCCCGCAGATCGCGCAGACCATCGTGACCCTGGGCATCGAGTTCGGCGACATCGTCACGAAGGCCAGCCTCGCCGACGCGCTGCGGCACGCGGTGCAGCGCCGCAACGCCGACCAGCGTGCCGTGAAGCGGGAGGCGTGATGGACCGGCTGCCGATCCTCAAGATCGGCTCGGTGCTGCTGGTGTCGATCCAGATCGACATGCAGGACCAGATGGCCCTGCAGCTGCAGGAGGACCTCGGCCAGCGCATCGTGGACACCGGCTGCAGGGGTGTCGTCATCGACATCACCGGGCTCGACATCGTCGACTCGTTCGTCGGCCGCACCCTGTCGACGATCGCTTCGATCTCGCGGGTGCTGGACGCGGAGACCATCGTGGTCGGTATGCGGCCCGCCGTCGCCATCACGCTGGTGGAGCTGGGACTGTCCCTGGAGGGCATCCGCACCGCCCTCAACGTGGAGCGCGGCCTGGAGCTGCTGGCCCGCAGCACCGAGCCGGACACGGTCGACGATCTGGAGCTCTTCGCCGATCCGGACCCGGCCTCCTCATGACCACGAGCGAGGCCACCGACCGCCAGGTGCAGGCCATCAGCAGCGACGAGGACGTGGTCCGCGTCCGCCAGCTGGTGCGGACCGCCGCGGTCGCCGCCAAGCTGTCGCTGGTCGACCAGACGAAGGTGGTCACCGCCGCGAGTGAGCTGGCCCGCAACACGCTCGTCTACGGCGGGGGCGGCAGCGCCGAGGTCTGCCGCGTGCTCAACGGCTCCCGCCGCGGGGTGCGGATCGTGTTCACCGACAGCGGGCCGGGCATCGCCGACGTGGAGCTCGCGCTGACCGACGGCTACACCAGCGGGACCGGGATGGGGCTGGGCCTGAGCGGCGCGCGCCGGCTGGTCGACGAGTTCCACCTGGACACGGCGGTCGGCGCCGGGACCACCGTGGCGGTGGTCAAGTGGGCGCGCTGAGCTCGCTCACCCCCACCCCGGCCTGGTTCCGGATGGACGACGCCAGCGCCGTGGGCACCGTGCGCCGCTACACGGTCGAGCTGGCGCGGGCGGTCGGGCTCGGCGAGCAGAAGACCGACAACATCGCGATCGTCGTCGCCGAGCTGGCCAGCAACCTGATCAAACACGCCGACGAGGGCAGCCTGCTGGTGCGCCCGGTGCGGCAGGCCGACAACGTCGGCGTCGAGATCGTCAGCATCGACTCGGCGCCGGGCATGGTGGACCTGTCCGCGATGTACGAGGACGGCCACTCCACGACCGGCACGCTGGGCATCGGGCTCGGGGCGGTGGCCCGGCTGGCCGACCGCTGCGAAGGGTTCTCCCTGCCCGGGCGCGGCTCCGTGCTCGCCGCCCGCCTCTGGCAGGCGGCCGAACCGCCGCCGGCCTGGGCGGACGGGCTCACCCGGCCGCTGACCGGCGAGACGGTCAGCGGCGACTGCTTCGCCGTACGCGACCACGCCGCCCGGCGGCAGGTCATGGTCTGCGACGGGCTGGGGCACGGCCCGGCCGCGGCCGCGGCCGCCCAGGCCGCCTTCAACATCTTCCACACCGCCCCGGACGAGGCGCCCGCGGCGCTGGTCGAGCGCCTGCACCGGGGTCTGTCGCACACGCGCGGCGCCGCCGCCACCATCGCCGAGATCGACCCGGCCGCCGGGGTGGTGCGCGCCTGTGGCGTCGGCAACGTCGCCACGGCCGTGGTGACCGGCGCCGAGCGGCGCGGCATGGTCTCCATGCCCGGCATCGTCGGGCACGGCAGGGCGAGCTTCCGGCAGTTCGTACTGCCTTTCACCGCACAGTCGCTGCTCGTCATGCACTCCGACGGGGTGAGCGACAAGTGGAGCCTGACCGGGTATCCCGGGCTCGACACCCGTTCCCCGCTGCTGATCGCCGCCACCGTGCTGCGTGACGCCGGGGTCCGCCGCGACGACGCCTGCGTGCTGGTGGCCAGGGCGACGCCATGAGCGGCACCGTGCTGCTGCACCTGGTGCTCCGCCGCGAGCAGGACGTCTTCGCCGTGCGGCAGCGTGGGCGCGAGGCCGCGGCGGCGCTGGGCCTGGAGCACCAGGACCAGATCCGGCTGGCCACCGCGCTCAGCGACGTGGGCCGCCAGCTGCTGGCCGCCAACGATGCGGTGGACGTGACGTTCTCGCTCGGCGGGCAGCCCACCCACCTGTGCTTCCGGCTCTGTGTGGCCGGCCCGGTCGATCCGGCCGCGCTGCGGCCCGCCGGCAGGCTGGTCGATGTTTTAGAAGTCACCGAGAGCGGGCAGGAGACAGCAGTCATGCTGTCACGTCGACTTCCCCAGCAGGGCCTGCCCGACGCCGACCGCGTCGAGCAGGTGCAGCGTGCGCTCACGGCATCGGCGGTGGCCAGCCCGCTCGACGAGCTCGCCTCGCAGAACGAGCACCTGCTGGCCGGCCTGGAGGAGGCCCGGCAGCAGCGCGACCGGCTCAAGACGCTCAACGACGAGCTGGAGGAGACCAACCGCGGCGTGATGGCGCTGTACCTGCAGCTCAGCTCCGAGCTGGAGGAGACCAACCGCGGCGTGGTGGCCCTCTACGCCGAGCTGGACGAGAAGTCCGAGCAGCTGCGCCAGGCCAGTGAGGCCAAGTCGCGCTTCCTGGCCAACGTCAGCCACGAGCTGCGCGCCCCCGTCACCTCGATCATCGGGCTGGTCCGGCTGCTGTCGGACTCCGCCTCCGACCCGCTCACCCCGGCGCAGGGCGAGCAGATCGAGCTGATGCGCGGTTCGGCCGCCGACCTGCTGTCGCTGGTCAACGACCTGCTGGACCTGGCCAAGGCGGAGTCCGGCCACCTGGAGCCCGCCTGGGCCACCGTCGACCTCAGCCCGCTGTTCAAGCAGCTGCGCGGCACCCTGAAGGCCATCCTGGTCAGCCCCGACGTCGAGCTCGTCGTGGAGGCGCCGGAGGACGGCGCGTGCCTGGAGTCCGACGAGGTGCTGCTCTCCCAGGTGCTGCGCAACCTGCTGCACAACGCGGTCAAGTTCACCGAGCAGGGCACGGTGACCATGCGGGCCGAGCGCGACGGCGAGCAGTGGCGGATCACCGTGGCCGACACCGGCATCGGCATCCCGGCCGCCGACCACGAACGCATCTTCGAGGAGTTCGTGCAGCTCCCCCGCCGGCAGAAGGTCCGCGGCACCGGCCTGGGACTGCCGTACGCCCGCCGGCTGGTGGGCATCCTCGGCGGCACCATGAGCCTGGACAGCGAACCGGGCCGCGGGAGCACGTTCACCGTCACCCTGCCGGTCTCGAGGCAGCCGTGAACGCGCCGGAGGCGGCGGCCGTCCTGCTGGTCGACGACAGCGCCCCCAAGCGCTACCTGATCAAGAACTGGCTCACCCGCGCGGGCTTCATCGTGACCGAGGCGGAGAGCGGCCACGACGCCCTGGACCACACCGGGCGGCAGCACTTCGACATGATCGTGCTCGACGTCAAGCTGCCCGACATGAGCGGCCTGGACGTGTGCCGCCGGATCAAGTCGGACCCGCACACCGCAACCATCCCGGTGATCCACGTGTCGGCGCACGCGGTCGACGCGCCAGACCGCACGCTCGGGCTGGTCGGCGGGGCCGACGGCTACCTGGTGGAGCCGATCGATCCGCAGGAGCTGGTGGCCACGGTGCACGCGGTGCTGCGCTACTACCGCGCGCGCCGGGCGGCCGAGCAGCTCGCCGACGGCCTGGCCCAGCTCGCCGACACGACCCTCGCGGTCACCATGGCCCGGGACTTCGCCGAACTGCTCGGCCACGCCGCCACGGGGGCGGCCCGGCTGTTCGGCGGGGTGGCCGCCGTCGCGGTCAGCAGCCCGGACGCGGGGTGGACCTGCGCGCTGGCGGCCGGCGCGGGCCACGTCACGCTCACACCCTGGGAGCAGCCCGGCGAGGAGGTGCCGATCGGCACCCGCCTGGTCACCGGTGACGCGGCACGGTGGCAGCTGCCGCCCGGCTGGCCCCCGGGGACCGCGACCGTCGCGACGGCCCGGCCCCGCGCCGACCGGCCGCCGCTGTACGTGTTCACCACCGCCTCCGACGACGACCACCACGTCCAGCTGCTGACGCAGCTGACCTCGGCGCTGGCCGCCGCGGCCGAGGCGCAGCGCGCGCAGTACCAGGACCACCAGATCGCCATCACGCTGCAGCGCAGCCTGCTGCCCCGGCGCCTGCCCACCGTGGAGGGCGTGCAGTTCGCGGTGCGGTACGAGCCCGCGAGCCAGGAAGCCGAGATCGGCGGTGACTTCTACGAGCTGGCGGCGCTCGGCGACACGCTGCTGATCGCCATCGGCGACGTCGTCGGGCACTCGCTGCACGCGGCGACGGTCATGGCCGAGATCCGCCACGCGCTGCGCGCCTACGCCGTCGAAGGGCACGGGCCCGGTGAGATCGTGCGGCGCGTCGACGACCTGATGGTCCGGCTGCTGCCCGGGGAGATGGCCACGCTGTGCGTGCTGCTGTTCGACCCGCGAACGGGCCGCGCCCGGCTGGCCAACGCCGGTCACCTGCCGCCGCTGCTCATCCAGGACGGCCAGGTGAGCGAGGTGTGGCAGCGCGCGCCGCTGCTCGGCATCGGCCACCCCCGGCCCGCCGACCTGGAGTTCACCGTCGCCGAGGGCGGCACCCTGCTGCTGTACACCGACGGCCTGGTGGAACGGCGTGACATCACGATCCGTGACGGCATCGCGGACCTCACCGCGATCGCCGGCGCCGTCGACGCGGACCTCGATCTCTACTGTGACCGGCTGCTCAAGCGCCTGACCAGCCCGCCCAATGCCGATGACGTCGCCGTTGTCGCCGTACGGAGGCTGTGATTGTCTTTGTTCATGGAGCGAGCAAGCACCCCGCAGGCCACACACGAGGTGGAGGTTCTGCCAGACGCCGTCCGGGTCTCCCTGGCCGGTGAGTTCGACCTGATGACCGAGCAGGACCTCACGACCTGGCTGGTCGGCGCCATCGAGGCCCACCCCGGGCGGCCCGTCGAGGTCGACATGGACCGGGTGACGTTCCTGGACTCCAGCGGCATCCGGGTGCTGCTCAGCGCGCACGGTCTCGCCGCGCGCCACGGCGGCTCGTTCCGGCTCACCCGGGCTTCGGGCATGGTCCGGGAGGTGCTCGACATCGTCGACGTGTACGCCTTCCTGAGCGGTGAGGGCGACGGCGGCGAAGCCGGCCCACTGGCGGTTTGACACCGCTTCCGCCGGGTTGAGGTGTCTTCAAGTGGACATGGTCGGTTCGTGGATACAGCGCCACCGCGGCGCTGTTCTACGGTCGGTAGGACCATCGACACGGGGAGGGTCATGCCGACCGCCGGTGACGTCGCGCCACAGCTGCTCGGCCGCCTCTGCGGCGATCTGCGGCAACTGCGCGAGCAGGCGGGCGGGCCGAGCCTGCGGCAGCTCGCGGCCGAGGTCGGCCTGGGCAAGAGCCAGCTCGGCGCGATCCTCGCCGGGCGGATCGGCCGCCTGCCGGACTGGCGGGTGATCCGGGCGCTGGTGGCGGGCTGTCTCGCGCACGCGCGCGAACACGGCCGGGCGGCACTGGTGTCGCGCGAGTTCGGCGTCGAGGAGTTCTGGCGGCGGCGGCACACCGTGGTCGAGCACCTGCTCGGCGAGGCGGCCCTGAGCGCGCCCGCCGAGCGGGCCCCCGCCGGGGCAGCGCGGGCCGGTGCGGACGCGCCGCATCCAGGCGAGCGCGTCACGCCCCGCGGCCTGCCGCCCCGCGTACGCGGCTTCGTGGGGCGCGACGCGGAACTGGCGACCCTCACCGCGGCCGCGGGGCCGGTGGTGATCACCGGCCCGGCCGGTGTCGGCAAGACCTCGCTCGCCGTGGCCTGGGCGCACGACGCCACGCCGCGCTTCCCCGACGGCCAGCTCTACATCGACCTGCGCGGCTTCGAGCCGTCGGGCGCGGTGATGACCCCCGACGAGGCGGTACGCGGCTTCCTGGCGGCGCTCGGGGTGCCGCCGGACCGGGTGCCCGCGCAGCCCGACGCCCGGGTCGCGCTGTACCGCAGCCTGCTCGCCGACCGCGCCGTGCTGGTGCTGCTGGACAACGCCCGCGACGCCGACCAGGTACGTCCGCTGCTGCCCGCCGGGCCGCGCTGCCTGGCCGTGGTCACCAGCCGCAGCCGGCTCGCCGGCCTGGTGGTGGCACACGGCGCGCAGGTGCTGAACCTCTGCCTGCTCAGCGCCGAGGAGGCCGTGGAGCTGCTGGCCGTGCGTATCGGGCAGCCGCGCCTGCGCGCCGAGCCCGGTGCCGCCGCTCAGCTCGCGGGTGCGTGCGCGCGGCTGCCCCTGGCGCTGAGCATCGTCGCCTGCCGGGCGGCGCTGCAGCCCACGCTGCCACTCCGCGAGCTGGCCGCCGAGCTGTGCGAAGGCTCCGGCGAGCTGGACGCCCTGCGCACCGGCGACGGGTCCACCGACCTGCGCGCCGTGTTCTCGTGGTCGTTCCGGGCACTGGACGCGGGCGCCGCCCGGCTGCTGCGCCTGCTCGGGCTCACCGCGAGCGGCGACATCGGCGTACGCGCGATCACCTGCCTCGCCGGCACCGCAGGCCGGACCGCCGGCCGGGTCCTCGCCGAGCTGGTCGACGCGGGCCTGCTGAGCGAACACCGCCCCGGCCGGTACCTGCTGCACGACCTGGTCCGGGCCTACGCCGCCGAGCTGTCGCGGGAGCTGGACCCCGGCGAGCAGCGACAGGCCCGGCACCGGCTGCTCGACCACTACCTGCACACCGCGCACCGGGCTGCCGGGCTGATGCACCCTCCGTTCTGCGACATCACGCCCGCGCCGCCGGTGCCGGGCGCGGCGGCCGCCGACCTCGCCGACGACGCGGCCGCGGCCGCCTGGTTCGACGCCGAGCATCCGGTGCTGCTCGCCGAGGTCCGCCGGGCCGCCGACGACGGCTTCGGGCGGCACGCGTGGCAGCTCGCCTGGGCACTGTCCGGCTACCTCGACCGGCGGGCGCACTGGGCGGAATGGCACGAGACGCAGGAGCTGGTGCTGCTGGCGGCGTCACACGACGGCGACCTGGCGGGGCAGGCGCACGCCCACCGGGACCTGGCCCGCGCCTGCTCCCGGCTGGGCCGCCACGACGAGTCGTACGGCCATCTCAAGCAGGCGCTCGACGCCTTCACCGACCTCGGTGACATGGACGGGCTGGCGCAGACGCTGCTGAACCTGGGCCAGTCGCTGGAGCGCTCGTCGCGCCACCGCGAGGCGCTGGAGCAGTCACGGCGGGCACTGGAGCTGTTCACGGCCTCGGGCAACACGGCCGGGCAGGCGTACACGCTCAACGCCGTGGGCTGGCAGCTCGGGCTGCTCGGCGAATACCGCGAGGCGGTGTCGCACTGCAAGCGGGCGCTGGACCGGCTGCGGCGCGTCGGCGACTCGCAGGGGGTCACCGACACCCTGGACAGCCTCGGCTACGCCCACCACCACCTCGGCGAGTTCACTACGGCGGTGACGTACTACGGGCGCGCCCTGGCGATGTTCCGAGAGGCGGGCGACCGGTTCGGGGCGGCGAGCACGCTGCAGAACCTCGCCGACAGCCACGCCGCGCTCGGCGACGGCGCCGCGGCACGGGACGCGCTGCAGGAGGCGTGGACCATCCTGGACCGGGTCGGCCACGACCACGCACAGCTGGTGCGCGCACGGCTGGACGGCGCCGCCTGAGCGACGCCGTCCAGCCGTGGCCGGGGATCAGTAGTAGTAGAACTGCTGCGCGGTCTCGTAGAGCTTGCACTCGATGACCTGCAGCGGGGCGTCATTGCTGCCCGAGCGGCCCAGCACGTCCAGGCACAGGTTCTTGACCCGGTTCTGGAACAGGTAGATGCCCGTGCCGAAGTACGAGATCGGGGTCCACTGCTCGCTCGTGTACGCCATGTCGCAGGTGAACTGCTGCGCCCGGGTGCCGTAGGTCACCTCGTCCTCGCTGTTGGCGGCGAGGTCGAGGCAGAGGCCGCTGCCCTGGTTGACGATCCAGTAGTAGCCGTTGCCGGTGGAGAACAGCGCCCAGCGGTGCTGTGTCCGGTTCTCGCAGGTGCGCTGCACGATCGGCGCGTTCGGGTTGAGCGAGTTCCCCTTCGGGATGACGCACTTGTTCGAGAACTCGTTGCGGATCTGCTGGAACACCCCGACGCCCAGGGGCTGCACGTCCTGTGACGCCGGGGCCGCATGGGCCGATCCCGCCAGGGCCGTGCCCGCGGTGGCCGCGACGACCACCGCCGCGACCAGCGTCGTCAGCCTGCGCCGCATGTTCATCCGTCACTCCTTCTGCTCGGTTCGGAACGGATGCGTCGATGCTCTCGGTCGGCGCGGTCCCGCACCGCGAAGTCCGGACAGGACGGCCCGGCGGTGCCGGTTCGCGCCGGTCACGGCGGGCCGTCCGGTGAGCGGCGGCCGGACACGCCGGACAGCTGCGGCCCGTTGCCAGCATCCGCTCAGCCTTCTCTGATCGAATGGCGGCCGAGGAGGGCCGATGACCGGAAGTGTGCTGCTGGGGCTGGGCGTCGTCGTGCTGCTCGTGTGCGCGGCGTACGCGGTGGTGTGCGCGGTGCGCCCGGCCGCCCGGGTGCTGTCGGGAGCGACCTGGTTCCGCGCCGGGGACCGGCACGGCCGGGCCGCGGTGTCGTGGGTGACCGCGAAGGTGGCGGCCGAGCTGGTGTTGCTCGTGATCGGCGCCGCGCTGGTGTTCACGCTGGCGTCGGTGTTCGTCGAGGTGCTCGACGCGGTCGTGGACGACGACGACCTCACGGTGATCGACCGGCCGGTGGTGGACTGGCTGGCCGGGCACCGCACCCCCGGACTGAACCGCGTCGTGATCGCGGTGACCGATCTCGGCAGCGCCGTCGCGCTGGCGGTCGCGTCCGTCGCCGGGGTCGCCTACGTCGCCTGGCGGCTGCGCTCCTGGTATCCGATCGCGCTCGGGGTGCTCACGCTGGGCCTGGTGCAGCTGCTGGTGCTCGGCATCAAGGTGACGATCGGCCGGGAGCGGCCGAACCCGCCGGGCCAGGTGGTGCCGGAGACCGGCTTCTCGTTCCCGTCCGGGCACAGCACCAGCTCACTGGTCGGCTTCGCGCTGCTGGCGTGGCTGGTCTGCATGCTGACCGGCAACCGCACGGTATGGGCGACCGCCTGGCTGACCGCGGCGGCGGGTGCGGTGCTGGTCGGCCTGTCGCGGGTCTACCTTGGCGTGCACTACCCCAGCGACGTGCTGGGCGGGTGGATGCTCGGGCTGACCTGGCTGGCGGTGGTCGCGGTCGCCGTATGGGTCTGGCGGGCGCGGTCGGCCTCCCGCAACGGCGACCACCAGACGTGATTCACCGCAGGTCGAGTGGCTGGACGCAGTGCAGTTTCGAGGGCGTCGCCGCGGTCCGTCGGTGCCACCCGCGACTGACCGTGATCTTCACGGGGTCGGTTCCCGTTCATGGCGGTGTATGTCGCAAGCGGGGAAATGCTCGCACAGGTGGAGACTGCGCCGGCCGTACCGTGATCGAGGACGTGATCCTGCAGGCGTTGCGATGCTCAGCGGCGCCGCCACGCGCGGATCAGGTCGGCAAGCCTGCGAGCGGGACCGTCACTGCGAACGAACAGCAACGCGCTCAACAGCGCCAACGACACCAGCACGATCCCGCCCGCTATCCAGGCGAAGGCGGTATCCATGGCGATCACGGCCACGATGGCACCGCCGACACCGAGCGCCCGGGCGATCTGAGCCAGGCCGTCGACCCACGCCGGCACGACCGCCCGGCGGGCTTCGGAGAGTACCCAGGCCAGCCTCGGCACGCCGGAGAGGGTCTGCAACGTGAACAGGACTCTGGCCCGCCGGGTCGGCAGCGCGCCGACCTCGGCAGCCCACTCCTCCCGCCAGCGGTTACGCGCACTTCTCGGCAGGAGCAAGGTGGTCAGCTCCAGCAGCCGCAGCGTCGCCAGGGTAGGCCGGTCGGTGACGGCCGAGGGACGCAGATAGGCCAGCGAGATGTCCTCGAGCTCCCGCCGCACTCCGAGCAACCCGAGGCGCTGTGCGATCGGCGCGACGGTCTCCAGCGTGTGGCGGGACGCCCGTATCTGCCGGGCGATGCTTGAATACTGCAGGGTGCGCATATTGTGCAGCCGATCGGCTACCTTGATCACCAGCACGTCGGCGCCCGGCGAGCCGACGTCGATCGCATTCGCGTCGAGAGCCGCCCTGTGCAGCTCGATGCTCGTCGGCAGCGCCTCGACCAGCGCGGTCACGTCGTCGCCGAACTCCGCTCGCATCTGGGCAAACGTGTAGGGCGTGTCCTCGACTAGGTCATGCAGGATGGCGGCGCACACCGCGACACGGCTCAGACCGAGGTCGGCGACGATCGCCGCCACCTCCACCGGATGTGTCACATACGGGTCGCCGCTGCGACGCAGCTGTCCGGCATGCCAACGAGCGGCCGTTTCGTACGCCGCACGTATGGCCGCTCCGTCGGCGCTCGGGTACCGGGCCTCGATCGCCGCGGCCAACGCCGCACCCGGCCTTTCAAAGGGAGCGGGTCTCATGATTGCACCGCTCCGGGATCGAGTTGGCTGTCGGCGCTCCAGCCCGCTCGCCGCGGTCGTCCGGACCGATGCGAGCGGGCCAGCGCATCGCGGGCCTGCTCGGCGCCGTCGGCGGAAAGGGAGTAGAACCTGCGGCGGGGACGGCCGTCGGTGACCGACGCGCTGTCCTCCCAGCCGCTCTCGAGCCAGCCGGCCTGCTCCAGCCGGGCGAGGATCGGGTAGACGGTGCCGGAGGCCAGGCCCACCAGATCGCAGATCTCCAGCCCATACCGCTGCTGGGTCGGGTCCGATGTGAACGCCTTCAGAACGAGCTGGGTTTGCAATGTCATCCGAGGGTCCGACATACTCGTACTCTACATAGCTAGAGAACGATACGTCTAGTGCGAATTTATTGATCTCAGGGCGCAGGCGGGCGCAGCCGTGCATCGCCTCGAGCACGAGGTCTTCTCACCCTGTTCGCTGTACCGCGCCGCTATGGAGCACGCGGGTCAGCGTTGGTCTGACGCGAGCATGTAGCAGCCGTGCTCCAGCCGAACGAAGTCGTCGAATACCACTGCATGGTGGTTGGGAGCGTTGGCACACATTCGCGAGACGACGTGCGTCCGTATCGTGGATTCCCGGTATGTGCTGCCGCGGCGGAACATCTCCGCGACGACCTGTTGCACCGTGAAGGTTCGATCGGCTGATCGAGTCGCCAGGTCTTGAGCGACGTCGAGTATTTCGTCGCGAGCAGTCATACGCTGCACGATGCTCCGCTGCCCTGCGGTCGCCAAGCCGCCGTTCGGCCAAGGCCTGGTACGGCGATCGTCGACCGTTCCGCCAGACGGCAACCGCGGTGTTGCTGGAAACTCACAGCTCCTCGTTGTTCCAGCGTCCGGAAGACTCAGCGGGCGCGCGGCGGGCCGCTGCTCGCGCGGACGACCAGGGTCGGCGCGACGCGCGGGTGGGTCGCCGGGCCGGGCTCGTCGGCGTCGAGCAGTTCCAGCAGGACGGCCAGGCCGCGCCGGCCGACCTCGTCGAAGTCCTGCCGCACGGTGGTCAGCGGCGGGGTAAGGAACGCGGCCTCGGGGATGTCGTCGAACCCGACCACGCTGACGTCCTCGGGCACGCGCACCCCCCGCTCGTGCAGCGAGCGCAGCAGGCCGAGCGCCTGCTGGTCGTTGGCGCAGAACACGGCGGTGACGTCGGGCCGCCCGGCGATCAGCTCTCCGGCCTCGTATCCCGAGCGCGGGCTCCAGTCACCGTTGACCAGGGGCGGCACCCGGCGGTCGGCTCGTTCGAGGGTCTGCCGCCAGCCGTCGACGCGGTCGCGGGCCTCGACCCAGTCGCGCGGTCCGGCGATGTGCCATACCGTCTCGTGGCCGAGGTCGAGCAGGTGCTGCACGGCCAGCCTGGCGCCCGCGACCTGGTCGACCGAGACGGCGGGCAGCTCCCCGGCGGCGTCGGACTCGACGACCACCGCGGGCACGCCGGTGGGCAGGCTGTGTACGGCGGCGGCGGCCGTCATCAGCGGCGCGATGATGACCACACCGGCCACCGACTGTTCGGTGAGCGCGTCGACGGCCGCCATGACCCCGGCCCGGTCGAGCTGCTCCAGCGTGACGATGCTGATGCCGTATCCGGCGCGCCGGGCGGCCCGCTCGACGCCGAGCAGCGTCGCCGCGGGGCCGTACAGGATGGTGTCGAAGCTGACCACGCCGATGACCCGGGAGCGGCGCCCGGCCAGGCCGCGGGCGAGCGCGTTGGGCCGGTAGTTGAGCTGGCGCACCGCCTGCAGGACCCGCTCGCGGGTCTCCTCGCGCACGCTGGGGTGGTTGTTGAGCACCCGCGAGACGGTCTGGTGGGAGACCCCGGCGAGGCGCGCGACGTCGTTCATCACCGCGGCGCGTGCGCCGGGCTGCTGACTCATGGTTGTCTCCCTCCCGGGCGCATCGTAACCCGGTGTGATCATCCCGAGGTCCACCGGTGTCCCGCCCCGCAGCCCGCTCCCAGGTCGAGGGCACGACCCGGGAGCGCGGCGGCGGACCGGTCAGAAACCGCGGGCGAGGCGGTAGTACGCCTGGTTCCAGCGCAGCTCGTCGGCGAAGCGGCGGGGGGTGGTGTCCGCGTCGATGACGACCAGCTCGGTGGTGCTCATCTCGGCCAGGTCGTGCAGCTCGTCGACGCCGACGGCCTGGGACAGCACGGTGTGGTGCGGGCCGCCCGCGGTGAGCCACGCCTGCGCGGAGGAGGCCAGGTCGGGCCGCGGCTTCCAGACCGCGCGGGCCACCGGCAGCTTCGGCAGCGGCTGCGGCGGGGCGATGACGTCCACCTCGTTGGCGACCAGGCGGAACCGCTCCCCCATGTCGGCCAGTCCCATCACCACCGCCGGTCCCTCGGCCGCGTCGAAGACCAGGCGCACCGGGTCCTCCTTGCCGCCGATGCCCAGCGGGTGGATCTCGACGCGCGGCGTGCCGGCCGCGATGGTCGGGCAGATCTCCAGCATGTGCGCGCCGAGGATGACCTCCTGGCCGGGGCTGAGGTCGTAGGTGTAGTCCTCCATGAACGACGTGCCGCCGGTGGTGCCGACCGACATCGCCTTGAGCGTGCGGACCAGCACCGCGGTCTTCCAGTCGCCCTCTGCCCCGAAGCCGTAGCCCTCGGCCATCAGCCGCTGCACCGCGATGCCCGGCAGCTGGCGCAGCCCGCCGAGGTCCTCGAAGTTGGTGGTGAACGCCCGGAACCCGCCGGCCTCCAGGAAGGAACGCAGCCCCGCCTCGATCCGGGCGGCGTAGCGCAGCGCGTCGTGGCGGTCGCCGCCCGGCCGCAGCTCGGTCGCCAGCTCGTAGCTGTCGTCGTACTCCTTGACCAGCGCGTCCACCGAGGCGTCGCTCGCCGCGTCGACGGCCGCGACCAGGTCGTTGACGCCGTACGTGTTGACCGACACGCCGAAGTGGAGCTGGGCCTCGACCTTGTCGCCCTCGGTCACCGCGACGTCGCGCATGTTGTCGCCGAAGCGGGCCAGCCGCAGCGAGCGCATCGCGGAGTAGCCCAGCGACGCCCGCACCCAGGTCGCGATACGCGCGACGGTGCGCGGGTCGCTGACGTGCCCGGCGACGGTCTTGCGGGCGACCCCGAGCCGGGTCTGCACGTACCCGAACTCGCGGTCGCCGTGCGCGGCCTGGTTGAGGTTCATGAAGTCCATGTCGATCTCGGACCACGGCAGCGCCACGTTGGCCTGGGTGTGCAGGTGCAGCAGCGGCACCCGCAGCGCGTCCAGGCCCGAGATCCACATCTTGGCCGGGGAGAAGGTGTGCATCCAGGCGATCACCCCGACCGCGCCCTGCATGTCGGCCTGGCGGCAGACGTCGAGGATGTCGGCGGCGGACGTGAGCACCGGCTTCCACACCACGCGGGCGGGGATGGCCGGGTCGGCGTCGAGCTGCTGCGCGAGCTGGCGCGACTGGTCGGCCACCTGCTGCAGCGTCTCCGGGCCGTAGAGGTGCTGGCTGCCGGTGAGGAACCAGACCTCGGGGGGTGTCGTCATGGTGCGTCGCCTTCCGCTGGTACGAGTTTCAGGGCTACTTCTTGCGGATGCCGATGAGGCGTTGGAGCAGGATGAACGCGAACAGCAGGCCACCGATCACGATCTTGGTCCACCAGGAGTTGAGGGTGCCGTCGAAGGTGATCAGGGTCTGGATCACGCCGAGCACCAGCACGCCGAGCACGGTGCCGAGCACGTACCCGGAGCCGCCGGTGAGCAGGGTGCCGCCGATGACGACCGCGGCGATCGCGTCGAGCTCCATGCCGACGGCGATCAGCGGGGCGCCGGACAGGGTGTAGAAGGACAGCAGGATGCCGCCGATCGCCGAGCACAGGCCGCTGATCGTGTACACCATGATCTTTGTGCGCGCCACGGGCAGGCCCATCAGCAGCGCCGACTGCGGGTTGCCGCCGATGGCGTACACGTTGCGGCCCAGCCGCGTGTACGCCAGGACGTACGCGCCGACGGCCACCACCGCGAACGCGATCAGCACGCTGATCGACACGAAGTTGCCGCGCGGATCCCCGATGCGCTCCTGCGCCGCACTGGTCCAGAACGGGTCCGTGATGGGGATGGACGAGTTGCTGATCCAGTTGCACATGCCGCGGGCGAAGAACATCCCGGCCAGCGTCACGATGAACGGCTGGATGTCGAAATAGTGGATCACACAGCCCATCACGAACCCGAGCGTCGGACCGATGAGCAGCGCGATCAGCAGCACCAGCGCGGGCGGCAGGCCGTTCTGCAGCAGCGACGCCGACACCATCGCCGTCATCGCGACCACCGAGCCGACGGACAGGTCGATGCCGCCGGTGAGGATCACGAACGTCATGCCGACCGCGACGACGAGCAGGAACCCGTTGTCGATGAAGACGTTGAAGACGACCTGGATGTTGGAGAAGGCGCGGTACTGCGAGACGCCGATGCCGTACATGACCAGCAGCAGCGCGAACGTGGCGAGCACGGGCACGTGCCGGCGTGGCAGCCGCCACCGCCCGATCCGGGCGAGGTTCCCCAAGTCGGTGGTGGTCATGCCTTCTCCTCGCTGCGCTCGTCGGCGGCATTACGCGGCGACATGATTCGCTCGCTTCGCTCGCTCATGCGGGCACCTGCTCCTTCTGCGGCGCCGCCGCGACCGTGGGGGTGGCGGGCGGGCGCCGCCGGGCGAACCGGGCGCGGAACGCCGGGGCCTGGATGAGGCACACCACGATCACGACGACCGCCTTGAACAGCAGCGACGTCTGCGGGCTGATGTTCATGGCGTACACCGTGGTGGTGAGCGTCTGGATGATCAGCGCGCCGACCAGGGTGCCGCTGAGGGAGAACCGGCCGCCGGCCAGCGAGGTGCCGCCGATGACGACGGCGAGGATCGCGTCCAGCTCGATCCACAGCCCGGCGGTGCTGCCCGCGGCGCTGGACACGTCGGCGGTGATCATGAATCCGGCCACCGCCGCGCAGAGCCCGGCAATCACGTACACCAGGAAGGTGATGCGCCGGGACCGGATGCCGGCCAGCCGGCTGGCCTCGGCGTTGCCGCCGACCGCCTCGATGATCAGGCCGAGCGCGGTGCGCCGGGTCAGCACCGCGATGAGCAGCGTCACGGCGATCGCGATCAGGATCGCCACCGGCAGCGTGAGCCAGTATCCGGCGCCGATGGTGCGGTACGGGTCGGAGTTGATGGTGATGATCTGGCCCTCGGTGATCAGCTGCGCGAGACCGCGCCCGGCCACCATCAGAATCAGCGTGGCGATGATCGGCTGGATGCCGATGACCGAGACCAGCAACCCGTTCCACGCCCCGGCCACCAGTGCCAGGCCCAGGGCCAGGCCCAGCGCGGTGAACAGGGTGGACAGGCTGTTCTGGTCGGTGGCCTGGCTGATGTGCAGGCACGCCATGGAGCCGGCGATGGCGCAGACCGAGCCCACCGACAGGTCGATGCCACCGGTGGCGATGACCAGCGTCATGCCCAGCGCGACCAGGATCAGCGGCGCGGACAGCCGCACGATGTCGACCAGGCTGCCGTACAGGTGGCCGTCCTTGACCTCGATCGACACGAAGCTCGGCCGGTAGGCCGTGTTCGCCGCGATCAGCACGACCAGGACCACCAGCGGCCAGAACAGCCGCTGCCCGGAGGCCGCGGCGAGCCGGGTGCGTACTTCACTCATGAGCTGGCTCCGCTCGCGATGGTGGCCATGACGCGGTCGGCGTCGAGGGTGTCGTCGTTGGCCAGCTGGGTGACCATCCGCCGGTCGCGCATGACGGCGACCTTGTGGCTCAGCCGCAGCACCTCCTCCAGCTCGGCGGAGATGAACAGCACCGCCATGCCGCCGTCGGACAGCTGCACGACCAGGCGCTGGATCTCGGTCTTGGCACCGATGTCGATGCCGCGGGTGGGCTCGTCGAGGATCAGCAGCCGCGGCTCGGTGATCAGCCAGCGGGCGAGCACGACCTTCTGCTGGTTGCCGCCGGACAGGTTGCGCACCGGCATCTCCGGGTCGGCCGGGCGGATGCTGAGCGCGTCGATGTACTTGCGCACCAGCTCGTCCTGGCGACGGCGCGGGATCGGCCGGGTCCAGCCCCGGGCGGCCTGCATGGCCAGCATGATGTTCTCGCGCACGGACAGCTCGCCGACCAGGCCCTCGATGCGCCGGTTCTCGGAGCAGAACGCGATGTCGCGGGCGATCGCGGCGATCGGGTTGCGGATCGCGGCCGGCTTGCCGTCCATGCTGATCCGGCCGTGGTCGGGACGGTCGGCGCCGAACAGCAGCCGGGCGACCTCGGTGCGCCCGGAGCCCAGCAGCCCGGCCAGGCCGACGACCTCGCCGGCGTGGATGGTCATCGAGAACGGCGCGACCGAGCCCTTGCGGCCCAGCTCGGCGGCCTCGATCAGGGGCGTAGACGCCTCGACCGCGGCGAGCTCGCGCTTGGGCTGCTCGTCGAGCTGCTCCAGCACGTCCAGTTCCTTGCCGATCATCTTCTCGACCAGCGCCAGCTGGGGCAGCTCGGCGGTGGTGTACTCGCCGACCAGCCGGCCGTTGCGCAGCACGGTGATGCGGTCGGCGACCTCGTACACCTGGTCCAGGAAGTGGGTGACGAAGAGGACGGCGATGCCCTCGCCCTGCAGCTGCCGCATGATCCGGAACAGCTGGGCGACCTCGGCGCTGTCCAGGCTGGAGGTGGGCTCGTCCAGGATGAGCACCCGGGCCTGGATGTCGATGGCGCGGGCGATGGCGACCATCTGCTGCACCGCCAGCGAGCAGGTGCCCAGTGCCGCGGTGACGTCGATGTCCAGCTCCAGGCGCGCCAGCAGGGCGCGGGCCCGGCGGCGCAGCTCGCGCCAGTGGATGGCGCCGAAGATCCGCGGCTCCCGCCCGATGAAGATGTTCTCCGCCACCGACAGGTTGGGGCAGAGGTTGACCTCCTGGTAGACGGTGCTGACGCCGGCCGCGCGGGCCTGCATCGGGCCGGCGAACGAGATTTGCTGCCCGTCGAGCGCGACCACGCCGGTGTCGGCCGTGTACACGCCGGTCAGCACCTTGATGAGGGTGGACTTGCCGGCCCCGTTCTCGCCCATGAGGGCGTGGATCTCACCGGGGAACAGGCGGAAGTCGACCGAGTCGAGCGCCCGTACGCCGGGGAAGATCTTGCTGATCGTGGTCATCGTCAGGACCGGCTGCCTACCCATCCCACCAGACCCTTTCGTGAGGATTGCCGGAGGCGGGGCCGCCGCGGCGTGCTGCCGGCGGCGGCCCCTCGGTGTGCGGATCAGTACTTGCGGTTGGGCAGAGCGGCCTTGGCCTGCTCCGGCGTGAAGGTGGTCTCCTCGGTCTCGATCCGCTGCGGGATCGTCTCACCGGCCTTGACCTTCTTCACCAGGTCCATCAGCTGGGGCCCGAGCAGCGGGCTGCACTCGGCGATGAAGTTGAACTTGCCGTCGGCGAGGGCCTGCATGCCGTCCTTGACCGCGTCGATGGTGATGATCTTGATGTCCTTGCCGGGCACCTTGCCCGCCGCGGTGATCGCCTCCAGCGCGCCCAGACCCATGTCGTCGTTGTGCGCGAACAGCACGTCGATCTTCGGGTTGGCCTTGATGAACTGCTCCATGACCGCCTTGCCGCCGGCCCGGGTGAAGTCACCGGTCTGCGACGCGATGATCTTCAGGTTCGGGTTGGCCGCGATGGCCTCGGCGAAGCCCTTCTTGCGGTCGTTGGCCGGCGCCGAACCCGTCGTGCCCTGCAGCTCGACGATGTTCACCGGGCCGGTGGCCGACTTCATCTCGTTGACCAGCCACTCACCGGACAGGCGGCCCTCCTTGACGAAGTCCGAGCCGATGAACGTCTTGTACAGCGACTTGTCGGCCGAGTCGACGGAGCGGTCGGTCAGGATGACCGGGATGCCCGCGTCCTTGGCCTCCTTCAGCACGGTGTCCCACCCGGACTCCACCACCGGCGAGAAGGCGATCACGTCGACCTTCTGCTGGATGTAGTTGCGGATGGCCTTGATCTGGTTCTCCTGCTTCTGCTGCGCGTCGTCGAACTTCAGCTCGATGCCCGCCGCGGCCGCCGCCTCCTTGATGGAGTTGGTGTTCGCGGTGCGCCAGCCGCTCTCGGCGCCGACCTGCGAGAAGCCCAGCGTGATCTTGCCGTCGTCGGCCGGCTCGCCGCCGGTGTCACTGTTGCCACAGCCGGCGAGGGCGCCCGCGACCAGGCTCGCGGACAGCACCGCGACGGCTGCGCGTCGCGTGAACTGCTTGCCCAAGGTGAACATGCGATCTCCTTGATGGGTGAGGGCAGTACCCGTTCCGTCCCCTACCGGACGGAGCGGTGTTTCAGTGGTGCGCGCGGTGAGAGGTGGTACGCCGCCGGGCTCGGCGGCCATGGAGCGGTGCGGTGCAGCTACGGCGCGGGCGGAGGTGCGACCTGGCCGTAGACGTTCTGGTAGCGGGCGTAGAGGGAGTCCACATCCGCCTGTGCCATCGGCACGGGCTCGCCGAGCATCCGCGCCAGGTGCGCGGTGCGGGCGACGTCCTCGCACATCACCGCGGCCTTGACCGCCGCGCGGGCGTCCTTGCCGATGGTGAAGACGCCGTGATTGCGCATCAGCACGGCCGGCGAGCGGTGCCCGGCCAGCGTGGCGACGATGCCCTTGCCGATGTCGTCGCCGCCGATCAGCGCGAACGGCCCGATCGGGATCTCGCCGCCGAACTCGTCGGCCTGCGCGGTCAGGTGGCACGGGATCGCCTCGCCGCGGGCAGCCCACGCGGTGGCGTAGGTGCTGTGCGTGTGCACGACGCCGCCGACCTCGGGCATGGCCCGGTAGACGTAGGCGTGCGCGGCGGTGTCCGACGACGGCGACAGGTCCCCCTCGACCACGTCGCCGTGCAGGTCGCACACGATCATGTTGGCCGGGCTGAGGTCGTCGTAGGACACCCCGCTCGGCTTGATGACCATCAGCTCCTTGCCGGGCACCCGGGCCGACACGTTGCCGGCCGTCCAGGCGACCAGGCCGTAGCGGGTCAGCTCGGCGTGCAGCGCGGCGACGGTCGCGCGCACCTCGGTGACGGTCTGGCTCATGCGTGGGACTCCCCCCGGGCGGCGTTGCGGATGGCGCGCAGGCGCAGCATGACGTCGTCGCCGCCGCGCCCGAAGTGGTCGTGCAGCAGCCGGTACTGCGCGTACAGCGCGTCGTAGGCCCGCGCGCGCTCGGGGTCGGGCTGGTAGACACCGCGGTGCACCCGGCCCATCGCGTCGGACGCCTTGTGCACGTCCGGGTACGCCCCCGCGGCGACCGCGGCGTGGATGGCCGAGCCGAGCGCCGGGCCCTGCGCCGACCCGATGATGCTCAGCGGCCGGTTCGTGACGTCGGCGTAGATCTGCATCAGCAGCGTGTTCGAGGTGAGCCCGCCCGCCACGACGATCTCCTCGACCGGCACGCCCGCCTCGGCGAACGCCTCGATGATCATGCGCGTGCCGTACGCCGTCGACTCCAGCAGCGCCCGGTACACGTCCGGCGGGCGGGTGGCCAGGGTCAGGCCGACGATCAGGCCGGACAGGTCGTGGTTGACCAGCAGCGAGCGGTTGCCGTTCCACCAGTCCAGCGCGATCAGGCCGTGCGCGCCCACCGGCTGCGCGGCGGCCTGCTGCGACAGCACCTCGTGCGAGGCGTGGCCTGCGGGCGCGGCGTGCTCGACGTACCACCCGAAGATGTCGCCGACGCCGCTCTGCCCGGCCTCGTAACCCCAGGCGCCGGCGCTGATGCCGCCGTCCACCACGCCGCACATGCCGACCACCTCGGCCGGGACCGTGCCGTTGACCACGTGGCAGGTGGAGGTGCCCATGATGGCGACCAGCCGGCCCGGCTCCAGGGCCTGCGCCGCCGCGGCGGTCACGTGCGCGTCGACGTTGCCGACCGCGACCGCGATGCCCTCGGGCAGGCCGGTCCACGCCGCCGCCTGGGCGGTCAGCGAGCCCGCCCGCTCCCCCAGCGCCGCGAGCGGGCCGTCCAGCTTGGCCGGGAAGCCGATGAAGTTCGGGTTCAGCGCGGACAGGTAGTCGGCGGACGGGCCCGCCCCGTCCTGGAGGATGCCCTTGTAGCCGGCGGTGCAGACGTTGCGCGTCTCCACCCCGCACAGCTGCCAGACGATCCAGTCCGCCGCCTCGATGAAGCGCTCGGCGCGGGCGTAGACCGCCGGGTCCTCCTCCAGCAGCTGCAGGCCCTTGGCGTACTGCCACTCGGCGGAGATCTTCCCGCCGTAGCGGCCCAGCCACGGCTCGCCGCGCTCGGCGGCCACCCGGTTGATCCGGTCGGCGTGCGGCTGCGCCGCGTGGTGCTTCCACAGCTTGACCCACGCGTGCGGGCGCTCGCGCAGCTCGGGCAGCTCGCACAGCGGCGTGCCGTCGGCCAGCGCGGGCAGCACCGTGCAGGCGGTGAAGTCGATCCCGATGCCGATCACGTGCTCGGCCGGCACGCCGCTGGCCGCCAGGGCCGCGGGCACGGCGTGACGCAGCACCTCGCGGTAGTCGTCCGGGTCCTGCAGGGCCCAGTCGGGCGGCAGCGGCGCCCCCGTCGCGGCAAGCACGGTGTCCATGACCGCGTGGCGGTACTCGTGCACCGCCGTGCCGACCTCGGCTCCGTCGCTGACCCGGACCACCAGGGCCCGTCCCGACAGCGTGCCGTAGTCCACGCCGACGACGTAGCGGTCGCTCATCCCAAAACCTCCGCGGTGACTGTTGGCCCATAGTGTTAGCGCTAACATTCGGCACCGTCAAGACTCGTTTTCGTAACGTGTCCGCAATCGCGACCGCACATCGTCCTGACTGGTCAGCCGTATTGTGCTGCATCAGCCCGACCTGGGCGGGCAACCTGGCACACGGTGAATGCTTGACGCGTCGGCATGTTCGCGCTAACACTTACGGGCACCGCAAGCGTTCGATGGGTGTACCGGCGGCAGGCGGCGTTCTGCGGCCGGGTACTCCGCCGGGCCGTCCATTCCGGAGGACGGGCGGCGGATCAGAACGGCGGGCGGGGGTGGCACTTCATGCGGTGAGAGCGACACCCCCGCCCGTCCTGCACGACCGCCTCGGGAAGCGGAACCGCTCAGGTGTTCGCGCCGCGGGCGGCCACCGCCCACCGGTCGACGACCGCACCGCCGGAGACGACGACCAGTTCGTCGTTGAGGTTCACCGTCGCGCAGACGTGGTTGGGCACGACCCGCACCCGCGAGCCCGGCTCCGGCAGCGGCGTGCCCGGCGGGAACACGACCGTCGTGTGGTGCTCCGACTGGGCGGTGATGCGCGCCTCGGGCAGGTCGGGCAGCCGGCCGTAGCCGGTGTTCCAGGGAGCCCGGTCGGCGCCGAGCGCCTTGCCGCCCGCGTCGAGGATGATGTGGCCGGGCGAGCGGCTGACCACGGTCGCCGTCGCGGTCAGCGCGACGTCGGCCGGCTCGCAGCTGCCCAGCTCCCACTGCTGCGCGTCGTTGAGGGCGTACACCCCGGGCCGGATCTCGGAGACGTCGGCGGTGTCGGTGTACCAGGCGGTCGGCGTGGAGCCGCCACTGACGACGCCCACCTCCAGCCCGGCCGCGCGGACCGCGTCGGCTGCCTCCCGCAGCGCCGCGGCCTCCTGCACGGCCACGTCCTTTCCCGCCCCGACAGCGGCGTACCCGTGGCCGGGGAAGGTGAACACGCCGCGCACCCGCAGCCCGGCCCGTGCCGCCGCGAGTGCCACCGCACCCGCCTCGCCCGGCTGGACGCCGCTGCGGTGATGGCCGCAGTCCACCTCGACCAGCACCTCCACCAGGCCGCCCGCGTGTTTGGCCAGCGCCTCGGCGCTCGCGCCGTTGTCCACGCCCACGGCGACCGTCGCGCGCTCGGCGACGGCCCGCAGCCGCGCCCCCTTCGCCTGGTCGATCCAGAGCGGGTACGCGATGAACAGGTCGGTGCAGCCGCCGCCGGAGAAGATCTCCGCCTCGGCGACGGTGGCCACGGTCAGCCCCACCGCACCGGCGTCGAGCTGCCGCCGCGCGATCTGCAGGCACTTGTGCGTCTTGGCGTGCGGGCGCAGCGCCACCCCGCGCTCGGCGGTGAAGGCCGCCATGCGGGCGAGGTTGCGGTCCAGGACGTCGAGATCCACCGACAGGTACGGCGTGGGCAGCTGATCCATGCCGCCATGCTGCCATCAGGCGTCGGTTGGCGCACGATTCCAGAACGTTCATTCGTTATCACGGTATGCACACGGGTAGGCGGAGGTCATGAGCACACGCACCATCCTGATCGGACTCACTGCCACTGCTCTGCTCGCCGGGTGCGCACCGTGGCGCGACGGCCGCGAGGCGGACGGCGGAGAACCCGGGCACCGCGAGCACGTCGCCGTCGCCGCGCGGGGGGACCGTGACGCGGCGGCGCTGGCCGTGGTCGGCGCGGCCACCACGGTGACCGTACGGGCCGTGGACCTGGGCGCGGACCTGTTCCGCATCAGCACCCCGCCGGATTCGCGGCTGGCCCCGGAGGTGGTGGAGTCCGGCGGCCGGTTCGAGCTGCATCTCGCCGAGACCGGCAAGACCGGGCCCGCCGCCGTCGAGGTGCTGCTCGACCATCGGGTGCGCTGGGACCTGCGCCTGTCCGGCGGGAGCACCGAGACGCTGGTGGACGTCGGGGCCGGGCGGCTGTCCGCGCTGGACTTCGCGGCCGGGTCGAGCCGCATCGAGGCGGTGCTGCCCCAGCCCGACGGCGCGGTGACGGTGCGCATGGGCGGTGGCGCGAACACGTTCCTGGTCCGGGTGCCCCGGGCGGTGCCGGTCCGGGTTTCCGCCGGGGGCGGCGCCGCCACGGTGACCGTCGACGGCGTGCGCCGCTCCGGCGTCGCCGGTGGCAGCGTCTTCACCCCGCCGGGCTGGGCGGACGCCGCCGACCGCTACGAGGTGGACGCGACGGCGGGCGTCTCCACCCTCACCGTCGACCGTCGCTGAGCGGAGCGTCGCGTCCGGGGGCCGTGCGTCGTTGAGGAGGATGCCCGGCCGCCGGCCGTGGCGGAATGGCACACCGACGATGAGCCGCACATGACACCGGACCAGGAGTGGGAGGCCGCGCTGCGGCAGCACGCCGCCGCGCAGTCCGCCGCCGTGACCGCCGCCCGGGACTCGGCGCCCTGGCCGCCGGGCGTGGACCGGGACGCCGTCTACGCGCTGGGTCACCGGATCAACGACTACGTGCACCGGTTCCTGGTGGAGATGCACGCGGCGCACGGGCCGCGGCTGTGGGCGGCGATGTCGCGGGCGGCGCGGATCCACACGGCGCTCGGCGAGGAGCGGCGGCGGCGCGTGCGGTGGCACCGCCTGTCGGGGGCTTACCTGCCCGCGCCGGGCCCGGACCACTGGGACGAGCGTGCCTACGGGCTGCTGGCGAGCAGCGTGCCGGTGCGGGTCGAGCCGGGTTTCGTGATGTGGCGCAGGCCGCTGTTCAACGCGTACTCCCCGCAGCTGTTCGTCACCACCCACGGGCTGTGGGGCGTGCTGCGCTACGACGGCGACGCGGGGCCGGAGTGGACGGGGCGCTCCGGCTGGGTGGTGTCGCTCGGCTTCCGGACCCGGGCTGAGTTCGCCGCCGAGCCCGACCTGTTCCTGGACCGGCCGCCGGCCGACTTCGCGCCCGCGGTGCTGCGGGTGCTCACGGAGTGCGTCCGGGCTCCGCTGTGAGCCCGGCGCCGGACCAGGCCGTCCAGCGCGTCACGGCGATGGCGACGACCGGGCCGGGCGGCGGCTCGGCGTACTGCGGATAGCGGGCCGTGAGCAGCGCCAGCGCGACGCCGGTGGCGGGATCGGCCGGGTCCAGCACGCGGGCGGTGCCGTCGGCGCGCACCCACCACAGCCGCGACCAGTCCTCCTCGTAGTGGTCGGCGAGCAGGCACACCCGCGGATCGGCGGCGATGTTGGCCAGCCGCCGCAGGGCGGTGGTGCGCTTGGGTTTGCGGTCCACGGCCGTGTACACGGTGTCGCCGTCCACCGCGAACACCACCGGCACCAGGTGCGGGACCCCGTCGGCGCCGACGGTGGCGAGCCGGGCCACCCGGGCCGCGGCGAACCGCTCCCGCGCGGCGCTCACCCCTTGGTGAACGTGCCGATGGCGGTCTCCCAAGCGTCCAGCGCCCGGTGGACCACGCCTTCGGGCCCGGAGGGCAGCCAGTGCATGGCCCGGCGGACCCCGGCGGCGGCGAGCCGCTCCAGCACCTTCGGATCGTTGGGCACGGACAGCACCTGCACCTGCACCGGCCGCTCGGCGCGGGTGCGCAGCCCGGCGATGCGGTCGAGCAGGGCGGCGTCCTCGCCCCAGTTGGGCAGCCAGCCGTCGCCGAACGCGAGCACCCGGTCCAGCACGGTCGGGCCGGTGCCGCCGACCAGGATCGGCGGGTGCGGCCACTGCACGGGCTTCGGGTAGCACCAGATCCGGTCGAAGTCGACGTACTGGCCGGTGTAGCTGGCCTCGTGCCGGGCCCAGATCTCCTTCATCGCCTCGACCCGCTCGGCCATGACGGCCATGCGCACCCTCGGGTCGGTGCCGTGGTTGCGCATCTCCTCGCGGTTCCACCCGGCGCCCACGCCGAACTCGAACCGGCCGCCGGACAGGTGGTCGATGCTGGCCACAGCCTTGGCGGTATGGATCGGGTCGCGCTGGACGACCAGGCAGATGCCGCTGCCGACGCGCAGCCGCGAGGTCGCGGTGACCGCCGCGGTCAGCGCGACGAACAGGTCGTAGCAGTGCCAGTACTTGGGCGGCATCTCGCCGAACGGGTACGGCGACTCGCGGCTGGCCGGGATGTGGCTGTGCTCGGCGAAGAACAGGGCGTTCTGGCCGCGGTCCTCCACCAGCCGGGCGACCTCGCCCGGGTGCATGCCGTCGTGGGTCGGGAAGTATCCGACGCCGAACTCCATGGCCAGCCCCCTCACACGTCCGCCGCCCAGCATATGCACTCATGTCCGCTTTATCTGGATGTTCAGGGTTCCGGGCGCGGGGCGGCCGGGACGAGCCACAACTTCTGGGTTGTAGGTACAACCCAGAAGTTGTGGCGCTCTCGTGGAAGGTCAGGGCAGCAGCAGGCCCAGCGCCAGCGCGAACGGCGCCAGCAGCACCCCGCCGCCCGCCACCACCGCGAGCCGCACCCGTGTCGCACCGGTCGCGGTGCGCAGCGCAGGCACCAGCAGCGCGGTGCAGACCAGCGCGGCCGCGGCGACCCCGCGCAGCAGCAGCCAGGGCAGCGGCTGGCCGAGCAGGTCGCCGCTGATCTGCTTGCCCGAGGTGGCCACCGTCATGACCGCGTACACGATGCCGCCGAGCGCAGCGGTCAGGCCGGTCACGACGAGCCAGCGTGCCGCGACCGCTCCCGCAGGACGGCCGCGTCGGCCGCGCAGCCGCCGGATCAGCGCCCACCCCGGCCAGCTCAGCAGCGCCACGACGAGCAGCGCGAACCCGGCCCACCACAGTAGGGACACCGGACCGGCCGGGCGGCTGAGGGTGCTCTGCTCCGGCAGCGGATCGGCGGCCGAGGCGGGCACGTTGCCGCCGGTCACCGAGGTGAGCCAGTCCGTCATCACGGTGCCGTAGCCGGGGAGCAGTTCGCCCATCACGAAGCCGCCGATCGTCGGGCCGCCGACCCGGTCGTAGCCGTCGGTGGTGACCCGGCCCGCGTGCGAGCCGTGCGGCAGGATCCGGACGGTCACGCTCGGGCTCGCGGTCAGCTCACGCCGGAAGACCTCCGCGCTCTCCCGTGGCGGGACCTGCGTGTCCAACTCGCCCCAGATCGCCAGCACCGGCTGCCGGACCGCCCGCAGCGCCGGCACCGGATCGTAGGCGGCCTCCGGGAACCCGTTGGTCGCGATGGCCAGGCCCATGCCGGTGGCGACGATCGCCTCGGCGGTGGGCGCGCTCACCCCGGCCCGGGTGATCCGGTTGACCAGGTTCCACGCCTGGGTACGCGCCGGTGGCAGGCCCGGCGCCCCGATGGTGATCAGGAACTTGGCGTCCGCCGAGCGCGACGCGGCCAGCGGCGCCACCCACCCGCCCTCGCTCAAGCCCCACAGCCCGGTGCGCGCCGGGTCCACGTCGGGCAGCGCGGCCAGCGCCCGCACCCCCGCGAGCGCGTCGTCGGCCAGGGCCGAGTAGTCCCGGTGGAACTTCGTGTAGTCCGCGCGCTTGTCGTAGATGAGCGTGACCAGGCCCGCCCGCGCGAACACCTCGGCCTCCTGGCCCAGGTCCACCCGCGCGGCCGGACCGGAGCCGTGCACGAGCACGATCGCCGGGTGCCGCCGTGCCGGGTCGAGGTCCGCGCGGCGCACCACCGAACCGTGCAGTGTGGTGGCGCCGTTGGCGAAGGTCAGGTCGGTGGCGGTCAGCCCGGCCGGAGGGGTGTACACGTCGTCGGCGGCGGGCGCGGCCGAAGGGGTGAGGGCGAGCAGCAGAGCGGCTCCGAGAGCAGCGATGAACGTTCGTCTCATACCGACGATCGTCGAAAAACGACGGTCTGCGCACATCGCCGACGTGAGCGAGCCCGCCGCTCCCCCGCGCGGGTGAGCGGCGGGCACGCGGCCGCGCCCGGAGGCTCCTAGAGCGGGACGCCCGCGCCCGACACGGCGATGCCTGTCCCCTCGCCCACGCCGATACCGACGGTGAGCAGGCTGGGCCTGCCCATATCGTCGCCCTGGTGCACGGTGACGGTGGCGGGCGTGCCGACCAGGCCGAGTTCACGCAGGTAACCGCCGAGCGCGGCGGCCGCGGCACCGGTGGCCGGGTCCTCGACCACGCCACCGGGCGGGAAGGGGTTGCGGGCGTGGAACACGTGCGCCGATTCCCGCCACACCAGGTCGACGGTGGTCCAGCCGCGACGGGCCATCAGCTCGCCCAGCGCCGCGAAGTCGTAGTCCAGCTCCGCCAGCCGGGCCCGGCTCCCGGCCGCGATCACCGGGTGCCAGACCCCGGCGAAGGCCAGCCGGGGCGGCAGCGCCGGGTCGAGGTCGTCCGCCGTCCAGCCCAGCGCCGTCAGCAGCTCGGCGAGGTCGTCCTCGGACAGTGGTGCGGTGCGCGGGGGCACGCTGGTCAGCGTCGCCGTCACCGTGCCGTCGGCGTCACCGGTCAGCACGTCGACCGTGCCCGCGGGCGTGTCGAAGACCAGCGGGCCGGTGCCGTGGCGCTCGGCGTACGCGACCGCGGCGGCGATCGTCGCATGCCCGCAGAACGGCACCTCCGCCAGCGGGCTGAAGTAGCGCACGCCGAACCGGCCGCCGCCGCGCGCGACCAGGAACGCCGTCTCCGAGTAACCGACGTCGGCGGCGATGCGCAGCATGGCGGCGCTGTCGAGGCCGGTGGCGTCGAGGACCACCCCGGCCGGGTTGCCGCCCTTCGGATCGGTGCTGAACGCGGCATACCGCAGGATCTCCATGGCCCGACCGTAGCCCGGGTCCGGGTGGCCACCCACGGCCAATCCGGGACCGGTGGCCTCCCACCCGTACGCCGGTATCAGGGCCGGATGGCTCCCCGGTACGACGACACCGCACCCGGCCGCGGCTAGCGTACGGCGGATGGAGCGCGCGACGAGACGGCCGCGGGGCGGGCAGTCGCTCGCGGGCCTGCGGCGCACGGCGTTCGGGCCGGACTATCCGCCCACGGGCGTGCCCCGCCCGCGGTGGGCGCGCCTGCGCCTGTTCGCGGCGCCGGTGCTGCTGCTCGCGCTGGTCGGCCTGACCGCGGCGGCGGGCGAGTACCTGTCGGACAACCGCGGCATGTCCGGCGGCACTACGCTGGTGCTGGCAGTGGCCGGTACGGCCCCGGCGGCTCTGGCGCCGTACCGGCCGCTGTGGGCCTGGCGGCTGGCGTTACTGGCCGAGTTCATCGGCACGGCCGGGTTCACCGCCACCGAGTCGTGGCCGTGGAACCCGGTGCAGATTCTCGCGTTCCTGTTCGTGCTGTTCGTCGTCGCGGTACGCGCCGAGCCGACCGTGAGCGCCTGGTGTTTCCTGCTCAGCCTGCTGCCGGTGTGGATGTACGTGCCGAACCGGGCCAACGCCTGGGGCGTCACGGTGCTGTTCACCGCGCTCCTGCTGGTCGGCGACCAGGTGCGCCGACGGCGGCGCAGCCAGCAGGAGCTGGCGGTGCAGGCCGAGCGCAGCGAGCTGGAGCAGGCCAAACGCGCCGTGCTGGAGGAGCGCACCCGGATCGCCCGCGAGCTGCACGACGTCGTCGCGCACTCGATGTCGATGATCGCGGTACGCGCCGAGACCGCCCCGTACCGGCTGCCGGAGCTGCCCGGATCCGCCCGCGACGAGTTCACCGAGATCGCCGGTTCGGCACGGGTGGCGCTGGACGACATGCGCCGCCTGCTGACCGTGCTGCGCCAGAGCGGCGACCGCGCGCTGACCGCGCCGCAGCCCGGCCTGGCCGAACTCACCCAGCTCGTCGAGGAGGCCCGCGCGGCCGGGGTGGACGCCGCCCTGACCGCGAGCGTGCCGCAGGGCGCGGTCGGCGAGGCGGTGGCGCTGACGGCGTACCGGATCGTGCAGGAGGCGCTCGCGAACGCGGCCCGGTACGCGCCCGGCGCGCGGGTCGAGGTGGCGGTGCGCGGCACGGCCGAAGAGATGTCGGTGCTGGTCCGCAACGGCCCGCCGGTGGGCACGCCGGAGCGGCCCGCGCGGGGCGGGCACGGCCTGGTCGGGATGCGGGAACGGGTCCATATCCTGGGCGGCGAGCTGGCCGCGCAGGCGACGGGTGACGGTGGGTTCGCCGTGACGGCCCGGCTGCCCCACGGAGGAGTCCTTTGATCAAGGTGCTGATCGCCGACGACCAGGCCATGGTGCGTCAGGGATTCGGCGCGCTGCTGTCCGCCCAGCCCGACCTGGTCGTGGTCGGCGACGCCGCCGACGGCGCCGAGGCGGTGGCCGCGGCCCGGCGCTTCGACCCGGACGTGGTCCTGATGGACGTGCGCATGCCCGTGATGGACGGCCTTGAGGCGACCCGGCGGCTGGCCGGCGCCGAACGCCCGAAGGTGGTCATCCTGACCACCTTCGACCTCGACGACTACGTGTACGAGGCGCTGCGCGCCGGGGCCAGCGGCTTCCTGCTCAAGGACGCCCCCGCCGCCGACCTGGTGCACGCAGTGCGGGTGGTGGCGGGCGGCGAGGCGCTGCTCGCGCCGTCGGTGACGCGGCGGCTGATCGCCGAGTTCGCCGCGCGGCCCCGCCCGGACCGGCCCCGCCCGGTGTCGCTGCACGCGCTGACCGCGCGCGAGACCGAGGTGCTGCGGATGGTGGCGCGCGGCCTGTCCAACCAGGAGATCGCCGCCGCGCTGGTGCTGGCCGAGCAGACCGTCAAGACGCACGTCAGCCGGATGCTGACCAAGTGCGGGCTGCGCGACCGGGCGCAGGCGGTGGTGCTGGCGTACGAGTCGGGTCTGGTCGCCGCGGGCGAGTAGCTCTCCGGTAGCACCCCGCATCGGCTCCACGGGGTGACGCGCACTCGGCAGCCGTCGCCGGACGGTGTCGGCCATGCGTACCCGAGTGATGAACATGGGCATGGCCGGCGCGGTCGCGCTGGGACTGTTCGCCCCGCCCGCCGATCCGCCGCTGCCGACGCCCGGCGGCTTCGCGGCCGCCCGTGCCGCGATGGCGGCGGCCGGTCCGCCGTACGCGGCCTGGGCCGCCGCGGGGCGGACGTTCCTGCTGTTCGACCCGGCCGGGGACGGCTTCGCCGCCGAGGTGCTCGGCGACCTGTCCACGGCGGACCGGATCGCGGTGCTGGTGCCCGGCGTCGGCACCACGCTGGCCGACTTCGACCGCGGCCTGGGCGGCGTCGCCCGCCGCGCGCCAGCGGTGCAGGCCCGGCACCTGTACGACGCACTTCGCGAGCAGGCCCCCGGGCAGCGGGTCGCCGTGGTGGCGTGGCTGGGCTACGACCCGCCCGGCGGCTGGGGACTCTCCGTGGCGACCGAGAACCGGGCCGCGGCGGGCGCGGCGGCGCTCAACAGGTTCGTCCGCGGGCTGATCGCGCAGCGTCCGGCCACGACGGTGACGCTGATCGGGCACAGCTACGGCTCGGTCGTGCTCGGGCTGGCCGCACCGGAGCTGCCCGCGCAGGTGACCGACCTCGTCGCGCTGGGCAGCCCCGGCATGGGCGTCGACCGCGCCGCGGACCTGGCCACCGCCGCCCGGGTCTGGGCCGGTCAGGCGGCCGGTGACTGGATCCGCCGGGTGCCGGGCGTACGCGTGCTCGGCCTCGGCCACGGCCGCCACCCCGGCGACCCGGAGTTCGGCGCCCGGCCGCTGCCCACCGGCGGCGTCGACGGCCACGACGGCTACCTGCAACCGGGCAGCCCCACCCTGGCCGCCGTGGCCGACCTGATCGTGGCGTCGTGAATCACCGGCGGGGCAGCACCTCGTCCAGGAAGTCGATGCTCTGCTCGATCAGGCCGCCGATGTCGTCGTGCCCCTCGAAGCAGTGGTCGGCCCCGGGCACCAGCACCAGGTCGGCCCGCACCCCGGCCGCCCGCAGCGCCTCGGTGAACGCCTGCCCCTGGGTCACGGCGACGATCTGGTCGGCGGTGCCGTGCATGGTGAGGAACGGCGGCGCACCGGCGTGCACCCGGCTGAGCGGGTTGCCGAACGCGACGAACTCGCGCCGCCCGCCGACCTGCCCGCCGAACAGCAGCGCCTCCGGGCTGCCCGGCGCGTCGGCGAACGCGAACAGGTCGACGGCGCCGTACCAGTTGACGACGGCCTGTACCGCGGTGTCGCCGGTGCCGGTCAGCCCCGCCACCGCGGCCAGGTGCCCGCCCGCCGACTCGCCGAGCGCGGCGAACCGTGCCGGGTCCAGCCGCAGTTCGCCGGCGTACAGCCGCAGCCAGCGCACCGCCGACTGCACGTCGAGCAGCTGGGCCGGATACGGCGCCTCCAGCGCGAGGCGATAGTCCACGTCGGCGACCGCCCAGCCCCGGTCGAGGAAGCGCTGGTGGAAGCGGTGCGGTGCGACCGTCGCGGGCAGGCCCACCCGGCTGCCCTCCAGCCAGCCGCCGCCGTGCACCCACAGCAGCACCGGGAACGGCCCGTCCCCCGGCGGCAGGTGCAGGTCCAGGTGCAGCGGCCGGAAGCCCGGCACCACCGCGACGGTGCAATTGGTGTAGGTGACGGTGGGCCGCGGCTCAGGCGGCGGGTATCCGGTCACGGATGCCTCCGGTTCATGATCGGGGAACGGGTCGGCCCGCTCCGTCCGCAGTGCCACCGATCCTGCCTGATCGCCGCCGCACGCCCGGCGGCGGCCCGCACCCTCGGGTCGGCCGCGAGCACCGCCAGGGTGGCGCTGGTTTGAAACCACGCGGGATGGATATGCGACTGCCGCGACGGGCCGAGGGAGGCAGGACGATGACCGACGAGACGATGGTGCGCCTGGCGCTGGCCGCCTTGGTGATGTCGTTCCTGGTCCGCTGGTGGTTCGCGACCCGCGGCGGCGCACCGGCCGAGGACCGGGCACCGGCCTCCCGGCCGACGCCCCGCCTCGGGCAGGTCCGCGGCGCACGGCTGGTGGCCCCGCTCCGGACGGCCGCCTCGGCACACGGGCGCGCCGACGAGCTCTGGCACACGCCCGCGACCCCGCGCCTGGCCCGCGTGCCGGTCAAGACGGCAACCCGCCTGGCCGTCCGGCACGCTCGGCGCCGCGCGTTCGCGACCATGTGACGGCACCGCGAGGCCGGGTCGCCAGCCTTCTGCGCCCGCCGCCGGCAGCCCGGACCGCGAGCGGCGCCCGGACCGGGTGCACAGGTTCAGACAGGCCCGGCGGGCGGAGGCACGCCTGCCCGGTGGGCCAGCGCGACGAGCTGGGCGCGGTCGCGGGCGCCGAGTTTGGCCAGCAGGCGGCTGACGTACGTGCGGGCGGTGGCCGGGCTGAGGAACAGGGCCGTGGCGATCTCGTCGTTGGACCGGCCCGCACCGATGTGGCCGAGCACCTCGCGTTCCCGCTCGGTGAGCCCGGCGACCAGCCGCTCGTCCCGAGGGCTGGTCACCGCGCGGGCGGCGGCGGCCATGACCCGCCGGGTCACCGCGGGCGACAGCAGGGCGTCGCCGGAGGCGACCACGTGCACGGCGCGGCGCAGCTCGTCCGGGTGGGTGTCCTTGAGCAGGAACCCGGCGGCCCCGGCCTGGATCGCGTCGAACAGGTGCGCGTCGGTGTCGAACGTCGTGAGCACCACGACCCGGACCCCGCCGAGGTCCCCGGCGGCGGCGATCCGCCGGGTGGCCTCGATCCCGTCGACGCCGGGCATGCGCACGTCCATCAGCACCACGTCAGGCCGCACCTCCCGGCACAGGGCGAGCGCGTCCTCCCCGTCCGCGGCCTCCCCCACCACGGTGATGTCGGCCGCGCGTTCCAGCAGCGCGCGCAGCCCGGCGCGGACCAGCTGCTGGTCGTCGATGATCGCGACCCGGATCACGGCGCCAACCGCAGCGGCAGCGCCGCCCGGACCGCGAACCCGGCCCCGGAGGTGGTGCTGAGCGTGCCGCCGACGATCTCGGCGCGCTCCCGCATGCCGGTCAGCCCGTGCCCGCCGCCGTGGCCGCCGGTGTCACCGCGGCCGTCGTCCTGGACCGTTATCTCGATCCGGCCGGGCAGGTGGCGCACCTCGACGTCGACCCGGGTGGCGCGCGCGTGGCGGACCGCATTGGTCAGGGCCTCCTGCACGATCCGGTACGCCGTGGCGTCGACCACCGCCGGCACCGGCACCGCCTCGCCGTGCACGCGCACCGTCGCGGGCAGCCCCGCGGCAGTCGTCGCGGCGGCGAGCCGGTCCAGCTGCGCCAGACCGCCCGTCGGCGTACGTTCCGTCTGCTCGGCGGGCTGCCGCAGCAGCGCGACGGTGGCCCGCAGCTCCTCGGTGGCCTGGCCGCTGGCCGCCCGGATGACGGCGAGCGCCGCCTGCGCGGTGGCGGGGTCGCGGTCGTCCAGCGCCTCGCGGGCCACGTCGGCCTGCAGCGAGATGACCGTGGTGGTGTGCGCGAGCACGTCGTGCAGGTCCCGGGCGACCTGCAGGCGCTCGTGTGCGATGCGGCGGGCGGCCTGCTCCCGGGTCGCCGCCAGCAGGTCCTGCTCGCGCCGCCGCTGCTGGGCGTGGCGGATCTGCCGGTTGCGCACGCCGTCGCCGAGCGCGACCGCGCCCGCCATGACCGCCACCGACCAGGGCAGCTCGTAGCCGAGCAGGTACGCGAGCTGCTCGCCGTCGCGCAGCCGGAAGAAGCAGGACGCGGCCAGCAGCACCGAGCCGACGCTGATCGCGAGCAGCGTGCGCCCCTGCTCGGCGGCGGAGTACAGGGCGGCGGCGACGGGCACGGCCAGGCCGATCGGCGGGTAGTCGGCGATGTATTGACGCTCTCTCCGCCCTAAAGGACGGAGATTCCCTCCACGCTGCGCGTGGACCGCGCGGCGTCCGGGTGGATTCCTGCTTCCCGGCGCGGTGCCGGCACGGATGCCGGTCTTACCTGCGCTCCACAGGCGTTTGAGTTGTCCCGGCGTCCCCGGGCCAACACGTTGATCGCCGCGTTGACGTCCCGGTCGTGAACCGTGCCACACGGGCAGGTCCACGACCGGACCGACAGCGGTTTGGGCCCGTCGAGCCGGCCGCACGCCGAGCACGTCTGCGACGTGGGCGCGAACCGGTCAATCCTGGCGAAGGTGCGCCCGTACCGGGCGGCCTTGTACTCCAGCATGCCGGTGAAGGCGGCCCACCCGGCGTCGTGGACGCTCTTGGCCAGCCGGGTCCGGCCAAGACCGGCAACGCACAGGTCCTCGACGTACACCGCTTGGTTGTCGCGGATGATCGCCGTGGACAGCTTGTGCTGCCAGTCCCGCCGGGTGTCGGCCACCCGCGCGTGAGCGCGGGCGACCTTCACCACGGCCTTGCCGCGGTTGGCCGAGCCCTTCTGCTTGCGGGACAGGGCCTGTTGCAGCCGCCTGAGCTTGCGGGCGGCCCGGCGCAGGAACTTCGGCGCGGCTGTCTTCGTACCGTCGGACAGGACGGCGAAGTGGGTCAGGCCCAGATCGATGCCGACCTCGGACGTGACCGGCGGCAGTGTCTCGTCGGCGGCCGTGGTCACGACGAACGAGGCGAAGTACCGGCCTGCCGCGTCCCGGATGATCGCCACGGACGACGGGTCGCAGGGCAGGCTCCTCGACCAGCGCACCTGCAGGTCGCCTATCTTCGGCAGGCGCAGGCGGCCGTTGTCGCAGACCTTGAACCGGGAGTTCTTCGTGAACCGGATGGCCTGCCGGTTGTCCTTGCGCGACCGGAACCTCGGCGGGCCGACCTTGCGGCCCTTGCGCCTGCCGGTGACCGAGGAGAAGAAGTTGCGGTATGCGGTGTTCAGGTCCGCCAGGGCCTGCTGCAACACCACGGCCGACACCTCGCCCAGCCACGCCCGGGCCTCGGTCTGCTTGGCCTCGGTGATCAGACGGCGTGACAGCTCCCCGTCTGACAGGTATTTCCCGCCCTGCTCGCGGGCCTGCTGACGCAGCCGCAGCCCGTCGTTGAACACCACCCGCGCACACCCGAACGCCTTCGCCAGCTCGATCTGCTGGCCGGGCGTCGGGTAGACGCGGAAGTTGTAACGCAGCTGCACGACCACGAACGTATCATGTTGGTCTATGGCTGAGCTCGAAGGCATCCGTACCGGCAGACACTGCGTTTTTGCGATGCACGTCCACTTGGTCTTCGTGACGAAGTTCCGGCACGAGGTGTTCGGCGACCGGCACCTGTCCCGGATGGAACAGATCATGCGCGACGTCTGCGCCGACTTCGAGGCCGAGCTGGTCGAGTTCAACGGCGAGAACAACCACGTGCATCTACTGGTGAACCACCCGCCCAAGGTCGCCGTGGCCCGGCTGGTCAACAGCCTCAAGGGAGTCTCCTCGCGCCGCCTGCGCCAGGAGTTCCCCGACCTCGCACGGCACTACTACCGGGCAAACAAGCTGTGGTCTGGCTCATACTTCGCAGGCTCCGTGGGCGGGGCACCGATCAGCGTCCTCCACCAGTACATCGAGCAGCAGAACCGACCGGTCTGATCCCGACAGACGCCGGTCCGCCCTGACGGCGAAGCGGCTGTAACTGTCCCGCTACGCGGGCAAATCCGCTTCACCCCCGGTCTGAAGGCCGGAGCACTGCGGACGACATTAGTAGCCGGACAGCCCTACGGCGGTGGCCAGCAGCGCCAGGCCGGGGTGGGTGCGGCGGACCAGCAGGATCCCGCTGCCGAAGCCGTTCACCGTGCCGCTGCCCCGGCCACCGCTGGCCCGGCCCGCAGCCGACGGTGTTTACGAGCTGGTCCAGCGCCCGGCCGAGATGGAGATCATCCCCGGGTTCCGGACCGGGATCTGGGGGTATGGCGGGATGTTCCCCGGCCCGCTGTTCGACGTGCGCAGCGGCAGCCCGGTGCGAGTGCGGATCGTCAACCGGCTGCCCGTGCCCACCTCGACGCACCTGCACGGCGGGGCGACCCCGGCCGACTCCGACGGCTACCCCACCCACCTGGTGGTGCCCGCCCCGCTAACCGGCACGTTCCACGCCGCGCACGGCATGCACGCGGCCCATACCTCGTCGGTGTGGCGGCTGACGCCGGAGCGGTTCGTGCACGAGTACCCGCTGGACCAGCCCGCGGCCACGCTCTGGTATCACGACCACCGCATGGACTTCACCGCGCCGCAGGTGTACCGGGGCCTGGCCGGGATGTTCCTGGTCCGCGACGGGGTGGAGGACGCGCTGCCCTTGCCGCGCGGCGAGCGCGAGCTGCCGCTGCTGATCTGCGACCGGGCGTTCGAGGAGGACGGCTCCTTCCACTACCCCTCACGCGACCCGAGCCTGCTCGGCGAGCCGGGCGTGACCGGCGCGCACCACCAGGGCGTCGAGGGCGACGTGATCCTGGTCAACGGGGCGCCGTGGCCCGAGGCGGAGGTGGATGCGGCCCGCTACCGGCTGCGGATCCTGAACGCCGCCAACGCCCGGCGGCTGGACCTGCGGCTCGATCCCCCACCGCCGTCGGGCGCGGCGTTCACGCAGATCGGCAGCGATCTGGGCCTGCTGGCCAGGTCGCAGCCGCTGGACCGGGTGGAGCTGGCGAGCGCCGAGCGCGCCGACGTGATCGTCGACTTCGGGGCGTACCCGATCGGCTCCGAGGTGGTGCTGCGCAACGCGCTCGGCACCGGCGCGGCCGGGGACGTCATGCGGTTTCGGGTGGCGCGCCGGGCGGCCGACGACAGCGCGGTCCCGGCGACCCTGGCGGACGTGCCGCCGCTGACCGCGACCCAGGCGGTGACGAGCCGGCGGTTCGACTTCCGGCGCAGCGGGCCGGGGCCGCACGGCAAGCAGTGGATGATCAACGGCCAGCCGTTCACGCCCGGCACGCCGCTGGCCTCGCCCCGGCTCGGCACCACCGAGCTGTGGACGCTGACCTCCGACTTCCACCATCCGGTGCACGTGCACCTGGGCCGCTTCCAGGTGCTCGGCCGCAACGGCCGGGCGCCCCGCGCCATCGACGCGGGCTGGAAGGACACCGTGGACGTGCGGCCCTACGAGGTGGTGCAGGTGCTGGTGCGGTTCGAGGGGTATCGGGGGCGGTACCTGCTGCACTGCCACAACCTGGAGCACGAGGACATGGCCATGATGGCCGACCTCGACGTGGGGTGACCGGGTGCGGATGCGGCGGTTCGCACCACCGCCGCATCCGGGTCGCGGGTCAGCTCAGCACGGTCTCGCCGCCGGGGTAGGCGAACGAGGCGCGCGGCGCGTAGAAGCCCCAGGTGATCTCCAGCGGGTTCGCCGGGCGCAGCGCGTACACCGAGTGGCTCGGGTCGAGGAACTCCAGCGACTCGACCTCGAAGTCGGCGACCGGCTCGGAGATGAACGGGTAGTTGCCCGCCGTGAACCGCCCGCCCACCTCGGTGAGGTAGCGCAGCTGGCCGCGGCTGGTCTCGCCGAGCTGGTGGCCGACGCGGACCGTGGTGCGGATGACCGGGACCCCGTCGGAGTACGTGGTGGCGGTCAGCGTGTGCCCGTGGAGGTCCAGCGTGGTGGTGCCGACGCTCGCCGGGACGCCGCGCGCGGAGGCGTAGTCGCGCACCACGGCGCTGGAGTTGAAGTAGTGCGTCCACCAGCGGCCCGGGGTGACGCCGTCGGGCGCGTACGCGTCCTCCAGGTCGGGGCCGATGTAGGTGAGCGAGTACGCGCCGAACCCGGAGGTCTGTTCCGGAGCGTCGACGACGTACTGGTTCATGAAGACCTGGCGGTTGGCCATGGGCTTCAGGCCCGGCGGCACCAGCGCCGCGACCGCGTCCGGGTCGGCGGGCACCCAGCCGAAGTAGAGCATCCGGCTGTTGACGACGAGCTGAGGGGCTTCGAGCAGGGTCATCGAGACTCTCTTCTGGACGTTGCTGTCGGTAGCCAGGACGCTACGAGCCGCCAGTGTCGCCGGGCAATTCGATATCGACTTTTGTCGACTAGTAGATAGGACGGGCTTGTCCTTGCTCACACCTCCCGGCGGAACTCGGCCGTCCAGTTGACCTCCCAGGTGCGCCCGCCGTCCGTGGAGAACGCCTGCTCCCAGCGCGGGTGCTCGGTTCGCGTACGCGACCAGACGTAGCGCACCCGGATCGGCGTGCCCTCCCACACGTCGTCGCACTCGAACGTGCCCGTGCCGTCGGTGAACCGCCCCACCACCGGCACGTCGAGCTGCCCGCCGCTGACCTTCGAGGCCCACCAGATCCGCCAGACCTGCTCGTCGGGGCTGAACAGGCGCAGCGTCACGCCCTCCAGGCCGCGCTCCGGCGCGCGCAGCACGTCGAAGACGCCCTCGCCGTCGAGCAGCACCTGGCAGTCCAGGGTCGCGTCGAACTCGTACCACTCGTCGCTGCCCACCAGGGCCTTGACCAGCCGCCGCTGCGTGCTGTGCCAGCGGCCGGCGAGGAAGTCGAAATCGGTGTTCGTCATGTGCGGCACGTTAAGGCGGCACCCCTGACAGACCATGTCAGTGCCGCCCGGCAGAATTCCGCCATGCGTGCCGACCGCCTGCTCAGCCTGGTGCTGCTGTTACAGAGCCGGGGCCGCCAGACCGCCGCCCAGCTCGCCGCCGAGGCGGGCGTGTCCGTGCGCACGATCTACCGCGACGTGCAGGCGCTGAGCGCCGCCGGGATCCCGGTCTACGCCGACCCCACCGGGTACGCCCTGGTCGACGGCTACCGCACGCAGCTCACCGGGCTCACCGCCGCCGAGGCCCGCGGCCTGGTCCTGGCCGGGCTGCCCGGCGTCGCCGCCGACCTGGGCCTGGCCGAGGCGGTCGCCGCCGCGCAGCTGAAACTGTCCGCCGCGCTGCCCGACGCGCTGCGCGAGCGTGCGGACCGGATGCGGCAGCGCTTCCACCTCGACGCTCCGGGCTGGTACGAGGACGGCGACAGCTCCGACCAGCTCGCCGCCGTCGCCGACGCGGTATGGCACCAGCGGGTGCTGACCGTCCGCTACGACGGCTGGACCGCCCTGGCCGAGCACCGGCTGGAGCCGTACGGGCTGGTCCTCAAGGCGGGCAAGTGGTACCTGGTCGCGAACGGCGAGCGGGGCATACGCACGTTCCGGGTCAGCCAGATCCGCGAGCTGACGGTGCGGCCCGACACGTTCACCTGGCCGGACGGGTTCGACCTGGCTGCGCACTGGCAGGCACACATCGAGGACTTCCGGTCGCGGCTGCACCGGGGCGAGGCGGTGATCCGCCTCGCCCCGCAGGCCCTGGACCGCCTGCCGCACCTGCTGGGGCGAGCCGTCGCCGAGGCCGCCGCCGCGGGCGAGCCGCAGCCCGACGGCTGGCTGCTGGCCCGGGTGCCGATCGAGTCCGACAGCCACGCCGAGATGCAGTTCCTGCGCCTGGGCAGTCAGGTCGAGATCCTGGCGCCGGCCTCGCTGCGCGCCCGGATCACCGCGACGGTCGGCGCCCTGTCCACGATGTACGCAGTAGATTGACGACAACGGCCCTTTCACATAGGCGACGTCCGCAGCCGCGACTCCTTCCACGCGAACCGGCCCCCGAGGCCGCCGAGTAAGTCGTCCCGACCAGCCGCCCAAGACTCGAGTGTCGCCAGCGTCGCCACGCAGAACAACTGGTCAATCCATGCGGGCGGCGCGATCCAGGCTGGCCGCACTAGGCTGACCGGCGGGAAGGAGACCCGATGAACCGCGACATCCGTGACGTCGAGGACGTGCTGAAACTGCTGGACGAGCTGCTCGCGGGTGCCGACCGGTGGACGCCGGGAGGCGGCGCCGACTGGTGGGACGGCTTCTACGCAGACCGGGACCGGCCCGTGCCGTTCTTCGCGGACAAGCCCGATGAGAACCTGGTGTCGTACCTCGACCGAGGTCTGGTCAATCCCGGCCGCGCTCTGGACCTCGGTTGCGGCCCCGGCCGCAACGCGCTGTACCTGGCCGCCGCGGGCTTTCAAGTCGATGCCGTCGACCTGTCCCCGGCCGCGATCTCCTGGGCCCGCGACCGGGCCACCGCGGCCGGACTCGACATCGCGTTCCACTGCGGCGACGCGTTCGCCGAGACGGCCCCGTCCGGGCCGTACGACCTGGTCTACGACTCGGGCTGCTTCCACCACCTGCCACCGCACCGTCGCGTCAGCTATCGCGCACTGCTTGCCCGGATACTGGCCCCCGGCGGCCATTTCGGGCTCAGCTGCTTCGCCGCCGGGGCGATGGGCTCCGAACTGCCCGACGCCGAGTTCTACCGGCACGGCGGGCTGCAGGGCGGCGTCGCATACACCCCGGAGGCACTACGCTGGATCTTCGCCGACCTGACCGAGGTCGAGCTGCGCCGCATGCGCGACGAGCCCGCCGACTCGCCCCGGTTCGGCGAGCAGTTCCTGTGGACCGCCCTGTTCCGCCACGACGGCTGATTCCGGGACGCCCGGCGGACCCGCGAACCGCAGCGTACGCGCGCTGGTCGGCTTGGCGCCGCCAACGCCAGGCCCAGGCCGCAACCTTGCGCTACAAGCGACGACCTGGCCTGCTCGATCGACGCGATCCAGGTGTAGTGCTAGACCTCGAGAGCCCAGCGCACCAACCGCATCTTCAATGTGAACCCGGCCTCCTCGTAGACGCCCACCGCCCCGGCGGCACTGGCCGAGTCCACTCGTACGCTGGCCCGGCTGTAGCCCTGTGCGGCGGCGGCCCGCAGCGCGTGCCCGACCAGCGCGCGGGCTTCACCCCGGCTACGGTGCTCCCGGAGGGTCCGCATGATGAAGAAGTTCGCGTCGCGGATGCCCGTGGCCGCCGTGTCGGCCTCCCACGACTTGGTCACCAGCATGCCCACCGGAACTCCGGTCGCGACCTCGCGCAGCAGGAAGCTGACCGCCGGCTGGAACGTGTGGTTGGTGACGTTGCTCCTCCAGGAGTCCACCGGCATCGGGGCGGTGCCCCAGTGGTCCTGGAACGACTCGTTGCGCACCGTCCGGAAGTCGTCGTCGTTCTGCTCCGACCACGGCTCGACCCGCAGTCCCCCGGGGATCGCCGCGCCGGGGACCGCGTCGCCGAGCGGGTGCTCCAGGTGCTGGAAGTAGCGGGCCGGAGTGAAGCCGTGGGCGCGGAAAAGCTCCGCCACACCGGGGATGTGCTCTCCTCGCTTGGCGTCGACCACGAGCTTCAGCGCCGGGTGATACCGCTCGTGCAGCTCTTTGGCCGCCGCCACGCCTGCCGTCAGCAGCGCGGTGCCGATGCCCCGGCGCCGGTAGGCCGGGTGGACCCCGCCGTCCAGGTAGACCTGATGGACCTCTTCCGCGCCCGGCTGGTAGTTGGCCTTCATGTAGCCGACCATGACGTCTCCGTCGAAGGCGGCGAGGCTGGCGCGCTCCAGCTCCGCGTACGGATCGACCAGCTCCTGGAGGGTGTCCTCCTCGGTGTAGTAGTCGCCGATCCCGTCGACGGTCTCCATGGCGTTGAGCAGGTCCGCCGCCGCTTTCGCGTCCTCGACGGCGAGCGGCCGCCAGCTGAGTGAGCTGGAGTTCTCATACATGCCGCCGACCGTAGATCTTGCGCATGCGGGCTGTCGCTTCGTTTTCCCGGCCTGTCGGGCGCATGCCGGGGACGGCGTCAGGGCTCGCCGGCCATTCCGGCGGCGAACGCCCGCCTTTCGAGCCGCTGATCACGCCCCCGCGAAGATCACGGCGGGGTTAGACTCCCGCTCCGTGACACCAGCCTCCACCCCGGTCGAAGCGGCCTTCGCCCTCCTGCAGCAGGGCCGCCCGGGCGACGCCGAAGACCTCATGACGCGGGAGCTGGACGCTGCCGCCGCCGCGCACGGCCACGGCAGCGCGGCCTGGGCCTCGGCCCAGTGCGACCTGGGCAACGTGCTGCTCAACGCCGACCAGACGGCTCGCGCGATCGAGTGCTACCGCAGCGCCACCGAAGCCACCAAGGCTGATCCGCAGCACCGGCGCAACCACCTGACCTACCGGATGAACCTGGGCATGGCGCTGCGGATGGCCGGACGGCTCGACGAAGCGGAGGCCGAGCTGCGCCAGTGCGCCCAGGACCGCGGGGTCTTCTACGGCCGCGGGCATGCGGGCTACGCCTTCGGTCTCGAACCGCTGGCCGAGGTGCTGCTGCGGCGCGGCGACCTGCGCCAGGCGCAGCAGGTCGCCGAGCAGGCGATGGACAATTTCTGGCGCAACGGCCACGAGCGGCTCGCCACCACGCTGGCGCTGCGGGCCGAGATCGTGGGGGCGGGCGGCACCGGGCCGCTGTTCCCCGACCTGCGGCAGCTGCCGGACGGCATCGTCGAACTGCTGGCACGGTCAGCCGTCGACCGCACCGACGAGGGCGACCCGGCCGTGCACCAGACCGTCCTCACCGGCCTGTCCGCCGCCCTGGAGAAGCGGCTCGGCCCGGACCACCAGGCGACCCTCGACACGCTGTCCAGGCTTGCCAACCTCGGCCGCCACAGCGGTGAGCAGGCCGGACGGGTGGAGGCGATCCAGCGGGTGCTGGCCTCCCACGACCGGCAGGGCAACGCCGAGCAGGCCGTCATCGCGATGCTGGGTCTCGCGGTGGCGCAGGCCGAGACGGGCGACGAGGCTGCCGTGCTGGACACGTACGCGTCGGCGTACGCGAGAGCGGAGCGGATCGGCAACCCCGAGCTGCTGAGCCAGGTGCTGCGCAACTGGGGCGTCGCCCTGCGAGCGGCCGGCCGGGCCGACCAGGCGGAGCAGCGCCTGGCCGAGGCGGTGGCGCAGGCAGGCCAGGGCGCTGACCGGGAGCTGCTCGGAGTGGCGGGAGTCGCCCTGGGCTGCTTCCTGCAGCACGCGGGACGACTCGCCGAGGCCCGTACGGTGCTGGAGCAGGGCCTGTCTGAGCTGGACGGCGTACACCCGGACGCGATCATGGGGCGCAGCCACCTCACCGCGCTGACGGATGGGCGGACCTGCGGCTGCGACGACCTGGAGTCGACGGTCACCGAGGCGTTCCGCGAGTTCGTCCTCGGCCGGCTGCCCGCCGGCCTGCTCGCCGAACTCGACGTGGCGATCGAGGACGGCGACTTCCAGATCAAGATCGGGCTGCAGCGCGAGCCGACCGAGGACGAACTGCAGCGGCTCAACGGTGTCGTCCAATCCGCGCTCGCCGAGTTCCGCCGCCGGATCAAGAGTCCGCGTTGAACTCTCGGTAGGGCTCCCGTCAGGTAACACGTTCCGCCTGGTGGGAGCCGTCGGCTGCGCAGATACGGTCACGGGAGGGCGCCGGCCCGTTCACGGCGCAGGGCGGCCGCCCGGCCGGGACGGCTCACACGGGCCGCAGCCCACCGGCGCGGTCCCGCTCGGCGTCCGACCGAGAGCGCCTGCGCGAGCGCGCCGGCTCCGGTCGGTGCGGCGCAGGATCACCGGCGCGTTTCGGTACGCCTGGCCTTCAGCGACGGCAGCTGCCGCGGCAGCGGAAGCGTGCTCTTGCGCAGCAGCTCGGTAACGGCCCGCCCGACTTCGGGCCGCAGCACACCGTCGCACCCGAGGCGCAGCTGCTCGGCCAGGTCCGCGCCGTGCAGGTCGACCACCGCCTCGGTGAGGTCTGCCAGCGTCGCGGCCGCCTGCCGGGCCTGCACCCAGGCCGTGGCGGCCAGGACCGCGGCGATCGGGACGCCGGGCCACCACAGCAGACCCAGCGCCGCGTAGAGCACCGCCCAGCCGGCCAGCCGCGACGCCGCCGTGTAGGCGCCGTGCGCCGCGCTCACCTCGGTGCGGGCCGTGTCCTGCAGCAGCAGCCACAGCCGGGGCCAGGCGACCGCGAGATCGAGGCCGTAGTTGGCCTGCACGCGCACCGCCGGCGCGGCGAGCCGGTCGCCGATCCAGGTCGGATGCGTCGGCTCGACCAGGCTGATGCGGTCGCGGGCGGCCAGCGCGGCGGCCAGCCCGACCGCACCCGTCGCGACGGCGTGATCCATCGCGGCCGTGACGCGGTCGCCGGCCCGCTCCCAGCGACGCAGCCGGGCGGCCGTCGCCAGCCGCAGCGGGGTGCGGGTGCCCGGCCAGGTCCAGAGGTACGCGGCGCACCGGCCCAGCACGGCCACGCACAGCCCGGCTCCGGCGGCACCGAGCAGCGCCCCGCCGACGGCGAGCAGGACCCGCCCGCTGTCGGTGCCGGCCGCGCTGGTCGTCACCTGGGCGGTCACCCAGGCGGCGAGCTTGCCGAGATCCAATGCCGCGGCGTGGCGCAGGTGGGTCGCGGCGACCGCGGCGGCGACGAAGAGCAGGCCGGGAAGCATGAGCGCGGTCAGCCACTGGTCGAGCAGCCGCTTGCCGACCTCACCGAGCACACCGATCATGACGTCACCTGCTTGCGTATCATCGGCGCACCGTCCACGCCGCAGGCCGGCTCGGCGCCGTCGGCGACCTGCAGCCAGCGCGGGCACCGCGCCGAGGGGCAGGCCCACACCTCGACCGTGACCTGCTGCGGCTGCTGAGCGGCCGGGTTGGGCACGAACACGCGGTGGGCCGGCGGGACCAGGCCGCCCGCGATGCCGTACGCGATCAGGCGGCGGTCCAGTTCGTCGAAGTCGGCGGCGAGCGTGCCGTGCCCGCCGCCGGCGGCGAGGGCGGCGACGAGCCTGTCCACCAGCGGCTGGGCGTCGATCTCGGCGGCGATGTCGGCGAGGTCGCCGCTTTCCAGCTCGCGGCACAGGGCGGCGATGTGACGGTCAAGGTCGGGCATGAGGTCCTCGCGGTCAGGGGCCGACATGAATATAGGACGTCCACAGCGAGGGCGACCTGGGCGCGGCGGCACGCTGCGCGGCGACCGCCTCGTGCAGCGCCACGTGGACCGGCGATCCGGCCCGCAGCCCGGTGTAGAAGGCCGTGGCCAGGGCCGCTGCGGTGCGGTCGCTCGTGGGCCACAGCGTGCCGACCACGTGGGCGTATCCGGCGAGCTGGAACGCCGACGTGAGGTGGATGGTCTCGTCGAGCAGTTCGACGCTGCCCTGTGCGGTGGCGCACGCCGAGAGGTAGGCCAGCCAGCCGTCGGGGATCCGCAGCTGGTCGATGTCGACGACGCCCAGCGGTCCGTCCTGCAGCAGCAGGCGGCCGGAGGCCACCGCCGTCACGTCGGTGAACGCGTGGCAGGCGAAGTGCACCAGCGGGGCGCCGGGCAGCTCCGCCGTGATCCGGTCGCGGGTGGCCTCGTGTCCTGTCAGCACGCGCGCCCGGGGGAAGAGCCCGGCGACCGCGGCGGCCTCATCGAGGGCTCCGGGCAGGGCGGCGACGCCGTCGGCCGAGGCGACCGCCACGATCAGCGGATCGGCCGGGCGTGACGCGGCGGCCTGCGCCCGGGCGCTGCGCAGCGCCCGGATCGTCGGGGCGTAGGAGGAGATCACCCGGTCTGCGACCGAGGTACTGCCGTCGACCGGCTGCGCGGCGTGCAGCGGCAGCATCGCCAGCAGCCCGGTGGGCACCCACCACAGCCGGCCGCCGCCGGGCCCGCTGTCCAGGACCGGGGCGGCGATCGCGTCCCAAAGCCAGCCGAGCACCTCCCGCATCGACGCCTCGGCATGCAGCCGATCCCGCAGCGTCCGCTGCGGATCGATGCCGGCGGCCAGCGCGGTGTAGAACGCCGCCGTCTGCTCGACGACCGCCGCGTCGCCGACCTGCGGCAACGACACCACCCGCAGCTCGCCGCCGGTGAGCACGAGGGCGTCGCAGCGGTACTCGCTGAGGTTGACGAGCACGATCGTGTCGTCGCCGGCGGCCTCGACCAGGTCGGTGGCGCTGCTCGGCTGGAGGAAGCCGGCGAACCCGGCGTGATCGCGGATCTCGGCGAGCAGCGTCTCCCACTCCCGGGCCAGCGTGTGACGCTGCAGGATGGTGTCGATCCCATCCGCCGCCGCGCTGCTCTGCGGTAGGTCGAACTGGTCCCGGATCCGCACGAACCGCTCGGCCAGGCCGGGATGAGCCGCCCGGAGCAGTCCCAGGTCGCTGCGGGTGTCGAGGGTCTGGCTCAGCAGCACGCCGCGGCCGAGTTCGAGCAGCTCCAGCGCTCGTTGGGGCTGCCCGGCGGCCAGGGCGCAGGCCGCGGCGTCGCCGATGACCCCCGCCGGATGGCTCAGCTGCCGCTCGCGGGTGGCGCGGGTCAGTGAACGGCTGGCCAGGCGCGGCAGCAACCCGACCGCCGCGGCCAGGCCGTCGGCGGCCGCGGGCCAGTCCCCCGCCTCCGCGCACAGCGCACCCCAGCGGCGTGCGGCGATGACGCGCAGGTCCGGTGGCGCCGTCGGCACCGCGTATGCACGGCGCCAGAACTCCACTGCCGCCTCGCGGTCCTGCGCGTCGGCGCTGTCGGCGTGCCTGCGCGCCGTCACGTCGCCCAGCAGGAACAGCACCGCCGCCTGGTCGGGGTGGTCGGCCGGCAGGATGTCCAGCGCGGTCTGCAGGAGCCCGGTGACCTCGGCCAGATCCACCGTCCGGGGGTCGTCGGCGTGGGTGACGCAGAGCCCGTCGGCGAGCTGCCGCAGTGCCCACGGCCGCAGTGCGTGGTCGGCCGGCATGAGCTCCAGCGCCCGGCGCAGGGCGGCGACGCCCTCGGCCAGCGTCTCCGCGTCCTTGTCAGCGGTGTGCAGGAACATCAGTGAGGTGCCGAGGTTGGTCAGGCGGGCGGCCAGGTGGTGGGAGTTGGTCACCGCGTGGGTCACCGCCTCCCGGGCGGCCCGGCGCTGCGCCCGCCCGGTGCGCGGCGAGAAGATGACCGGCAGCGCCGAGACCAGCACCTCGCGATACGGCTGGGTCGGTGTCGCCGCGATGGCCTGCCGCTGCAGGCCGATCGACTCCCGCAGCGTAGGCAGATCCTCGTCGCGGAAGTGCTGCTCGCTCAGCGACACCGCCAGGTTCGAGGCGGTCAGCGTCCACAGCGGCGTGCCCTGCGGCGTCTGCTCCAGGATCCGCCGCTGGAGCTGGATGCTCTCCTCCAGGAACCGCGGGTCGCTCGTCGCCAGATAGGCCGCGTGCAAGGCGGTGCTCAGTTGCAGCCGCCGGGCGGACCGGTGCGGATCGACCCGTGGGGCAGGCAGCTCCAGCAGGGACCGCAGGACCTCGATGGCCCGGTCGAGGTCTTCGCGTTCACCCGACATGCGGTGCCGCAGCAGCATCGCCGAGCCGATGAGTTCGATCATCTTCGTCCGGCGCCGGCGGCGCAGCGCCGGCCGGCGCGACCGGCGGCCCAGGTCTCCGATGAGGTCGTCGACGACGAACAGCCAGTTCTCGCGCTCGGCGACGCGCAGTTGCGCCATGCCCCAGCCGACGGGATCGATCCAGGACAGGAGCGGGCGCGAGCGCCGGTTGCGCCACCGGACCCACAGCCCGGCTACGAGGCCGAACAGGAACGGCGTCGCTACGGCGGCGAGGGTGATCCATCCCATCGTGGCGAGCAGTGACCAGCGGTCCGCCGCGGGCATGCCCACCAGGACCATCGCCAGGACGGAGCCGGGCAGCGCGATTCGCCAGAACCGGCGTACGCGCACGTACCTCGCCAGATACGCGATGTCGTCTTCCGGCAGGAACGGCGGCGGCGGGTGCAGCTCGCGGAAGTGGACGTCGTGGCTGGCCACCAGCACGACGAGCAGCATGACGGCCAGATGTGCGACCACCGCGGCCCAGGCCCAGCCGCTGCTCAGTCCGAAGTGCTCGTACCCGCGGTGCGCGTGGCCCGCGGACAGGAGCAGTCCCGTGATCGGCAGCGTCCAGCCGGCGGCTCGCCAGAAGACGCCGTTCCAGTCCCCTGACGCCGTGCCGAATGCGGCGAGGAAAGCCGCGAACACCCCTGCGGTAACCAGTGCGGCGACCCAGCCCGGCACCCCCATGCCCCAAAGCATCGGCACGCTTCGACGCACTGTCAAGGTGTCATCGCCGTCAGCGACGACCGCCGGCGGCTTCGGCCGACCGGGCGAATACCGGATGCCGACGGCGTGTGTCGTTGGCGGAGGGCGGCGGGCCGGGCAATCTGTATCGGGCGCCCGGGGAACCCGGGGCCGGGGTATGCCGTGGGGGTTGGTCTTGGACCTGGTCAAGGAGTATGTGCGCCGGTATCTGGTCGCGCAGCGGGAGGCGGAACGCGATCTGTCCGACGCGATCGGCAGACTCGAAGCCGACGGCCGCCGGATCATCGACGGCGGGCAGACCAGCCCGACCACCTGGCAGTACACCGACTGGCACACCGGGGAGATCATCGCCAGCGGTGACGACCGCACCCGTGACGACGAGGTCCTGGCCGCCCTGGACCCCGACGGTGCTTTCCTCCACGTCGACAACATCACGCGCCGGCCGGTCGAGCCGGAGAATCCGGGCATCCCGCTGAGCCTCGCCGGGGCGCTGGAGGACTGGGTCGATCTGCTGGACACACCGGACGAGGACATCGCCCGGTTCGTGGGCTGGACGGTGCAGGACGTCGCCGACGCGAGGTAGCCCGGCCACCGGCCTGGCCGAGGTCGCAAAATGTGCAGTCCGGCCTCAGGAAGTTCTCGGTGCGGCGGACTTCCTCGTCGCCGCTCGCAGGTCACTCGCCGGGGCGGCCGGTGTCGTGCTCGGCCTGTTCGCGTTCGGCGCGGGTGAGGCGGTCGCCGAGGTGGCCGTGGTGCACGAGAGTCGCCAGGGTGTCCATGATGACCCGGGCGCCGAGCAGCGAGGTGTTGTCGGCGACGTCGTACGGTGGTGCGATCTCGACGACGTCCATGCCGATGAGGCCCTCCCTGGCCACGGCGCGCACCGCCCGCAGCGCCTCGCGCGGGGTCATGCCGCCGGGCTCCGGCGTGCCGGTGCCGGGGGCGTACCCGGGGTCGATGACGTCGATGTCGAAGGAGAGGTACACCGCGTCGGCGTCCTTCCAGGCGATCTCCAGCGCGATGTCCATGGCGCGGTCGATGCCGAGTTCGTCGACGTCGAACATGGTGATCACGGTGGTGTCGATCTCGTCGGCGACGTGGACGCCCGAATGGTTGCCGATCCAGCCGCCGATGCCGATCTGGACCAGGTTCGAGGGTGGCACGTTGGGCAGCTTGGTGGCGTGCGACCAGTGGGTCGTATGCATGCGCTCGTCCATGGTCGTGACCGCGGTGTCGATGTGCCGGTCGAAGTGGACGATCCCGAGCCTGCCGTCGACGTGCTTGGCCAGGGCCTTGGCATCGGGCAGGCCCAGGCTGTGGTCGCCGCCGACGATCACCGGGAACGCGCCCGCGTCGAGGATGTGCGACACGGCCATTTCGACCTGGTCGAACGTCTTCTCGATGTTGGACGGGATCACGAAGACGTCGCCCGCGTCCCCGATGCTGATCTCCTCGAGCAGGTCCATGCCGAGGTCGGGGCTGTAGGAGTCGTACAACGCCGAGATGCGCCGCACCGCCTGCGGCCCGAACCGTGCCCCGCTTCGATAGGTCGTGCCCATGTCGAAGGGCGACCCGACGAACGCCACGTCGTAGCGGCCGATGTCGCGCACGTTCTCGACGTACGGCGACTTCAGAAACGTGTTGACACCGGCGAACATCGGGTCCAGCGACCGGGAGAACAGCGAGATGTCCCGATCTTTGATCGACGGCGCGGCCTGCAGTCCCAGATCGAGGCTGCGTTCGACCAGTTCGCGGCGCTTTCTCGAGGGCACCTCGCGCAGGCGGCGCCGCGCTCGCATCCCCGAAAGCCCGGCACGGACCCGGGCCAGCTCGTCATCGCGGTCAGCGGTCATGACGACACCTCCACTCGCTCGCCTGCGCAGCGGCTCCCGGGGATGCCTCTTCACCCTACGCGCGTCCGCCGGTGACGGCGGTCCATAACGTGCCGGCCGCGCACGCCGGACGGGACCGAAGTCCCGATTCTCCTGAAGGGAAGGCGACGACCTGCACCGACCGGCAGCGGCGGGACCAAAGTCCTTCGGGGTCGGGCGGGCAGGCCCTACGTCGCAACGGTCACTGGGGCCACGCTGGCCTCATGCATACCGTGGAGGGCGCCCCGCTGGGCGCGCAGGAACTCGCCCGCGTCGACGCGCACTGGCGGGCCGCCAACTACCTGTCCGTCGGGCAGATCTACCTGATGGGCAACCCGTTGCTGCGTGAGCCGCTGCTTCCGGAGCACGTCAAGCCGCGGCTGCTGGGCCACTGGGGCACCACGCCGGGCCTGAACCTGCTCTACACGCATCTGAGCCGCATCGTCGCGGCCCGCCGCCAGGAGACGATCTTCATCACGGGGCCGGGTCACGGTGGTCCGGGCCTGGTGGCCAACACGTGGCTGGAGGGCGCCTACAGCGAGGTGTATCCGCACGTCAGCCAGGACGAGCGGGGCATGGCGCGGCTGTTCCGGCAGTTCTCGTTCCCCGGCGGCGTGCCCAGCCACGTCGCGCCCGAGACGCCCGGCTCGATTCACGAGGGCGGCGAGCTGGGCTACAGCCTGTCGCACGCGTACGGCGCCGCGCTGGACAACCCGCAGCTGCTGGTCGCCTGCGTCATCGGCGACGGCGAGGCCGAGACCGGTCCGCTGGCCGCGTCGTGGCACTCCAACAAGTTCCTCGACCCCGTCGGCGACGGCGTGGTGCTGCCGATCCTGCACCTCAACGGATACAAGATCGCCAACCCGACGGTGCTGGCCCGGCTCGGCGACGACGAGCTGACGGCACTGCTGACCGGCTACGGGCACAAGCCCTACCTGGTCGACGGCGACGACCCGGCGCAGGTGCACCAGCGGCTGGCCGCGACGCTCGACGCCGTCTGCGACGAGATCGCCGACATCCAGGCGGCGGCCCGGCTGGGCGAGGTCACCACCCGGCCGCGCTGGCCGATGATCGTGCTGCGCACACCGAAGGGCTGGACCGGCCCGAAGCAGGTCGACGGCGTGCCGGTCGAGGGCACGTGGCGGGCGCACCAGGTGCCGCTGTCGGCGGCCCGCGACGACGCCGCGCATCTGGAGATGCTCGCCGGCTGGATGCGCTCGTACCGGCCCGAGGAGCTGTTCGACGCCGACGGCGGACCACGGCCGGAGGTCGTCGGCTGGCTGCCCACGGGCGAACTGCGGATGGGGGCCAACCCGCACGCCAACGGCGGGCGCCTGGCCCGGGACCTGGAGCTGCCCGACTTCCGGGCGTACGGCGTCAAGGCGGGCGAGACCGCCGAACCGACGCGGGTACTGGGCGGCTGGGTGCGCGACGTCATGGCGACCAACGCCGAGCACCGCAACTTCCGGGTGGTCGGCCCGGACGAGACGGAGTCGAACCGGCTCGGTGCCGTGCTGGACGTCACCGGCAAGGCCTGGCACGCCCGCACCGTCGGCACCGACCAGCACCTGGACCGGCACGGGCGGGTGATGGAGATCCTGTCCGAGCACACCTGCCAGGGCTGGCTGGAGGGCTACCTGCTCACCGGCCGGCACGGCCTGTTCTCCTGCTACGAGGCGTTCGTGCACATCGTCGACTCGATGGTCAACCAGCACGCCAAGTGGCTGAAGGTCACCCGCGAGCTGGACTGGCGCAAGCCGATCCCGTCCCTGAACTACCTGCTGACCTCGCACGTGTGGCGCCAGGACCACAACGGCTTCTCCCACCAGGACCCCGGTTTCATCGACCACGTCGTCAACAAGAAGGCCGACGTGATCCGCGTCTACCTGCCCCCGGACGCCAACACGCTGCTGTCGGTCGCCGACCACTGCCTGCGCAGCCGCGACTACGTGAACGTGATCGTGGCCGGCAAGCAGCCGGCGCCGACGTTCCTGGACATGGACGAGGCGGTGGCGCACTGCACCCGGGGGCTGGGCATCTGGCCGTGGGCCGCCGACGACCGCGGCGACCCCGACGTCGTGCTCGCCGCCGCCGGCGACGTGCCGACGATGGAGGTGCTGGCCGCAGCGGACCTGCTGCGCGAGCACCTGCCGCAGCTACGGGTCCGGGTCGTCAACGTCGTGGACCTGATGCGGCTGCAGCCGCAGAGCGAGCACCCGCACGGGCTGCCCGACGCCGAGTACGACGCCATCTTCACCACCGACCGGCCGGTCGTCTTCGCCTACCACGGCTACCCGTGGCTCATCCACCGGCTGACCTACCGCCGCAACGGCCACGAGCACCTGCACGTGCGCGGATACAAGGAGGAGGGCACCACCACGACCCCGTTCGACATGCTGGTGCGCAACGACATGGACCGCTACCACCTGGTCATCGACGTCATCGACCGGGTCCCGGGGCTGGCCCGCAGCGCCGCCGGGCTGCGTCAGGCCATGGTCGACAAACGGACGGAGCACGCGGCGTACATCCGCGAGACGGGCCAGGACCTGCCCGAGATCCGTGACTGGCAGCCGCCGCAGCGCTGATCCAGAGTGCGGCCGCCGAGGGCCGCAGGGCGAACGGCGTCCGGGCCGACCGGGCACGGCAGCTCTGCGGCTCGCGCACAGGTTTGCCTGTCAGGAACACGGGCATCCGCAGGCCGTGAGAAGCGGACGGGTGACCGCCGGCGAGGTCTTCCGCTGGGCGGCCGCAGGCGCGTGCGGCATTGCCGTGGTCGGAATGGGCCTGGTCGCGCTGTGGACGGTACGGGGCGTGCTGGCACTGGTGCTGGTGTCGCTGTTCGTGGCGGTCAGCCTCGACCCGGCCGTGCGCTGGCTCGTCCGCCACCGCGTCCGGCGGCCGTACGCCGTCGCCGCGATCCTCGCCGTCGTGGTGGGCGCGCTGGCGGCGCTGGTGGTCGGCGTCGGGCCGGCGCTGGTGAGCCAGGCAGGCAACCTGGTCAAGGACCTGCCGGGCTACATCGCGGGCCTCGACGAGCGCTCGCCCGTCTTCCGGGAGCTCAGCACCCGTTACGGGCTGGGCGACCGGCTCAACGAGCTGGCGGCCTCGGTGCCGGCCTGGGCCGCCACGAACCTGCTCAGCATGTTCCAGACCTTCCTCGAAGGGTTGGCCACCGCGGTGACGGTCCTGGTCCTGTCGCTGTACTTCCTGGCCGACATGCCGCGGCTGCGCCGCCGCGCCCAGCTCGTCGCACCTGACCGGCACCGGGAGCGGGTGCGCCGCATCGTCGACACGGCGGTCGACAAGGTCGGCTCGTACATGATCGGTAACGCGGTCATCTCGCTGATCGCAGGTGTGGTCGCCTACCTGGGCCTGATGATCCTCGACGTCCCGTTCGCGCTGCCGCTGGCGCTGATCGTCGCGATCACCGATCTCATCCCGCTGGTCGGGGCGACCCTCGGCATGGCGGTCTGCGGCGCGGTCGCCGCGATGACCTCCGGGCTGTGGCCGGCCGCGATCGGGATCGTGCTCTGGCTGCTGATCTATCAGCAGGTGGAGAACTACTGGATCGTACCGCTGATGATGCGCCGCAGCCTGGACATGCCGTCCCTGGCCGTCCTGCTGGCGGGCCTGATCGGCGCGGCCCTGCTGGGCCTGATCGGCGCGCTGATGGCCATCCCGATCGCGGCCACGATCAAGGCCGTGATCGTGGAGCTGCGTACTCCCCTGCCGCCGCCCGGCTACGCGATCGACCATCCGGTCGACGATCCGGAGTTGAGCGCGCTCGCCGCCGAAGCGGATCCTGCCGTGCCCGCGATGAGGACCGCCGCCGACTGAGCCTTGCCGGGTTCGCCCGTCGGCGTGCCCGTCGGGCTGTCGGCGCGGGCGGATTTCTCCCGGTGCGGCTACCCGGGTGCCGGGCGAGACCGCAGCACCGCTGACACAACCCACCGGCACGGGATCAGTACGTGTTCAACCCGTGGGAGCGGAACACCACCCGGGCGGCTTCGACGGCCGCCGGGGGCGGAGCGGCCACGTGGCGGAGGGGAAAATCCAGGCCGAGCGCCTCGTACTTGTGGCTGCCGAGACGGTGGAACGGCAGCACCTCGACCCGCTGGACGCTGCGCAGCCCGGCCGCGAACGCGGCGAGCGCCTCGATGCCGGCCTGGCCGTCGGTCAGGCCGGGGACTAGGACGAACCGGATCCACATGGGGATGGCCGCATCCGACAGCCGCCTGGCGAACCGCAGTGTCGGGGTGACGTCGCCGGTCCTGGTGACGCGCCGGTAGGTGGCGGGGTCGTGGGCCTTGACGTCGAGCAGGACGAGGTCGACGGCGTCCAGCAGAGTGTCGTCGGCGCGGTCGCCGAGGAAGCCGCTGGTGTCCAGGGCCGTGTGCAGTCCGAGGTCGCGGCAGCGGCGCAGCACCTCGCGGGTGAACGCGGGTTGCAGCAGCGGTTCCCCGCCGGACAGGGTCACCCCTCCCCCGGCGACCCGGATGAACCGCCGGTACTTGCCGATCTCCGCCATGAGCTGGTCAACGGTGGTGGGGGTGCCGTTGCGGCGGTGCCAGGTGTCGGGGCTGTGGCAGTACAGGCAGCGCAGCGGGCAGCCGGCGAGGAACGCGGTGAAGCGGGTGCCGGGGCCGTCCACCCCCGTCGACAGGTCGAAGGAGTGGACGGCCCCGGTCAGGGCGCTCGGCGTCGTCATCAGACTCCTTCTGTGGACTCCGGCCTTCAGGCCGGAGAGGAAACAGAACACCTGCGGAGCAGGACAGGCCGAGCCGATCCGCCGCCAAGGCGGACCGGCGCACTCCCGCACCTCGCGGCGAGGCCGCCCATTCGTCCAGTTAGGATTCGCACATGTCGAGGACCGTGAAGCGGGCGTTCAAGTACCGCTTCTACCCGACCGACGTGCAGGCCGCGCAGCTGTCGCGGACGTTCGGGTGCGTCCGGCTGGTCTACAACATGGCCCTGGCTGCCCGCACCGAGGCATGGGCCCAGCGCCGGGAACGGGTAGGCTACAACGCCACCTCCGCGTTGCTCACCGGATGGAAAAAGACCGAGGAGCTGGCGTTTCTCAACGAGGTCTCGTCCGTGCCACTGCAGCAGGTGCTGCGGCACCTGCAAACCGCGTTCGGCAACTTCTGGGCAAAACGTGCCAGGCACCCGCACTTCAAGTCCAGGAAACGCTCGCGCCGCTCGGCCGAATACACCACCAGCGCGTTCCGCTGGCGCGACGGCCGACTCACCCTGGCCAAGATGACCGAACCCCTCGACATCGTGTGGTCGCGGCCGCTGCCCGACGGGGTGTCCCCGTCGACGGTGACCGTGTCGTGCGACGCGGCCGGACGCTGGTTCGTGTCCCTGCTCTGCGACGACACCATCACCCAGACCCCCGCCACCGGCCAGGTCGGCATCGACGCCGGGATCGACAGTCTGCTCACCCTGTCCACCGGCGAGAAGATCACCAACCCCAGGCACGAGCACGCCTACCACAAGCGGCTGGCCCGCGCCCAGCGCGATCTGGCCCGCAAGCAGAAGGGCTCGGCCAACCGGGCCAAAGCCCGGTTCAAGGTCGCCCGCATCCACGCCCGGATCGCGGACCGGAGGCGTGACCACCTGCACAAGCTGACGACTCGGCTCGTTCGCGAAAACCAAGCGATCGTGATCGAGGACCTGACCGTCCGCAACATGGTCAAGAACCATCGCCTGGCCCGCGCGATCAGCGACGCGGCCTGGCGGCAGCTGCGCACCATGCTCGAGTACAAGACCGCCTGGCACGGCCGGGACCTGATCGTCGTCGACCGCTGGTTTCCCTCGTCCAAGCTGTGCTCGGCGTGCGGTGCCCTCGCTGAACGGATGCCGCTGAACGTGCGAGAGTGGACCTGCCAATGCGGCAGCACCCACGACCGTGACGTCAACGCGGCCCGCAACATCCTGGCCGCCGGACTGGCGGTGACAGCCTGCGGAGACGATGTAAGACCTCAACGAGAATCCTCTCGGACGGGGCAGTCGTCGGCGAAACAGGAAGACCCGAGGGCGACCAAGGGAATCCCCGTCCTTTAGGGCGGGGAGGATGTCAAAGCGCCTCGTGGAAGGTGCGGGAGATGACGTCGCGTTGCTGTTCGGTGGTCAGCCGGACGAAGTTGACGGCGTATCCCGACACCCTGATGGTCAGTTGCGGGTGGCGTTCGGGGTGGGCCATGGCGTCTTCGAGGGTGGCCCGGTCGAGCACGTTGACGTTCATGTGGAAGCCGCCGGCGTCGGTGTATCCGTCGAGTACGCCGACGAGGTTGTCGATCTGATCGTCGCGGTGGTGGCCGAGGGCGTCGGGGGCGATGGTCTCGGTGAGGGAGATCCCGTCGCGGGCTTCGGCGTAGGGCAGTTTCGCCACCGAGAGGGCCGCGGCGACCAGGCCGTGGTGGTCGCGGCCGTTCATCGGGTTGGCGCCCGGGGCGAACGGCTCGCCGGCGCGGCGGCCGTCGGGGGTGTTGCCGGTGTGGCGGCCGTAGACGACGTTGGAGGTGATGGTCAGCACGGACAGGGTCGGCTCGGCGCCGCGGTAGGTCTGCTGCCGGCGGACCTTGTCCATGAAGGTGGTGACCAGCCACACCGCGATGCCGTCGGCGCGGTCGTCGTTGTTGCCGAAGGCCGGGTACTCGCCGTCGGCGGCGAAGTCCACGGCCAGCCCGCTCTGGTCGCGCAGGACCTTGACGCGGGTGTGCCGGATCGCCGAAAGGCTGTCGGCGGCGACCGACAGGCCGGCCAGGCCGGTGGCCAGGAACCGGTGCACGGGATGGTCGTGCAGCGCCATCTCCAGCCGCTCGTAGCTGTAGCGGTCGTGCATGCGGTGGATCACGTTGAGCGCGTCGACGTAGGTTTCGGCCAGCCAGTCCAGGGTGCGGTCGAGCGCCGTGACCACCTCGGCGTAGTCGAGCACCTCCCCGCCGACCGGTGGGGTGGCGGGGGCGACCTGCTCGCCGGTGATCTCGTCGCGGCCGCCGTTGATCGCGTACAGCACCGCCTTGGCGAGGTTGGCCCGGGCGCCGAAGAACTGCATGTCCTTACCGACCCGCAGCGCCGACACGCAGCAGGCGATGGCGGTGTCGTCGTCGTAGGCGGCGCGGATGAGGTCGTCGTTCTCGTACTGGATCGCGCTGGTGTCCAGCGACACCCGGGCGCAGAACCGCTTGAACCCCTCCGGCAGCAGCGGCGACCAGAGCACCGTCAGGTTCGGTTCGGGTGCCGGGCCGAGGTTGTACAGGGTCTGCAGGTACCGGAAGCTGGTGCGGGAGACGAGCGTCTCGCCGTCGGCGCGCATGCCGCCCAGCGCCTCGGTGACCCAGGTGGGGTCGCCGGAGAACAGCTGGTCGTACTCCGGTGTGCGCAGGAACCGGATGATCCGCAGTTTGATCACGAAGTCGTCGATCAGCTCCTGCGCGCGTTCCTCGGTGATGGTGCCCTCGGCCAGGTCGCGTTGCAGGTAGATGTCGAGGAACGTGGCCGTGCGGCCCAGCGACATGGCCGCGCCGTTCTGCTCCTTGGTGGCGGCCAGGTAGGCGAAGTACAGCCACTGGATCGCCTCGCGCCCGTCGCGGGCGGGGCCGGAGATGTCGTGGCCGTAGGCGGCGGCCATGCCGCGCAGCTCCTCCAGTGCGCGGATCTGCTCGGCGAGCTCCTCGCGGTCGCGGATCACGTCCTCGGTGGAGCGGTTCACGTCCAGGCTCGCCTTGATCGCGCGGCGGTCGTCGATGAGCCGCTGCACCCCGTAGAGCGCGACCCGGCGGTAGTCGCCGATGATGCGGCCGCGGCCGTAGGCGTCGGGCAGCCCGGTGATGATGTGCGAGCGCCGTGCCGCCAGGACCGACGCGGGGTAGGCGTCGAAGACGGCGTCGTTGTGGGTCTTGCGGTACGTGGAGAAGACCGTGCGCACCGCGGGGTCGAGGTGGTAGCCGTAGGCGTGCAGCCCGGCTTCGACCATGCGCAGGCCGCCGTTGGGCATGATCGCTCGGCGCAGCGGCGCGTCGGTCTGCAGTCCGACGATCAGCTCCAGGTCCCGTTCGATGTAGCCGGGGGCGTGCGAGGTGATGGTCGAGGGCGTGGCGGTGTCGGCGTCGAGGATGCCGAGACGGCGCTCCTGGGCGAACAGATCGGTGAGCCGGTGCCAGAGGGTGCGGGTGCGTTCGGTGGAGCCGGACAGGAACGCCGGCCCGCCCCAGTAGGCCTGGTGGTTGTCGTGGATGAACGCGGCGACGTCGATACGTTCGCGCCAGTCCCGGCCGGCGAAGGTCCGCCAGGCGGCGGACTGCTCATTCCCGTTCATCGGCATCCTTCCTGTGGTGTGCTCGCGCATCCAGCCTCTGCCCGATCGCGCCGCCCGCGCAGGGCCGTTGGTCCCTTCTGGACGGGACGCGCGGCACTGCTGCGGCCGCCACCGACGGCGGGATGCTCAAGGCGCCACCCCCGAAGAGGAAGGAATCCGGCGATGACCGCCCTGCTCGCCCCCCGCACGACCCCCAACGGCCACCAGCCCTTCGCGCGGCTGGCCCCGCCGCCGGAGACCGGCCGCGCCCGCGCCACCCGGTTCGTCCTGGCCGGCCTGCGTATCGCGCTGGGCTGGGTCTTCCTGTGGGCGTTCCTGGACAAGCTGTTCGGCCTGGGCCACGAGACCAAGACCGAAGCCGCCTGGATCAACGGCGGCAAGCCGACCCTGGGCTTCCTCAAGTTCGGCACCGAAGGCCCGTTCGCCGGCCTCTACCAGGCCATCGCAGGCGCCACCTGGGCCGACTGGCTGTTCATGACCGGCCTGCTCGGCATCGGTGTCGCGCTGATCGCCGGCATCGGCCTCCGCGCCGCCGCCACCGCCGGAGGCCTGCTGCTGGTGCTGATGTGGACCGCGGTGCTGCCCCCGGCCAACAACCCGATCATCGACGACCACCTCGTCTACGCCGGACTGCTCGCCGTCCTGGCGCTGACCGACGCCGGTGACACCTTCGGGCTCGGCAAGGCCTGGGCCCGGACCGCGATCGTGCGGCGGATGCCCTTCCTGCGCTGACATCCCCCGCCGCCCGGGTGCGGCCGCCGAACTCCTCGGCGGCCGCACCTTCGGTGCCACGCCACCAAGGCTGCTCACCCCGCACGCGGGTGGTGGCATGCGATGCCCACCTCCCGGCGCACAGGCACAACGGGCTTCCCTGCCGAGGACCCACGACCCTGTCAGGCGCCGGTGGCCGGGCCCAGCTGGGCGGCCCGCCCACTTCCCGCGTGGGCGTAACGGTTCCGAGGCCGGCCCCTTCCCCCGTTCAGCTCCTGGCCGCGGTGACGACGATGTTGTCCCGGTAGTGGCGGGTGGCCCTGTCGAACGGGCCACCGCACGTGATCAAGGTCAGGCGTACGGCGCCGTCGCGGGCGAAGTACCGCTCCAGCGGGATCCGTGTCTTGCGGAACTGTTCCACCGCGACGACCCGAAGATCCATGACGTCGCCGGAGGCGTCCGCCAACTGCACCGTGTCGCGGGCATCGAGGTCGCGCAGCCCGAAGAACGCCCCCTTGCCCTGGGCCGCGCTGTCGACGTGTCCGGCGATCACGATCGATCCCTCGGTGGCCTCGAGCCCGGGACCGTAGCGATACCAGCCGACCCGGTCGACGCTGGGCGGGACCGCGAAGTCGCCGGTGGAGGCGTCGATCCCGACCGGATCGACGCGGGCGTCCAGCGACATGGCCGGTATCCGCAGCCGGACCGGCGGTATCGCCGTCACCGCTGCGGGCAGCGATCCCGCCCGCACGGGAACAGCGGCATCCGGACCTGCCGCCGACGGTGACGGCGACGCTCCGGCAAGTGCGTCGAGCACCGGCTCCGGATCCTCGGCGGCACGGCAGCCCGCGGCGGTCAGCAGGAATGCCGCGCCGATCAGAGGCAGGGCCTCGCGGCGGGTGAGGCCGGGGCGGCGCGCCCCGCGGGTGTCGCGGGGCGCGCCGTTGGGGCGGGGCGCGGTCATCGGCCGGTGCGCCGGGTGGCCAGGCGGACGCCGCCGCCGACGGCCACCACCAGCAGCAGCACGCCCACCGCGAGCCACCAGGGGCTCGCACCGGACTCGTCGGCCAGGCCGCCGTCGCCGCTGGGCACGCCGTTCGGCGCCGAGTGCAGACCGGTGATCACCTGGGCGACCACGCCCAGCGTCTTACCGTCCGCCGAGCCGGTCGCGTACACGATGGTCGCGGTGCCCTCCTTGAGCGTGACGTCGGTCGCCGGGATGGCGACCGTGGTGGTGCCCGCGAGGACGACGTCGGCGCTGACGGTGCCGGCGGGCAGGTCGGCCTTTGCTTCGTCGGGGTTGGTCAGGTTCTTGAACACCGGCGTGCCGCCGGCGCGCACGTCGACTGCGGGTGCGGCGGCGGTGTGCCGCACGACGAGGCGCGCCTTGCCCGCACCGACCTTGCTGACGTCGTTGACGAACGGCGTGATCTTCGGGGTGCCGGCGGCATCGAGGTGGGCGACGATGCTGATGTTCGCCCCGCCCGGCACCTTCGCGCCGTCGACCGACAGGATGGCCTTGTCGATCGGCTCGCCCGGCTTGGTCAGGTCGAGGTCGTAGCTGCCCTCGGGCAGGTCCAGCGGGCCCGCGACATCCCCGGGTTTGAAGTCCTCGAGGGTCACCTTGCCGTTGACGTACACGTCGACCGGGGTGTCGGGGATGCCGTGCACGACCGACACCTTCGACGTCGCCGCATAGGCGGGCGACGCCGTGGTAAGCCCGGCGGTGGCGGTCACGGCCGCGGCCACGGCGCCCAGGGCCAGGGCACGGCGGATGTTCCGGCTGCGCATCGCTGCTCCTTCGATCGTCTGTCTGTCCAGGACGGCTGAGGTCTCCGTCATCGAGGGCTACGACGGCGGTGCGGGACGCGGATGCGATGGGTGATCTTCCCGACTGGCTGCATCCGCCAGTGCCCTGGCGGCCGTATCGCAGGAGGCTGCTTCGCGTGTCTCGCAAGCCGGGCCGACCGGCTGCGCTTTCCGGCCCGGCTCGCGCCCGATCCCGCCGCGTACGGCAGGCAGTTGCGGAGCGGGGCGTCACCACCGCCGACGTCGCGGCCATGCGGTCCTGCGACCGGCCACAGCCACGGCGAGGCCCCCGAAACGCCCGCTCGGCGGCCCCGCCGTGGCTTCCCAGATCAACGATCTCCAGTCGAGGTACGTCGATGGACCAAGGCTAGGCACATACCGGCTTCCTCGCAATGTTGCGTCGGAATCTGCGTCGTTATATCGTCTGCCCATCGAAGGCGTACCGCTGGTGAACCCATGAGCAGACTCCGGCGGCCGGAAACGAGTCTGCGGCGCGTCGCCCCTCGCCTGCCACGGTCGTGAACCGGGTGCGCCACTCGCAGCGGGTGGCCACTGCCGGTCGCCGGCGTGATCGCGACGCGGCCCAGCTCCGGGTGCATCCAGCGCGGCGAGGTTCGTCGTACGTGTCAGCGAAGGCGTGTGTGCCGGCCGGAGGGAGGCGGTGTGAGTGCGGCAACGGTCTTGCCGATCCCGTGGAAGGCGATGTCCCCGGTGAGACAGCAGCACGGGAGGACAGCCGTCGATGCCGACGAGCTGGCCGCCAGATTCGCCGGAGGCGATGACGACGCGTTGCGGGAGGCATACGACCACTGTGGCGCCGCGGTGTTCCACCTGGCGTCACGGCTGCTGCGCAGCCGCACCGACGCCGAGGACATCACGCAGGCGGTCTTCGTGTCGGCGTGGCTGGCGCGGTCGACCTTCGACCCGCAACGTGGCGGCCTGCTCGGATGGCTGCTGGCCATCACCCGCCGCAAGGTGATCGACCTGGTGCGGGCCCAGCAACGCGCCGACCGTGTCGAGGAGGTGATCCGCCGGCAGCCCGAGCCGCCACCGGCGGCCTCCGCCGAACTGGTGATCGAGCAGCTGGTGGTCGCCGACGAGCTGGCCAAGCTGCCCGCCGAGCAGCGCAGGGTGCTGGAGCTCGCGTTCTACGATGACCTCACCCACCAGCAGATCTCCGAGACGACAGGCCTGGCACTGGGCACGGTGAAGAGCCACATACGGCGTGGCATGGCGGCCATCAAGCGGCGATGGGAGGTGGACGGTGCGGCATCTGGATTCCAGCCAGCTGGTTCTGCTGGCGTTTGAGGATCTGTCGGAGCACCCCTCGGCAGCCGAGCACCTGGCCTCCTGCGACGCATGCCGTCACGAGGTCCTGCAGCTGCAGCGCCTGTCGACGGTGGTCGGCCAGACCCGGCAGCTGCGCGACCTGCCGGCCCCGCCGCCGCGCGTGTGGGAGGCGATCGTCGCGCAGACCACGGTGGACACTTCCACCGCCGTCCCGGCGGCAGCCGTCCCGGCGAAGCCGGGCAGCGGACACGGTCCGCGCGGCCCGCTCCGCCCGGCAGACGGCCGCCCGCCCCGTGCCGTCACCGCCCGACCGTACGCGCGGCAGCGGCTGACCCGGATATCCGTCACCACCATGATCGTGTTGGCGGCGCTCGCCGGCGGGGCCGTGGCAGGCGTCCGGTGGAGCAGAACACCGCCGCCCCCGGCGCCGGCCGTGCTCGCGGCCGCCGAGCTGACCGCATACGGTGACACCCCCGCCACGGCATCGGGCCAGGCACATGTCGTCGACGGCCACCGGCTCCGGCTTCACGTCGCCGGGCTGCCGCCCGTCGACGGCTACTACGAGGTGTGGCTGATCGACCCCGGCACCATGAGCATGTTCTCGATCGGCACGCTGGGCGCCGGTTCCGACGGCGACTTCAACCTGCCCGCCAACGCCGACCTGGGCACCTATCGCCTGGTCGACGTGTCGGCCGAGCACTTCGACAACAACACCGCCCACTCCGGCGACAGCCTGCTGCGAGGTCTGCTCGGCTGAGACGGCCGCAGTGATGGCGGGCTCGCGGTGACGAGGTCCGACCGCCCCCATCCTTCCGGCCGTCCGCGCCGAACCACTGCTCACAGGGAGGTCATGACGATGACTGTTCGAACAGCCGCCGTGGCGCCGTCCGGCGCTCGCGGCACCGGCGAAGCGGCCATGGGGTCCCAGCGGTGAAAGCGATCTCGATCGCCCTACCCGGTGGGCACCGCAGCGCGACGGTCGCACGGGAGTTCATCGGGCTGCTGACCCGGTCCTGGCGGCTCGCCGACGGCGGCGGACTCGCGCTGCTGACCTCGGAACTGGTGAGCAATGCCGTGCTGCACGGCGGTGGAGCGGTGTCGCTGACCGTGATGCTTCGTGACGACCACGTGCGGGTCGAGATCAACGATCGCAGTGCTGGCATGCCGGCACCACGCCAACCCGACGTCGACGGCGGTTTCGGATTGGGCATCGTCGACCGGCTCGCCCGGGCCTGGGGCGTGTCCGCCCTGCCTGACGGCAAGACGGTATGGGCCGAGTACCAGCTGCCGTGACAGTCATCCGAGCTTTCCCGCGAGGATGTCAGGGCTGACGTGCGGGGTGCGCACCGCCCGGTTGGCCCGGCGCCCGGCCCAGCGGGCCAGCCATGGCGAGCGGCTGAGCAGGCGCAGCACGCCCGGCGGCCGTGGATCGCCGCACTGCAGGGCACGCCTGCTGCGGGCCTCGATCCGGCTCTGCTCCTGCTGCGCGGCATCCGTGATCGGCTTGCGGGCGTGTTGCACCGCGAGGCAGGCGGCGTCGACGTCCGCGCGGCTGCCCCGGGCCAGCGGCCCGGCGAGCAGGTTGGCCGCCTGCACCGCGTCGGCGAGTGCGTGGTTGATGCCGTTGCCCCCGACCGGCGAGATGACGTGCGCGGCGTCCCCGATGAGCAGCAGTCCGGGCACGGTCCAGCTCGCGACCTGCGTGATGCGGACGTCGAGCAGGGTCAGCTGGTTGACGTCGGTCAGCGCCGCCATCCGCTGCCGCAGCCACGGCATGTGCCGGTCGACGGCCTCCCGGATCGGCGCCACGCCGTCCTGCCGGGCCTGCGCGAACGAACCGGCGGCGATGCCGTAGCCGAGCTGCCAGCGCTGTCCCTGGTTCAGCGCGACCACGTAACGGCCCGGGAGGGCATACAGGTCCAGGCCGCTGCGCGGTGGGTCGGTGGCCGGATCGCGGGGCACGTCGAACCACAGCAGGTCCGATCCGACGCCGAGCTCGGTGGTCGCCAGGCCCGACAGCCGGCGGATCTTCGACGAGCGGCCGTCGGCCGCGACGACCAGACGGGCTCGCAGTTCGTGCTCGCGGCCGGTGCGGTCGGTGTAGGCCACACCGGTGACCCGGTCGCCCGTGTGCAGCAGGCGGTTGACGCGGGCGTTCATGCGAACCTGGAACGACGGGCGGGCCGCGGCCTCACCGATCAGGAACGTCAGGAACTCCGGCTGCGGCAGCAGTGCGAAGAAGCCGTAGTCGGCGCTGGCGTCGCGGAAGTCGCTCAGCACATAGTCTCGTTCGGCGGTGTGCCAGCAGAACGCCGTCGCGCGGGTGTGGGGCGTGTCCGCCAGCAGCCGCCGGGCGAGCCCCAGTTCGTCAAGCAGGTCCAGCGTGGCCGGACCGAGCGTGTCGCCACGGAACCGGCGGGCGAAGTCGGCGTGCGACTCGAGCACGATGACGGCACAGCCCGCTCGCGCGAGCAGGTAGCCCAGCATCGCACCGGCCGGGCCACCCCCGACGATCACGCAGTCGGCGTCGTCTGTCGCGCCCATCCCCGCCTCCAGCTGAAATGCCGCAGGTCCGTCGTGGTTCACCAGCCTGCGGTGCCCGGACCGCCCTTGAACGGCCCGACGATGTCGCCGGTGATCCATCCGCCGTAGAAGTCGCCCTCCTGGGGCCGGACCGGTTCACCGTCCAGCAGGCACTCGTCGAGCTTCGACGGATAGAACGCCACTGCGCCGGCCAGTTCTTCGTAACCGGCGGCCGGTGACTCGTACGACCAGGCGGCCTGCGGCACGACCGCCTGCCCGGCGACCAGGTCCCAGAACGTGGCGATCCCTTTGAACTCGCAGAACGAGCTGCGTCCCGAGAGCCGCAGCGGCAGGATCACCGCGGTGCGGGGCACGTAGTAGACCGGCGGATGGGAGGTCTCCAGGACTCTCAGCGCCTGCCGGGTGTCCACGACCACGAGTCCCTGGTGCCGGGCGGTGACGTGACGGTCGCTGCGCTCCCAGCGCGGCGGCCGTGGGTAGTCCCACACGCTTTCGGCCACGTCTGCCATGGTAGGCGCCGCGCTCGGGGTCCCACGGCCGTCGCAGCCCGGGGTCATCGCGGTGCCGGCCCGTCCTGCGGGTGCGTCACCGGACCGGACCCGGGCCGAACCCAGACCTCGGGGGCCGCGGGAAGACCCGTCCGCACGGTTGCGACGCCCCCGAGCGGCATGTCCGGGGTGACGCGCCGGAGCAGCGGGCCGTCCAGGAGACCGTAGGCCGCCACCGCGTCCAGTGCTTTGGCGGCGTCCTTGGCCTTCTCACGGGTCTCCTCGTCACGGGCCGACGTCCAGATGCGGTAGCCGGCAGACTGCCATCGTGCGTTGTGCGAGATCCGGCCGGCGAGTTCCATGGAGCGCCCCGCGCACCGGCGGGACAGGTTGCTGAGCTTCTCCTCGATCCCCATCACGACCTCCGTAGGCAGGTGAGCCGACCATCTCGGCCCTGCTCTCATCGTCGTGTGCCGCGTCCGGCGCCGTCCGCCGAATCGAGAGTTTGCGTCGATTCAGGTGTCGATTCGCTGCAGACCGGGTCACGCCGAACGGGCGCGACCGATGACCGCCACCGCGAGGCGCAACGCCTCGGCCAGATCGGCGGGACAGCCGACCCCTTCCGGCAGCGGGCCGGGCCAACCCGGGCCGGCGGCGGCCACGAGAGCCGGCCGGGGACGGACCGCCAAGATCACCCTCAGATAGTCCGGGTCGCCGGTCACGGCCTGCTGCGACCAGACGAACACCGCGGCGGGCCCGGTGCGGCGGACCGCATGGGCCAGGCTCTCCGCGGGAACGCGGGCGCCGAGCATGCGCGTGCCGCAGCCCTGCTCGGCCAGCGCCGCGGCCAGCGCCTCGAGCGCCAGCGTGTGCTGCTCCTCCGCCGCGCAGGCCAGAACGGTCTTGACGGCTCCCGCGGCGAAGGGCCGCGGCACTCGCCAGAAGACCTCGAGCACGCACCGGGACAGCAGATGCTCGACCTCGATCATGTGCTGATCGCCCTCCTGCAGGCGGGACACCTCTCGCATCGCCGGGCAGATCAGGTTGTCCCACGTGTAAACCACCCCGCGCCTGCGGACCGCCGCGAAGATCGTCGACAGCATGCTGGGCATGTCCAGCCGGACAGCCGCCATCACCAGGCCCCTGACCGCGGAATCCACGCCAGGCTGGTTCACGGAGGCCGCCGCGGGCGGTGGCGGCCCGGCCAGCGCGACGCGCGCCGCTGCCGCCGCCGGAACTCCCTCGGTCGTCAGCCGGCACATCACCTCCAGCCGGGCGACGTCGTCATCGGTGTAGCGGCGGTGACGGTGGGCTTCATGCCCGCTTGGGCCCAGCCCGTAGCGCTGATGCCAGCTGCGCAGGGTGGTGACGGCGATCCCCAGGTGCCGGGCGACGTCTCCGGCGGTGCGGTGCCGGTTCACATCGCGCGCTCCGGCAGCGGCCGGCTCAGGCCGGGCGCCGGAAACCCGTCAGTGCGATGGTGCATGGCTCCACCCTATGCGAGTTTCGCAAGTTGAGTCGATATCTGCATCGTTTTCGCCTCGAGTCTGGTCCGCTGATCGACGCAGCGGCTCGACGGCGCGCGACAGCCCTGGGTAATTTGAGAGTTGCCTCGCTACCTGACCTGGCCGTGACCGGAAGGTGGCAACAATGGCCGATTTGCTGGTGGAGACCGTCGACGAGTTCGGCCTCGGCGGCGCGTCGGTGGGCGCAGGCCGAGCCCATGAGCCGCCGGGGCTGCTGCACAGGGCGATGTCGCTGGTCGTGGTCGACGGGGCGGGATTCGTGCTGCTGCAGCGACGGGCGGCGGACAAGGCGACGTTCGCCTCGCGCTGGGATGTCTCGTGCAGCGGGCATCCACCGCCCGGACAGGACGCGGCGCGGACCGCGGTGGTGCGGGCGTACGAGGAGATCGGCCTGACCGCCGTCGTCGCCGAACCGGTGGGCTGCCTGCGGCGCCGGATGCGCGACCGGTCCTGCGGCCGGGTGGAGCACGTATGGCATCACCTGTTCCTGGCCGCGCTGGGGCGTCCGGCACAGGTCACGGTCGACCCCTCGGAGGTGGCGGACGTGCGCTGGGCCGAGATCGGCGACGCGCTGGCCGCGTCAGCCAGGACGCCGCGCGACTACACCCCATGGTTCGCCGGCACGCTCACCTCGGCGGTGGCCTCGGCGGTGCTGCTCAGTTGAGGTGCCCCGATCCCGACAGGCAGGAAGCGGGGCACCGCACCCGTCAGCTGATCTCGTCGATCAGTCCGGCGAGCAGCGCCACCCGCGGGACCACCGAGCCGAGGTCGAGCCACTCGTCGGGGCCGTGGTCGCCACCGCCGACCGGGCCGAGCCCGTCGAGCACCGGCGCGCCCGATGCGGCCAGCAGGTTGGCGTCGGCGCACCCGCCGGTGGCGGCGTGGGTGACGGTGAGCCCGAGTCCGGCTCCGACCTTTTCGGCCGCGCGCAGCAATGCCGCCGTGCCCGTTCCGCCCAGCCACGGTGGGGTCGGCGCGACGACGCGGACCGTCGCCGTCACGCCCGCGACCAGCGGGGTGCCGGCCAGCCGGGCGATGTCGGCCAGTGCCGCCTCGTAGGCGGCCGGTTCGGCCGCCCGCACGTCGACCACCAGCCGCGCCCGGTCGGCCACGACGTTCGGGCGGGTGCCGGCGTGCAGGACACCGACGTTGACGCCGTCGATGCCCTGCAGGGCGACGGTCAGGTGCGCGGCGGCCAGGGCGGCGTTGGCGCCGCGCTCGGGTTCGATGCCGGCGTGGGCGGCCCGGCCGTGCAGGTCGATCTCGACGTCGGCGACGCCCTTGCGGGCCGAGACGAGGTCGCCGTTGTCGCGGGCGCACTCCAGGCACAGGATCGCGTCGGCCTGCGCCGCCAGCTCGGCCAGCAGCGGCCTGCTCCCGACCGAGCCGATCTCCTCATCGGGGGTCGCGACCAGGACGATCTCGCCGTACCGGTCGGCGTCGAGCTGTGCGAGCACCTCGACGGCGGCCAGGCCCGCGAGCAGCCCGCCCTTGTCGTCGCACACGCCGGGCCCGTACGCCCGCGCGGTCGCCCCGTCGACGGTCAGCGGCCTGGCCGCGGCGGTGCCGGGCGGGAAGACGGTGTCCAGGTGGGCGGCGAGCAGGATCCGGCTGCCGCCCCGGCCGGCCTTCCGCGCGATCACCGCGTCGCCCAGTGCCGCCCCGTCGTCGTCGCTGACCGGCACGACGTCGACCCGTGTGCCCGCCTCGGCCGCGTACCCGGCGAACCTGGCGGCGACCTTGCGCAGTCCATGCACCTGCCGTGAGCCGCAGTCGACCTCCACCAGCTCGGCGAGCCTTGCCAGGAACGCCGGGTAGCGGGCCTGGGCGGCGGCCCGCAGCGCCGCGGGGTTCACAGGACCTTCGCCAGGAACGCGCGGGTGCGGTCGTGCTGCGGGTCGCCGAGCACCCGGGCCGGTGTCCCGGCTTCGACGACCACGCCGCCGTCCATGAACACGACGGTGTCGGCGACCTCGCGGGCGAAGCCCATCTCGTGGGTCACCACCATCATGGTCATGCCCTCGGCCGCGAGGTCGCGCATGACGTCGAGCACCTCGCCGACCAGTTCCGGGTCCAGGGCGGAGGTGGGCTCGTCGAACAGCATCAGTTTGGGGCGCATCGCCAGCGCGCGGGCGATGGCGACCCGCTGCTGCTGCCCGCCGGAGAGCATCGCCGGGTACGCGTCGGCCTTGTCGGCCAGGCCGACCCGCTCCAGCAGTGTCAGCGCGCGCTGGCGGGCTGAGGCCCGCGATTCGCCCAGCACCTGGACGGGGGCTTCCATGATGTTGCCCAGCGCGGTCAGGTGCGGGAAGAGGTTGAAGCGCTGGAACACCATGCCGATGTCGCGGCGGCGTTGCGCGATCTCGCTCTCGCGAAGCTCGTGCAGCCGGTCTCCGTGCTGGCGGTAGCCGACGAGCTGCCCGTCGACCCACAGCCGCCCGGCGGTGACGCTCTCCAGGTGGTTGACGCAGCGCAGGAAGGTGGACTTGCCGGAGCCGGACGGGCCGAGCAGGCAGCACACCTCGCCGGGGGCGACCTCCAGGTCGATGCCGCGCAGCACCTCCAGCCGGCCGAAGTTCTTGCGTACGCCCTCGGCTCTGATCATCGCGGTCATCGGACCGTCCCTCCCGCTGCGCGCTGGCCGCGGCCGAAGCGCCGTTCGACGAACCACTGCAGCACCGACAGGACGCTGACCAGCGCCAGGTACCAGATCGCGGCCACGGTCAGCAGTGGGATGACCTTGTAGTTCTGCGCGTAGACGGTCTGCACCGCGGTCATCAGGTCGCGTCCGGCGATCACGGACACCAGCGCGGTGGACTTGAGCATGGTGATGACCTCGTTGCCCATCGGCGGGGCGATGACCCGCATCGCCTGCGGCAGGACGATGCGGCGCATGGTCAGGCCGGGTTTCATGCCGAGCGCGTGGGCGGCCTCGGTCTGGCCGCTGTCGACCGACAGGATGCCGCCGCGCACGATCTCCGCGGCATAGGCCATCTCGTTGAGCGACAGTGCCAGCACGGCGGGCACGATGCCGACCATCACCGCGTTGGTGGGCTGGTCGAACACGGCGATGTCGGTGAACGGCACGGTGAGCGTCAGCCGCGGCAGCAGCGCGCCGAGGAAGCCGAAGAACACGATCTGCACCAGCAGCGGCGTGCCGCGGAAGAGCCACACGAACGCGGCCGCGGACACGCGCAGGACCGGGTTGGCCGACAGCCGCATGACGGCCAGCAGGATCCCGCCGGCGGTGCCCAGCACCATCGCGATCACGGTCAGCAGCAGGGTGGTCTGCACGCCTTCGAGGACGAAGTCTTTGAACAGGTACTGGCCGATGGTGGCCGGTTCGAGGTTGGGGCTGCTGAGCAGTGCCGCCAGCACCTGGTAGGCGAGCAGGGCGACGGTGGCGGCGGCCAGCCAGCGGCCGTAGTGGCGTACGGGGACGGCTTTGATCGGCGGGTGGGGGTCGGTTGTCATGGGCGCGGTTCCCTCGGGGTGGCGCGGGGCGGGCGCGCGGGCGCCCGCCCCGTGGGGTGGCAGGTCAGTCGATGGCCCGGTCGATGGTCGCGGTGGCCAGGCCGATCTCCTTCTGCCCGTACTGGTCGAGGATCTTGGCGTAGGTGCCGTCGTCGATCAGCGACTGCACCGCGGCCTGGAACGCCTGGGCGAGGTCGGCGCGGGACTTGAGGAACCCGAAGGCGTTCGGGCTGGCCAGCCAGCCGTTCGGGTTGGCCGAGTCGGCGGCCAGCTGCACCTTGTCCTTGAGCTGCTGCTCGGTGTCGACGAGGTTGACCTTGGTGGCGGCGACGGCGTCGACGGTGCCGGCCAGCAGCGCCTGCACGGCCTGCGGGTTCTCCGGGTACTCCTTGACGGTGATGGCCTTGCCGGCGCAGCTGCTCTTGCTGTACTCGGCCAGGTGCTTGGCCTGGTTGCTGGCCTTCTGCACGGCGACGGTGCGCCCGCACAGATTCGTCACGTCGTTGATCGCGAGCGGGTTGCCCTTGGCGACCAGGAAGCCGGTGCCGGAGGCGCTGTAGTCGACGAAGGTGGCGACCTGCTGGCGCTCCTTCTTGTCGGTGATGCCGCCGGCGATGGCGTCGAACTTGCCGGCCTGCAGGCCGGGCACGAGGCCGTCGAAGGGCTGCTGGCTCCACTGGGTCTTCAGGCCGAGCCGGGCCGCGGCGGCGCTGAGCACGTCGTAGTCCAGGCCCTTGAACTCGCTGGTGTTGCCCTCGGTCTTGAAGTCGATGAACGGCTCGTAGGGGGCGTTGGTGGCGATGGTGATGACGCCCTTGTCGCGGAAGTCGGCGGGCAGCTTGGCGGCCACCTTCGCGTCGGTGGTGACGTCGCCGACGCCGGGCACGGCGAAGGTGACGGTGGCCGCCGCGCCGCTGTTGGCCGGGGCGGGGGTGTCGGTCGAGCCGCAGGCGGTCAGGAACGTGGCGGCCAGCGCGACGGCGGGCAGGGCGAAACGGTGCAGGCGCATGGAGTCCTCCGGTGACTGAATCTCAGTACCAGGGGAATGTAATAGACGTTACAGCGAATGTGAAGTTACGATTTTATGTAACGCGCTCGCTAGAGGAGCCGGTACCGCTGCGCGGCCCCCTCGATCGCCGCGAGCCGCTCCCCCGCCGCCGCGCCCATCCGCGCGATCACACCGTCGATCAGGGTCTCCAGCACCGCCACGGTCGGCACGAAGCTGTCGTAGGCCGACGGCGAGTCGACCCGGCTGGGCAGCACCACGTCGGCCAGCGACGCGATCGGCGACAGCCACCGGTCCGTACACAGGATGATCTTCGCCTCCTGCTCCTTGGCCGCCTGCGCCAGCGCCAGGGTGGGCTGCTCGTAACGGCGGTAGTCGAACAGCACCAGCAGGTCCTTGCGGCCCAGGTCGGCCAGCAGGCCGGCGCGCTCCACCTGCCCGGCAGGCAGCAGGCGGCTGTTGCCCCGGATCTGCACCAGGTGCATGACCAGATAGTGCGCGAGCAGGCCGGAGAAGCGCCCGCCGTGCCCGGTCACCCGCAGCTGCGGGTCGGCCAGCAGCCGCACGGCCGCCTGCACCTCGCTTTCGGGCAGTTCGGCCAGCGTCGCCTCCACTGCCTGCGGCAGCACGCGGCGGGCCCGGTCCAGCGCCCCGCCGGGCGCGGTGGGCGGCTCGGCGGTGTACGCCGCCAGCGGCGAGGTGTCCCGCTCGGCGAGCTCGTCCCGCAGCGCCTTCTGGAACTCCGGGTAGCCGCGGAAGCCCAGCCGGTTGACGAAGCGCAGCACCGTCGGCCCGCTGACACCGGCGCGCTCGGCCAGCACCGCCACCGTCTCCAGTGCGGCCGTGGGATAGGCGGCCAGCAGCACCCGGGCCACCCGCCGCTCGGCGGGACTGCACTCGCCCAGCCGGGCGTGGATCATGCCGGCTACGCCGTGTTCGGCTACGGTCATGGGACACCTCCGCGGCACAGCGTAGCCACGAACACGCGACGGGCCGGTGCCCGCCCGGCGCGCCGGGCGGGCACCGGGTGTCACTTCGCGACGGTGCAGGAGTAGGTCGCCGATCCGGAGCCGGAGTACGCCTCGACCTCGACGTAGACCGTGGCGCTGCCGGATGCGGTGCGGGTGTACGTCAGCGACTCGTCGGCCCCCGCGCCGTCGTTGACCGACCGGACCAGGGTGCTGCCGGACGAGTTCAGCAGGTAGAGGTCGGCGTCGTAGGCCGACGGGACGGCGCAGTTCACCGTGATCGTGCGGCCGCTGTCCAGGGTGAGGGCGAAGTAGTCGCGGTCGCTGCTGCTGCCCATGGCGCCGGTGACGGTGGCAGGGTAGGTGAGCGAGACGATGCTGTTGGCGGTGCCGCGCGAGTCGTTGGGCTCCACTTCGGTGTAGGTCGAGCCGCCCCCGCCGCCGGGCGGCGGGCAGGAGGTGAGCGGCGTGCCGCTGTACAGGTTGGCGTCGGCCACCCCGTTGGTGACGCTGCGCAGGTAGTAGCCGCAGGTGGGCCGGTTGGCGAAGTCGTAGGTCTGGCCGCTGGTCAGCTTCCAGATCTTGAAGTTGGAGAAGCTGAGCGGCTGGCCGGAGACCGCCCGTTCCGGCTGGTGGTCGCCGAGCACGACGTACGCGCTGGGGCCGGTCAGGGTCGCCTTGCCGGCCGCGTCGACGAACAGGGAGGCGCCCTCCTCCACGCCGACGCCCCAGGCGGCGCCGCCACTGGTCAGGCCGTCCTTGATGGATCGGGCCACGAACGCCATGAGCCTGCCCATCCGGTCGCGGGCGACGAAGTGCGAGTCGTTGATCGTGTTCGCGTAGTTCGGCCAGGTGAACATGCCGGTGGTGAAGCTGATGTACCTGTCGTACGGGTCGGCCAGCGCCTCCGAGGACAGGACGCTGCCGGAGCAGGCGTCGTAGACGACGGAGCTGTTGATGTGGTGCCCGGCGCTGCCGCCGCCGACACCGCCGCCCTTGGCCACCACCGACTGCACCGACGCCCGCAGCGAGGTGCCCTTCCAGTTGGCGTAGCGGCACTGGTCGCCGCCGGCGAAGTAGACGAACTCGGCGTTACGGACGTCGGTGTTGACCTGGCTGTTGTTGCCGTCGTTGGCAGCCGTCAGCGTCAGCGTGGTGCACGAGTTGACGCCGGTGATCGCCATGATGGTGTCGCACTCGGGGGTCTTGCTGCCCGACGTCGGCGCCGAGCCGGCCAGCACTGCCACGTCGATGCTGCCGCTGCCGCCGCGGATGGCGTCGACGGCCTTGGTCATGGTGGCGGTGACCACCGCCCCGGATCCGTTGAACGTGTAGGCCGGGCCGGACCAGCCGGTGCGGCTGACGTCGGTGCTGCTGCCCTGCCGCACGCGGGTGACCGCGGCCTCGGCCGGCGCGGCGATCAGGGTGCTCGCCAGTATCGCCACGGCGGCAGCCGCGGCCAGGCGGGGGAAGGGGGACATGGTTCCTCCTGCATAAGTGGGCCACCACGCTGTGATGTATCGCACATTACATCTCATGCAGACAGCTGTACATCTGTATCTTCTGTTACTTACAAGCTCGTAACATCTATTACATCTAGACTTCTCATCCAGTCGCTTGTAACGTGCTGTCGCGTCGCCACGAGGCGAACCGTCACCCAAGACCGGCTCCGCCCGCCGTCGGAAACCCCCAAGTTCCCACCACGCTGCGGCGGGCGGAGCCTCCCCCTACGGGAGGCAGCCATGACCCAACGCCGCACCCTGCTGACCGGCGCCCTCGGCGCCGCCGCCCTCACCGCTCTCACACCGGCCGCGCCCGCCTCCGCCCGCGGCGGCCGGCGCGGCCCGCTCGTCCTCGTCGGCGGTTCACTGTCCGACGGCAACACCGAGATCTACGGCGAGATCGTCCGCCGCGCGGGAGGCGCCCGCGCCCGCATCGGCGTGCTCACCGCCGCGTCGATCCCGCCCAGCCAGGACCCCGACGCGGGCTCCCCCGACGCCGTCAACAGCGTCACCAACGGCCGCTACTACGCCGACCTGCTGCGCGCCCACGGCGCGGGCGAAGCCGTCTGGATCCCGGTCGACCTGGACCGCATCGCCGCCGCCGACGACCCCGCCGTAGCCGCGCTCGCCGCGAGCTGCACCGGGTTCTTCTTCGGCGGCGGCGACCAGTTCCGCTACCTCACCACCATGGTCAGGGGTCAGGCGCACGCCGACAGCCTGCTGCTGGCCGCCATCCGCCGACGGCATGCCGCCGGCGCGGTCGTCGCCGGCTCCAGTGCCGGAGCCCAGATCCAGCAGGGGCCCGACATGGTCACCGGCGGCGAGAGCTACAACGCGCTGCGCGACGGCTCGCACCCCGGCTACTTCGACGACCCCGACACCAGCGGCTACTGGCCGGCGGGCGGGTTCGGCCTGCTCACCTCCGGGCTGATAGACACGCACTTCTCCGCGTACGGCAGGCTCGGCCGTGCCGTCGAGCTGGCCGTCACGACCGGCAACCGCCGCGTGTACGGGCTCGACGCGAACACCGCGCTGCTGGTCACGGACCCCGGCGGCCGCGAGGAGCTGGGCCGGGTGCTCGGCACCGGCGGCGTCAACGTCCTCGATCTGCGTGACGGTGTGCGCTGGAGTCACCTCAGCGCCGGCTTCACCTACCGGCCCCGCAGCTGGCAGGCCGACGCGCCGTCCGGGCTGCGCCCGCTGGGGCACGCCGCGGCGGACGAGGTGACCGGCAGTGAGGACGTGTTCGGCGACGACGTCGCCATCGGACTCGCCCTGCGGCTGGCGGCCTCCCGCACGCGCAGCGTCACCAGCCACACCCGGCAGAGCGACCCGCGCTTCGCGGTCACCTTCACCAAGACGCCGCGGTTCAGCGCATACACCGGCGACGGCCGCACCGCGGCCGCGTTCACGGACCTGGCCGTCCACATCCGGCAGGCCTGAGGTGGCTGAGGGCCCGGCGCGACCCGCCGGGCCCTCAGCCGCCGCCCACCCTTCATGGAGTACGGCTCTTCATCGAACAGTCGGCGGGATCCCACCGTGATCCTGATGCCTCCCGGTCAGGTCTCCGGCCCTCGCCTGCGGCCGGGAAGTCCCGGGCGCGCTCCGAACCGTGGCCTGAATCTGCTGACGCGCAGAAATGCCGTCCGTGGCAGCATCGCCAACCCGGCCGCGCTCCACCACACGTGCCCGCGCCCGCCGTGTTGGTAGAACCTCGCCAGCCACGTGCCGTCCGCTCGGCGTACCTCGATCCGGCCGGGCGCGAGGCGGGCGGCCGCAGTCCGCAGCGCGGCGAGCCGCGGCAGGTGCGCGAACGCGAGCGCGGCGTCGTCGAAGGTGACGACGACGGGGGCGCCGGCCACCGCCCGTACCGTGCCGGTGGTGCTGCGTCCCCCGGCCGACACCCGGATGTCCAGGGAACCCGACCACCGTGCCGGGTTCCCCGTAGCCGCCGGTCTACCGGGCTGCGCCATTGCCGCCGTCAGTGGTGGTGATCTCCAGGGTTCCGTTGAGCACCCATGTCGCCCTGGGCGAGTCTGCTCCGGTCCGGCGCGGCACCTGCACCTCCATGCCATGGAAGCGATACGAGATGCTGGCGTGCCTGCCGGTGAGGAAATCCCACATCTCCTTGCCGAAGTCGGCGAACTGGACGTCGTCTCGAACAGTGGTGGTCACAGCGCCACTCCCCTTCGCACTCGGTTGAACCAGGCTGTCTGCTTCATCCTCGCCGCTCCTGGTCCGGGACGAGAGTCGTACCGGATAGTTGCGTCGATTCGCGCATCGATCAGTGGGCGGCGCCGATCACCTGCGGTCCGGGAATGGACGTCATCCGCCGGCCGGCGGATGACGTCCATTCCCGGCCGCGTCAGCGCACCCGCAGCGAGCGCACCTGGTAGGGCCCGAGGGCGAGCGCGCCGGGGTCCGGATCTCCGGTCACCGGCTCCTCGGCCAGGGAGCATTCGCCGGCGACCCGGCCGTCGAGCCCGCCGACGACGGCTGTCATCGCCAGGCCGGTCGGGTTGGCCACGCGCAGCACGAATCCGTCGCCGTCCTCGGCGGGCTTGACCGCTGTCACCACCGCGCCGGACACGGCGATGCCATCGACCGGCGACGGCACCGGGCTGCCGAAGCGCAGCTGCCAGGCCCGCAGCGGGGCCCGGTGCAGCCCGGCGGCATTCGCCATCTCCAGTTCGCCGGTGTCGAGCACGACACCGATCGCCGCGGTGACCTGCCGCAGGCACTGGGCTTGCGGTGTCGGCAGCTGCGGCCCGGCGCCGGTGGTGCGCGAGCGCAGGTCGGGCCGCGACAGCCAGCCGGTGGCTCGCAGCACGGTGACGGCGAGCTCGGGAGCGGCGGCCGGGAGCAGCCCCTGCACCTCGGGCAGCCCCGCGGTCAGCAGGCCGAGCCCGCCCGCGGCGGCCCAGCCGTGCACGGGCGCCACGGCGCAGTCGGCCTCGTACGCCCGCTCGGTGGGCAGCGGCCCGAGCGGTGCGGACAGCGGCCGGTGCAGCACGGAGAAGTGAGTGTCGGCGGCCCAGTCCTGGGCCGGCCCCGTCGGGAAGTGCGCTCGCAGCCGGTGGTCGCCGACGGTGTTGTCGAAGGCCACCGTCCAGTCGAGGCGCTCGACGCCACGCCACAGGGTCGCGGTGACGGTCACCGCGACCGGTTCGCGCGGCACGGCGCGGGCGGACCGGTCGGCGGACAGGCCCCGGGGCAGGTCGAGCACGGCGTCGACGTGCCAGACCCGGCGCACCGGGGTGGCCTGCGCGCGCACCGCCGTCACCCGAGGGCTGATCTGCTCGTCGTCGCGCGGCGGATCGTAGTTGTAGGTGTCCCCGGCGTCGCCTCCGTCGACCAGCCGCGCCAGCCCCGGCAGGACCCGGCCGGTGCGGGTGTCGGTGAGCGTCAGCGACGCGTCCTGCGCGATCTCGACCTGCCAGGGATGCGTGAGCGGCTCGGCCTGCGCGGCCGGTGCGTCGCCGAGCAGGACCTGGTAGCCGCGCCGGCCGCTGGGGCCGACCTCGGCGACGAACAGCAGCCGGTGGCGGGCGGCGGGCCTCGTGTCGGGCGGCAGGTCCAGGTCGGCGCAGAACAGCGGCGTCTGCTCGGGCTCGGAAACCTCGAACGGCACGTCGGCGCCGTCGGCGTCGCGCAGGCCGAGCACGTGGCGGCCGGGTGCGCTGTACACGTCCAGCTCGACCGGGCCGCGCACCGGCCGCGGGTGCGGGTTGGCCACGAGCACCGACAGGCTGTCGGCCGACGGCTCGCCGTACAGGCGGGTGTCCAGCCCCATCCGCTGCAGGGACCGGGCGAGCAGGTGTTCGCCGACCTGGGTGGCGCGTTCGAAGCGGACCTCGTTCTCGCGGTGCACCTCGTCGACCGAACAGCCGCAGATCGAGTCGTGCGGGCTGTTGGCCAGCAGCAGCTCCCATGCGTGGCGCAGCATCCCGGTGGTCGAGCCGGTGGCGTCCGTCTGCGCGAGATAGGGCTCGACCCACGACTCCAGCAGGGTCTGCACGGCGGCGTTGGCCTGCTTGAGGTACATACGCGACGACAGCGTGCCGGGCAGCAGGAACGTCAGCCACCCGCCCGGGTGGCGCAGCTCGCCCTCGATGACCGGGGCGCTGTCGCGGTCGTGGCCGGGGTCGGCGAAGAACTGGGCGAGCGTGCTGTGCGTCAGCGCGGGGTCCTGGCGGTCCAGCGCCGGCGCGAGGTGGTCGGCGCCGTTGAGCAGCAGCTGCGGCCCGTCGCCGGCCCGGTCGCGCTGCTTGGCGGCGTAGGCGGCGACCCGGTCGGCGAGGCCGTCCTCGTTCCAGAGCACGTCGGGTTCGTAGTAGCACTGGTTGACGGCGTACACCTCGGAGCCGTCCGGGGAGCGCCAGCGGAAGCGGGCGTGCTCCGGTGGCGCCCCACGCCAGACCAGCGCGGTGTCCAGGCCGAAGCCGCGCAGGATGCGGGGCAGGTCGGCGGGGTGCCCGAACGAGTCCGGGCAGTACCCGACGGTGGCCAGCCCGGCGCCGCCGGCGACCCGGCGGGCGGTGAGCAGGTTGCGGATGAGGTTCTCGCCGGAGACGAGCTGGTTGTCGGCCAGCACGTGCCAGGGGCCGATGGACAGGCGGCCGGCGCGGGCGTGTTCGCGCACCCGCTGGGCCAGTGCCGGATCGACGGCTTCGACGTCGGTGACGGTGACGGTCTGCCCGTCGAGGTGGAACGAGGGCAGCCGCTTGTCGTCGAGGGCGTCGCAGACCTGCGCGACGAGTTCGACCAGGCGGGCCCGGAACGCCTCCATGGGGCGGTACCACTCGCGGTCCCAGTGGACGTGGTTGACGACGTGCAGGGTGGTCATTGCTGCTCCTGGCGCAGTGCTGCGGCGAACCGGGCGGTGATGTGCGACGGGCGGGTGATGGCGGTGCCGACGACGACGGTGTGCGCGCCCAGCCGCAGCGCCGTCGCGCACTGCGCGGGGGTCGTGATGCGCCCTTCGGCGGCGAACGGGATGCTCAGCACCTCGGCCAGGCGGGCGACCAGGTCCAGGTCGGGGCCGTCGGGCGGTGGCTGGGGTCCGGTGTAGCCGGACAGGGTGGTGCTGACGATGTCGACGCCCGCGTCCTGGGCGGCCAGCGCCTGGGCGAGGGTCGCCACGTCTGCCATGATCATCATCTGGCGGCGGCGGCGCAGCTCGGCGACCGTGGAGGCGAGCGTGTGCCCGTCCGGGCGCGGCCGGTCGGTGCCGTCGATCGCGACGATGTCGGCTCCGGCGTCGGCGACGGCGAGCGCGTCGGCGACGGTCGGGGTGATGTAGACGCCGTCGCGGCCCTGCTTGACCAGGCCGATGAGCGGGGTGGTGGGCATCGCGGCGCGGATCGCGGCGATGTCGGCCAGGCCTTTGGCGCGGATGCCTACGGCGCCGCCGTCCGCGGCGGCAAGGGCCATGGCGGTCATGTGTGCGGGCGCGTCGAGGGGCTCGCCGGGCTCGGCCTGGCAGGACACGACGAGCCCGCCGCGCAGCGCGGCGAGGGTGTGCAGGCTGGTCATGGTCGCGCCGATCACCGCAGGCCCGCCAGCGCCGCGCAGGCCCGTTCCCGCCAGGTGGCGGCCCCGGACTCGGTGGGCGCGCTCAGCCCGAGCGCGGTGCGCACCGCCGCGGCGGCGGACTCCAGCGCCGCCGCGTCGGCGGTGCCCGGCTCGTCGTCGGGGTGCACGTGCAGGCCCGCGGCCAGGTCGGCTTCCAGGGCGCCGTACGCGGCCAGCAGGTGCGCCGCCGGGTACAGCTCGTCGCCGGAGTCGACGTCGGCGATCCAGGACAGCGGCACGCCGTGGCGGGCCAGGTCGTGCTGGGCGGTGGCCAGCAGCCCCGGGGTGTCGACGACCTGCCGGGCGCTGCTGCCGGAGGCGCATGCGACGGCGGCGAGCGCCCCCGCGGCCTCACCCACGGCCCACTCGCCGGCGTGGACGCGGTAGGCGGCCGCGGCGATCTGCGTGGCGGCGAGGTTCTTCGCGCCCATGAGCAGGTTGGACACCTGCCCGGCCAGGGCGCGGGCCGGGATCGTGAACGGGGCGGTCTCCTGGTAGACCGGCGCCGGGTGGCCGGTGCGCTCGTGCAGGTCGATGTGGTACCAGGCGATGCCGACCGCGCCGTCCAGGTGCCGGGCGCGGGCCCGGCCGGGGACCGGCAACAGGTCGTGGCCGGTGACCGGCCGGTCGTGGCGCAGGCGGCGGGATTCACGCAGGTAGGGCGCGGCCGCGTAGCCGTCGGTGGTGCCCGCTTCGGCCGCCGCCAGGCGCAGGCCGGGGTAGCCCGTGCCGCCGTCCTCGCGCGGCGCCTCGGTGCGCAGCCAGTGCACGAACGCGGCGGTCAGCTCCCGCCCGGCCTTCTCCGCGCCGACCGGGTCGCCGATGGGGTCCTGCCCGGCGCAGTCGTTGCTGGCCCAGTTGAGCACGATCAGCTCGGGACGGTCGGCACGCAGGCGGCGGTAGGTCCAGAACGGCGGCTTGCCGTCGGGGCCGTCGGTGAACATGCGGTAGCGGTGCACGCCGCCGTCCCAGCCGGCGATGTCCAGGCCGCAGTGCTCGCGCAGCTGCTCGTAGCGGGCCGGGGCCGGGCCGGGGTCGTCGCCGTCGTGCTCGGGGTGGTAGGTCAGCAGCGCGCACCAGGTGAACGACTGCTGGGCCAGGGGATCCGGGCCGCCGGGCACGGCGTGGGGTTCGGCGTACGCGTCGAAACCCTCCGAACCGACGGACCAGTCCTCGCCGGACAGGGGCAGCAGGTCGCCGCGTTCGGAGGCGTCGACGAACACGGTCGCGGCCAGCCGGGTGCCGTCGCTGAACTCGATCGCGGTGATGGTGTCGCCGTCGCGGTCCGCGCTCACCGGCGCGGCGTTCACGCGGACCTGCACACCGTGCTCGGCGAGCAGCTGCTCCATGACGGACTGGCCCACGGCGGGCGGGAAGCACAGGCGGCTGACCCAGCCCTCGCCGGGGTTCGCCGCTCCGCCGCACGCGGCGCGGATCCGGTCGCGCAGCAGCCGGTAGGACGCCGACGCCCCGAACGTCTCCACATGCGGGTGCTCGTCGAGGGCGCTGACCAGCTGGGTGGTCACCTGCCCGCCGATGCGGTCGAGCTCCTCGGTGAGGATCACCGACGCCCCGGCGCGGGCGGCGGCGATCGCGGCGGCCACCCCGCCGAGCCCGCCGCCGACCACGACGACGTCTGCCTGCGTTGTCATTGCTCCTGCTCCACATCGATGTCGATCTCGAAAGTGCGCCGCCACGGCAGCGCGACGCTGCCGGGCCGAATCCGCCAGCCGGGCACGGGGTCCAGTTCCCGCCAGCGCGCGGCGACCAGGTCCTCGATGCGTGCCTCGACGCCGCTGCCTGGTGCGACCTCGTCGTGGCGGGTCGGGTCGGCGCCGCGTTCGGCGCGGATCACGGCGCGGGCGTGGGACATGTAGCCGTGGTCCTCGGCGATCCGGTGCGCCAGCAGGCGGGCGTGGGCGCGCCGGTCGAGGGTGCCCGCCGCGCTGCCCGCCAGGTAGGCCACCAGGTGCGCGGCGGCGGTGCCGATGCTGTTGCCCGCCGTGTTCCAGCCCGCGTATCCGGCCAGCCGTGCCGGCAGCCCCCGGCCGGTCAGCTCGGCCAGCAGCGCCGGGTCCGCGCCGTTAGGGGCCGCGCAGTCGGCCAGCGCCACGGTCCGGCCCTCGCCGAGCAGGCGCTCGACGAGCGCGGCCGTCGCTGTCGCGGCGGCGGTGTCCGGTTCGTCCGGCGGGTTGACGGCCCAGTCCACGCCACCGGCCTGGGGCGCGTGCACCACCAGCACCGCCGGGGCGTCCGGCGCCACGCGGGCGCCCGCGGCGGCGAGCTGGCTGGCCGCCCCCGCGCCGACAGGCACCGCCTCGTAGGGTGCGACCCGCTGCAGGCTGGCCGGGTCGGCGCAGGCCACCGACACGGCCGGGGACAGCCCGGCGGCCTGGGCCAGGGCGCGGGCGGTCAGCACGGTGGCGGTCTCGTCCGCGCCGGGGTGGGTGAGCACCGCGCCGTCCGGCTCCAGCCATCCCGACCAGGCGCGCAGCCACTGCCATTCGGCGGTGCCGACGGCGTCGGCCGAGGAGTCGTCGGCGCCGATGACCAGGGTGCGCAGCACCCCGTCGGCGGCCAGCTGCAGCGCGTGCTGGTTGAGCAGGTGGTTGCGGTGGCGGCGGCGCAGGAAGTCGCGGCGCGCCGCCGCGGGCACCGGGCCGGGGTCCGGCGGTGCGACACGGTCGCGCAGCGCCCGGTGCAGGCCCGCCGAGTAGCGGTGCAGGGCCCGGCCGTGGGTGGCCCAGTAGGCGGGCTCCTCGCCGTCGTCGTCGGCGTCGGGGGTGCGCTGCACGACCGTCGCGGCGTGCACCGGATGCGCCAGCCCCGTCAGTGCCTGCCAGCGTTCGAGCACGGCGGTGACGGGCTCGTCGCTGAGCCGGGAGGCGATGAGCCCGCCGTGGCCCAGCGTCTCCAGGCACACCACGGCCGCGTTGGCGGGCGTGCCGCGCAGCCAGCGGGAGATGGCGTCGGCCTGGCCGGGGGTCTTCTTCTCCGGCAGCACCGGCCGTGGCGGGGTCAGCACCCGCGCTCCGGCCACCGCGGCGACCAGGCGGGGCAGTTTCAGGCAGGCGGGGCGGTCGTCGAGCGGGACCAGCGCGACGGTGATCACTGCGGCTCCAGGGCGACGGCGGCGGCCCCGAGCAGCGCCGCGTCCGCGTCGAGGGCGGTGGCGAGCACGGGAACGTCCGAGCGGATCGGCATGGCGGCGGCGTGGGCGGCAGGCACGGCCGCGGCCAGCAGTTCCGGCACGGCCGCGCCGCCGCCGACGACGACGGCAGCCGGGTCGAAGGTGTTGATGAGCCCGCCGATGACCGCGCCCAGCGCTGCGCCCGCCTCGGCGAGCACCGCCACGGCGAGAGCGTCACCCGCACGCGCGGCGGCGACGACATCGGGCAGGGTGACGGCCCCACGCCGGTCGATCGCTTCGGGCAGGGCGGCGCTGCCAGGCTGGACGGGGACGTCCGACTGCGCGGCGTAGCGGGCGGCCATCGCCGGGCCGCTGGCGACGGCTTCGAGGTGGCCGGGCGCGCCGCACGGGCATGGCAGGCCGGCGGCCTGCGCGACGGGGATGTGGCCCAGGTGCCCGGCCGCGCCGCGCGAGCCGGTGATCAGGCGGCCGCCGCTGACCACTCCGCCGCCGATGCCGGTGCCGACGGCGATCCCGACGACGTCGCGCAGCCCTGCGGCGCTGCCGTACGCGGTCTCGCCGAGCACGAACGCGTGCACGTCGTTGACGCTGCGGCCGGGCAGCCCCAGCAGCGCGGTCAGGGACGCGGTGACGGCGGTGCCGTCCCAGCCGCCGATGGCGCCGGTGGCCGCGTGCACGACACCCGCGCCGTCGACGACCCCGGCGACCGCGGCGCCGAACGCGACGGGCGCCAGCGGGCTGTCCGCCCGCAGCGCGTTGACCAGGGCCGCGGCCTGCTGCAGCACCGTCGCGCCGTCGGCGTCGACCGGGGTGGGCGCCTGCGCGCGGGCCAGCACCTGCCCGTCGTGCACCAGCGCCGCGGCGGTCTTCGTGCCGCCGATGTCGATGGCGGCGACGACCGGGCCGGGGCTCATGTCGTCCTCCGGGTGACGGTGATGCGGTAGTGGTAGCGGTCGGCGCGGTACACCGACTCGCCCCGCTCCACGGCGCGGCCGGACGCGTCGAAGGTCACCCGGGTGACGCGCAGCGCCGGGGAGAACGGCGGCACGCCCAGCAGCGCCGACTGCTCCGGGTCGGTGACGGTCGCGCCGATGACCTGGTCGGCGTGGTGCGGCGAGGCGCCCCGGGCCGCCAGGGTCTCGTACAGGGAGCCGCCGAAGCGGGACTCGTCCACACCATCCAGCACGGACGCGACGATCCACACCTGCTCCACGCACATCGGGCTGCCGTCGGCCAGCCGCAGCCGCTCCAGATGCACCACCGGCGTACCCGGCGACAGGCCCAAGTCGCGGGCGACCTCGGCGCTGGCGGGCACCCGCTGCCAGGACAGCAGCTTCGATCCCGGCGTCAGCCGCCGGGCCTGCATGTCCTCGGTGAACGAGGTCAGCGCCAGCGACTTGGCGATGGTGGCCGGGTCGGCGACGTACGTGCCCGAGCCCTGCTGGCGGTAGACCCAGCCCTCCTCCTCCAGCCGCCGCATGGCCTCGCGGATGGTGGCCCGCGACACCTCGTACCGGCTGGTCAGCTCACGCTCGCTGGGCAGCGGGTCGTGCGGCTGGAGCACGTTCTGGATCTCGCCCAGCAGCCGCTGGTAGATGACCTCGTGCTTGCGCTCGCCTGGCATCTGCGTCATCCTTTGACGCCCCCTTCACCGACTCCGCGGAAGAACAGTCGCTGCAGCCCGAGGAACACGATGATGAGCGGCAGTACGGCGATCATCGTGCCCGCGGCGATGGTGCGCTGGTCGTTGGTGAACGTCCCCGACAGGTACTGCAGCCCGATGGTGAGGGTGTAGTTGTCGGGGTCCTTCAGGACGATCAGCGGCCAGAGGAAATCGTCCCAGGCGAACAGGAAGCTGAACACGGCGACCACGGCCAGCGAGCCGCGCACGCTGGGCAGCGCCACCCGCCAGAACCGCGACCACTCGCCGGCGCCGTCGATGACGGCGGCCTCCTCGATCTCGCGGGGCAGGGCCAGGAAGCCGGTGCGCAGCACCATGATGGACAGTCCGGTGATCGCGCCGGGCAGCAGCACCCCGGCCAGGGTGTCGACCAGGCCGATGCCCTTGACGGTCAGGAACACGCTCACCATGATCACCTCGAAGGGCACGACGAGCGAGGCCAGCACGGCCGCGAACACCGCGCCGCGGCCGCGGAAGCGCATCCGGGCCAGGGCGTAGCCGGCCATCGCGCCGAACAGGCAGTTGGTGAGGACGTTGGCCACGGCGACGATCAGCGAGTTGCCGGCGTAGCGCCAGACCGGCACGGTGTCGGCGACCGCGGCGTAGTTGGCCAGCGTCGGGTGCTGCGGCAGCCAGGTCGCGTCGGCGCCGTAGATCGGCTCCTGGGCGCCTTTGAGGGAGGTGAGCAGCTGCCAGGCGAACGGGCCGAGGCTGACCACGACCATCGCGCACAGCAGCAGGTAGCGTCCGCCGCGGCCGGCGAGCATCCGCAGGCGGGGGCTCATGCGTGGGCTCCTTCCTCGTTGCGGCGGCGCAGCTTCAGGCTCAGGGCGGAGAAGGCGAGGGTCCCGGCGAGCAGGACCAGGCTCAGCGCGGAGGCGTAGCCGATCTCGCCGTCGACGCCGAGGCCGACCTCGCGGATGTAGAACACCATCGACTTGGCCTCGCCGCCGGGGCCGCCGCTGCCGTCGCTCATGATGTAGATCTCGGCGAAGATCTTGGCGGCGGAGATCGCCGACAGGGTGCCGACCAGGACCATGGTGGGGCGTACCAGCGGGACGGTGACCGACCAGAACCGGCGCACCGGGCCCGCGCCGTCGACGGTCGCGGCCTCCAGCACGTCGCCGGGCACGTTGGCCAGCGCCGCCAGGTAGATCACCATGTAGTAGCCCAGGCCCTTCCAGATGGTGACGAGCATGCAGCTGAACAGCAGCAGGGTGCTGTCGGTCAGGAAGGGCAGCGGCTCGGCGACCACCTTCAGCCGCAGCAGCACCGCGTTGACGACGCCGTCGCTGCGCAGCACCCAGCTGAAGATGAGGCCGACCACGACCATGGACGCCACGACCGGGGTGTAGAACAGGGCGCGGAAGGCGCCGATGCCGGGCAGTTTGCCGTAGACGAGCATCGCCAGCAGCAGCGGCAGCAGGACCAGGGCGGGCACGACGACCAGCATGTAGGTGACGGTGTTGCCCAGCGCCTGCCAGAAGTCGGCGTCGGTGCCGATGCGGGCGAAGTTGGCCACGCCGTTGAACCGCCCGCCGCCCAGGGCTCGGGCGTCGGTGAAGGCGAGCACCGCGGTGTTGGCCAGCGGGCCCCACATCACCAGCGCGGCCAGGGCCAGGGCCGGGGTGAGGAACAGCCAGGGGACGTACCAGCGTCGGCCGGTCATCGGTGTCTTCCTTCCTGGGGTGGGCCGGCCGGAGTCAGGGCGCTCCGGCCGGCCTCGGGGTGTTCACCGCGCGGGGCGCGGCGGGGTGGTGCGGTCCTACTTGGCCAGCAGCTTGTTGGCCTCGGCGACCGCCTCGTCGAGGGCGGCCTTCGGGTCGAGGTCGCCCTTGACCGCGAGCTGGATCTTGCCGATGACGGCGGCCTTGGTGCGGTCGTCGAACTGCACCGGGGTGAGGTTCTGCGCCTTGGCCAGCTGAGCGGCCGACAGCTTGCGGGCCAGTGACTCCGGGGTGCCGTCGCTGATGTCGGTGAAGTACGGGTCCGACAGCGACGAGGTCGTCGACGGCAGGATCGTCACGATCTTGGCGAAGGCGAGCTGGTTCTCGGCGTTGGTGACGAACTTGGCGAACTCCAGCGCCAGGCGCGGGTTCTTGCCGGCCTTGGGGACCAGCAGGCCCATGACCGACATGTTGGTGACGCCGGTGGGGCCGGACAGCTGCGGGCCGACGACGGTGTTGGCGGCGACGGCGGGGGCGTTCTGCTTGACGACCTTGAGGAAGTTCGGGCCGGACGGGAACAGGGCGGTCTGCCCGGCCGAGTACGCCTCGGTGGCCTTGGAGTGGTTCTGGGTCAGCCAGTCGGCGGCGATGGCCTTGCCCTGGTAGAGGTCGCGCAGCTTGGTCACGTACTGCACGGCGGCGTCGGTGTTGAACGTCCAGGCGCTCTGGTCGGCGTTGAGCAGCGGCACGCCGAGCTTGGCCAGGTCGGTGATGAAGCGGTTCTCCAGCGCCGGGTGCACGCCGTAGTAGGCGCCCTTGCTCACCTCGGCGATCTTCTTGGCCTGGTCCAGGGCCTCGTCGATGGTCGCCGGGGGCTTGGCCGGGTCGAAGCCCGCCTTGGCGTAGAGGTCCTTGTTGACCATGGTGACCTCGCTGGTGAGGTACCACGGCAGCGCGTACCCGCCGGGCTGGCCGGGGACCTTGAACGCGTCCCAGGCGCCGGGCACGTAGGCCGGTTTCACGTCACCGGCGTTGGCCTCCAGGTCGAAGAAGACGCCCTGCTTCTCCAGCTTCTGGGCGAAGTTGGGGTTCAGGTTGACCACGTCGGGCAGCGTGCCGGCCTGGGCGTCGGTGGTGATCTTCTCCTGGGCGCCCGCGAACGGCAGATCGATCCAGTTGATCTTCGTGCCGGGGTGGTCGGCCTCGAACTTCTTGATCAGGCCGTTGATGTACTCGTCGAAAGTGGGCTTGAGCGCCAGGGTGGCGAACGAGATCTCGCCCTTGAGTTCGCCGGCCGGGATCTTCCCGTCCGGGGTGGCCGTCTCGTCGGAGCCCAGGCCACAACCGGCGGTCGCCAGCGCGAGGCTCGCCGTGACTGCCGCGGTCACGAACCAGCGACGGGTTCGCATCATCGCGTCTCCTCATCTCCAAGAACACAAGTGGTACGTTCCATTTCTGCCGTGAACCTATGTCACCGACCGCCGGGGGCGTCAAGTGTGACGACGGTCACATGGCCTTTATCAGGCGCCATTTACGTGCCGTAATGCTCAGCTCAGGCGGTGGATGACAGGAGCCGGCGACCCGCTCCAGGCGCAGGAGTCGCATTGACTTATCCGGACCACTTTCCAATGATGTGGCGCAACTCATGGGAGGTATGGACCAGTGTTCCGCTTACCGCACGTCGCCGCTCTCACCGCGGCCGCCACGATGGCCGCCACCGTGGCGCTGACCAGCGGCGATTCGGCGTCAGCCGCCGCACCCGGCACCCCGCAGGTCACCGCCGCCGACGGGGCCGCCGCCGAACTGGACGCGATCAACCCGTCCAGCCGCGCCGCCGGGGTACTCGCCCTCTACACGCCCGAGTTCGGGGCCGAGACCCGCACCAACGCCTTCGGCGGCGAGGCCGTCCTGCGCGCCACCGCCGACCGGGCCGTCTACGAGGTCCTCTCCGTCTGCACCGTCTTCGACAAGTGCCCGTCCCCCGGCAACAACGCCATCCCGGCCGACGGCGCCGTCCTGTCCGCCTCGCCACCGGCCACCGGCGGCACCGACGACCGCCGCTACCTGCGCGAGCACCTGCGGCCCGGCGATCGGGTCCGCATCGACAACCTGTACCTGCGCACCGCCGTCACCACGCTGACGGCCGTCGACCCCACCGCCCAGAACAACCCCGGCGGAGTGGACCAGACCACCGGCCAGTGCTACCCCGGATGCCGCGGCGCCGAGCAGCTCGTCGCCTACACCGACGCGAGCGGGCGGGCCACCACCGGCACCAACGACTACGGCTACGAGGTCGTCGTCACCGGCGGCCGGGTCACCGCCCGCGGCGGCAACAACCGCGCCGTGCCCGCCGGGGCCATGGTCCTGTCCGGGCACGGCAGCCGCGGCTCGTGGCTGGAGACCAACGCCGTGATCGGCGCCGCCGTCAGCCTCGACGGGCTGAACCTCGCCGTGACCATCGATGCCGACGCCTACCTCACCGACGCCGACAACCAGATCGGCGCCGCGCAGGCCGCGCTCACCGCCGCGCAGGCCGCGTGCGCCCGCATCGACGCGGACAGCGTGCGCAGCGCCCTCGACCAGGCCCGGACACTGCGCACGCAGGCCGCCGCCGCGACCGGCGAGGACGCCGCCGCGCTGGCCCGGCAGGCCCGCCACCAGGCGCAGATCGCCGGCTACCGCACCCGCCCGGCGCGGGCCGCCGAGGGCCGCGGCATCTGGGTGCGCCCGATCGAGACCACCGAAGCCCAGATCACCGCCACCCTGGACCGCCTCGCCGCGGCCGGGACCAACCTCGTCTTCCTGGAGACGGTCTGGAACGGCTACACGATCTACCCCAGCGCGGTCGCCGCCGACCACGGCATCCCCGCGCAGAAGCCCGAGTTCACCGGCATCGACCCGCTGCGGATCTGGACCGAGCAGGCCCACCTGCGCGGCATCGAGCTGCACGCCTGGGTGCACACCTTCTACGTCGGCGTCGCCCCCGGCGGCGCGCCGGTGCTGGCAGCCCACCCCGAGTGGGCGGCCGTCGAACGCGAGGACGTCGGCAAGACCGGCCCGCAGCCGTCGCGGATGGAGCCCGGCTACTACTGGATGGACCCGGCGATCCCCGCCGTGCGCGAGTACACCACCAGCGTGTTCCGGGAGATCCTCGCCGGCTACGACGTCGACGGGCTGCACCTGGACTACATCCGCTACCCGGTGTCGCTGCCCTACGGCGCGGACTTCTCCTACAGCGACCACACCCGGCAGCGGTTCGCGGCCGAGCACGGCGCCGACCCGTACACCCTGGACCCTGCCTCGCCGCTGTGGCCGACCTGGAACCGCTGGCGCGAGAACGTCGTCACCACCTTCGTCGAAGGCGTGCGCGCCATGACCGACGAGGTCGCCCCGCAGGCCAAACTGTCGGCGGCGGTGTTCGCCGACCCCACCGACGGGCTCAACAAGAAGTTCCAGAACTGGGGCGCCTGGGCCGACAAGGGCTGGCTGGACTTCCTCACCGGCATGTCCTTCGGCACCTCGGCGACGTCCGTCGGCGCCGACACGGCCGTCATGCGCGCCCGCGTCGGGGACCTGCCGCTGTACACCGCCACCTACGGCCCGCTGCGCGGCTCCGCACCCGACCTGGTGCTCGACCAGATGCAGGCCGTCGTCGACAACGACTCCGACGGCGTCGCGCTGTTCGCCTACAACCAGCTGTCCGCCCTGCAGCAGGAGGCGCTGCGGGAGGGCCCGCAGCGCAACCGCGTCCCGATCCCCCACGCCGACTACGCCTACGCCGCCGCCACCGGCATCGGCGCGGCCCGCGCCGAGGTCCTCGCGGCCGCGACGTGCGCACCGGTCGAGGTCAACGCCCGCGTATCGGCCCGGCTGCTGGCCGCCCAGGTCCTGACCGCCGCACCGCTGGGCCTGGGCCGCGAGGCCGCCCAGCGGCTGCTCACCCAGGCCCGCGCCGATCTGGAGACCGCCGGCGTCCAGCCGGCCTACGCCGCCAGGCTCCGCCGCGACCTGGCCATGTACCAGCGCTGGCTGACGCTGTCCGCCCGCTGACCCACCGGGGGCGCGACGCAACGGCGCGCCGCGCCCCCACCCCTTCCCGGTTCACCAGAGAGGCTCGACGATGCGCCACCGAACCACCGGAACCCTGCTCGCCGCCCTGGCGATCCTGCTGGCCGCGGCCTCACCCGCGGCAGCCGACACCACCGTGCCCGACACCGCCTGGACCACGGGCGCACCCGCCGGACCCGGCGGCACCGTCGCCCTGGCGAACCTGCGCCAGCTGCCCGGAGCCGTCACCGGCAGCCCGATCGTGGTCAGCAACAACCCGGAGACGTTCACCGGCAACGGCTGGCTGATGCTGCACTCGCGCACCACCCCCGCACGCGGCGGCGCGGCCACCCCGCTGTCGGGCACCTTCCCGCTGTACCTCTACCACCAGAACGGCACGTCCACCACGCGCTACCTGCACGTGCTCATCTCCAACCCGAACGCCTCGCCGGTCACCGTCACCGTGCGCGGCGCGGCGTACACCAACGCCCAGAAGCCGCTGACCGCCGACCCGGCCCAGCGCGCGGGCACCGGCCCCTGCTACGCCGTGGCCGACGCGTGGACCCGCGGCACCACCACGACCTACCTCAGCGGCGCGTCGGTCGCCTCCGGCAAGGCCGTGCAGGCCACCCGGATCACCATGGCCGCCGCCAACATCGCCGACGGCCGCTTCGAGATCACGGCCAGCGCCGGGGTGTACGTGTACACGGTCGTCACCGGCGACGGCAGCACCACCACCGCGACGAACCTGTCCCAGCAGAACGCCTCCTGGGCACCGGGCAACATCGCCTCCGAATCCCCGACCACCTACGGCCGCGAGGCCGGGGTGTACGCCACCTCCGCCTGGGACACCGGGCAGGTCACCCTGCCGCTGCCCGCCGCCGGGCGGCACCTCGGGCTGGCCGTCAACACCACCGCCAAGCAGGAGCCGACCCTCGACCAGACCACCGCGGGCCTGGCCACCATGAGCGACTCCTCCACCCGCAGCTGGGGCAACTACGGCCACCGCTACACCGTCCGCCTGGTGCTCCAGAACCCGAGCGCATCGACGCGCACGGTCAAGGTCACGTTCGCGTCCAACCTCGTCGCCGCCACCGACGTGCCGGGCAACACCTGGAACGGCCCGGCGACGGTGGCCGTCGACGGCTCCAGCACCGTGCAGACCCTGTACACCCGGCCGACCGCACCGCTCGACCAGATCGGCACCTACGCCGTCGGTGCCGGCGCCAGCCGCACCCTCACCCTGACGTTCTACGTGCCGGGCCTCATCACCGCCGGGCAGCAGCTGCTGCTCGAGACGGTGTGAGCCGCGCCGGGCGAACACCCTGAACACCGGAGCTGCCGGGCGATCGACCCGGCAGCTCCGCCGCACTCCACGCGCCACTCCGCCTCGCCCGCCGAGCCGCTCGCCGCCTACCGGCCGCAGCTGCGGCCGCCCGCCGACTGGGTTCGGTGTTGGGCTACTGAGGTCAACACGGCTGCGGCCCGGATGGTGGCCACCTTCGAGGCGGTGTACGGGTACCCGCCGGGCGTGAACGGGGTGCTTCTGGCCGGCGCCGATGATCGCGTCGCCGCCGACCGCTACCGAGCTGACCCGCTGTCCACACCCTGGATGGCCGACTACTATGACCTCATCGCCGAGGTCAGCCTGCCAGACGTCGGCAACGGCTATTTCATCCACAGCGCCGCCACTGCCCTAGACCTACGGGACGAGTGCGGGTACGCCTTCCTACCTCACGCCGACGACCCCCATGGCCTGGTCATCGGGTCGACGGGCGTAGGGGCGCTGTACGTCGCCGACTGGGGCGGCGCCGTGCACCGCTCGGTCGCTGCGTCGCTGGATGCGGACTTCGAGCCGGTCGCCCATTCGGTAGAGCACTTCCTGCACCGCCTGCGTCAGGTCGTCTTCGAGTTCGTGGACAGCGGCGTGGTGCAGGACCTCTGACAGCGGCCGAGGGCGTCGCCTCGCCGCCGATCGCCCTACGATCACCGGCGTGTACACGACCCCACGCGCCCCCATCGACATCGCAGCCGTGATCCCGCAGCTAGCTCCGCTGGCCCGCACGGTGGTCGCGGTGGGCACGTCCTCGCCGCTCCACGGTGGCCGGTGCGTCCAGTCGGCCGGTCCGGCCCGGTAGCCGGGGTCGGACAGCTGCAGCGCCCCGGCCCGTACGGCCGTCAGGGCCAGCACCGGCACCTGGCCGACGGCGACCAGGTGGACGTGGGCGTGTTCGCGCTCGCCGGCCATGACAAGTGTCCGGCATTCGGCCTCGGTAACCGCCTGCGACGTGAACGGCCGGTCGGTGCGCCGTCGCCTGATCGCGTCACAGGCCATCAGCTCATCCAGCGACGGTTCGTGGGGGCCGACGACGGTCAGCTCGGCGAGCAGATCCGGATCGGCCGGATCGGGCAGTCGCCGTACCTGCGCCTCGTGGCCGGTGGCGGCCAGGGCGGTTCGGGCGTGGTGCAGGGCGACGCCGCAGCTGATGGTCAGCAGCCGCCCGTGCGGGTCGGCGCCCGGTAGCTGGCGCTGCCGGTCGGCGTACAGGCGGAGCCGATCCGGGTCGGCCTGCCAGCGCCACGGCTGGGTGTTGAAAATCGACGGCGCGGCGAGCGCGGTGCGGGCCGCGTCGCGCAGCACCTGTTCGCGGGTCGTCTCGTCTGCTGTCATACCCCCACCGTCCACCCTGCGCGGCGCGGGTGGTCAGGGCCGCCGCGCCTGGGCAGGTGGGCCAGGGTCCTGCCTGCGGGCAGGTCTTGGTCCCTATCCCGGCACGGCCGGGGTGGGCGGAGAATGCGGGTGTGATCCGTGTGTTCCGGCTGCCCGACGGCAGCGGCATCGACGTATGCCGCGACATCCGCGTGGCGTGCTGTTAGGCACACAACTTCTGGAGGAGTCATGACCACGTCGAGCGAGCACCACCGCCCACCGGCCGCGGCCTACGCCGTGGCGGCGGCGGCGGCCGGACGCGCGCCCTCGATCCACAACACCCAGCCCTGGCACTGGCAGATCCGCTCTGACCGGCTCGAACTGTACGCCGACACGAGCCGCGCCCTGCCCGGCACCGATCCCGATCAGCGGATGCTGCTGCTCAGCTGCGGCGCCGCGCTGCACCACGCCCAGGTCGCGTTGCACGCCCAGGGATACGACGTCGCGGTCCGGCCGCTGCCCGATCCGGGCCGACCCGATCATCTGGCCACCTTGACGATCACCGCCGAGGTCCCGGTGACGGCGCAGGCCGTGCGGCTGGCCCAGGCACTGCAGCTGCGCCACACCGATCGCCGCCCCACTGTCGACTCCCCCGTCACCGCCGAACAGGTCGACGAGCTTCGTCGGCTCGCCGACGCCGTGGGCGTGAACGTGCACCGGCTCACTTCCGACCAGGTCACCGAACTGGTCGTCGCCGTGTCGCACGCTGAGGACGCCGCCGCAGGCGAGCCTGCCGTCATCGCCGAGACGTCCTACTGGACAGGGCCTTCGCGGCCCGCCGGCACCGGTCTGCCGCCGGAGGTCATCCCTGACCGGAGGCCGGAGACCGACGTCGGCGAACGCGACTTCGGCACCCGCGGCACCCTGCAGGCCGGCGGCGGCCACGACAAGGCTTCCACCTACATCGTGCTGTTCGGCGCCGACGACGACCGGGCCGCGTGGCTGCGCGCCGGGCAGGCCCTGTCCGCGATCTGGCTGCACGCCACCGGTCAGGGCCTCGCCGTGCTGCCGTTCAGTCAAGTCATCGAGATCGACGGAACCCGCGCCATGATGCGCCGCATCCTGTCGCAGCGCGGCTACGCCTATATCGTGCTGCGCCTGGGCGTCGCCGATCCCGAACACACGCTGACCGGGCACACCGCGCGCTTGCCGTTCGAACAGATCGCCACCATCGAGCAGACCGGCTCCGGTGCGGCGGGCAACGCCGGTTGACGCATCCTCGCCTGCTGTCGTCGTCTCGCGCCGCCCGGCGGTGCGGCCGGGCTTCGCCGCAGCCGGCGGGTGATGTGACCAAGGTCCTGTCCGACGGGTCTCACCGGCCCTGCCCCAGCCTGGACGACGGGGCGCACGGTGAGGGCATGGTCACTGAACAGTTCCTGGTCAAGGCACGCGAGCACGGCGTGTGGGCCAAGGTCGTCACCGGCGAGGCGTCGTTGCAGCTGCTGTCGCGGATCGTGGAGGCCGCCACTGCCGCCCTGCGCGGCGACGGCGCCTACGACCTTCGGCCGGTCGGCCAGACGGAGTTCTGCCCGAGGGCGCATCCGTGGAAGGGCGTTGCGGGCACCTGCCGCGCCGGGCCGTGCGGCCCCGACCGCGGCTTCGCGGTGGTGCTGGGCACCGACGCCGACAGCACCGACGACCGGCTACGGGCCGGGCAGGTGGCCCGTGACCTGCTGGCCGATTCGGCCAAGGCGGGGCTGATCGCCTCGATCCACGCCCAGCCCGCTGCGGTCCAGCTGGCCCGTGATCATCTGCAGCTCATGTTCAGCGAGTCCGGCGTCGCGCAACTGGTGGTGTTCGTCCGCCCGCTGCGGACATCGGTAGGGGTGTTGGAGCCCGGCCAGTGCCCGGTGTGGCAGGCGGCGCGGTCTTCCGTGTCCGCGTAGCGATGCCGAAGTGTCCAGGTGGTGAGACCTTGTACGCGGGTCAGCTGGTGTGGACTATGGCGACCGGGCCGTGGGCGTGCTCGACCAAGGCGTGGCTGACCGAGCCCAGCAACTTGCCGGTGAAGCCGCCCCGGCCCCGGGACCCGACGACCGTCAGCGCGGCGTCCCGGCTGGCTTCGACCAGGGCGCGCTCGGCGTTGAGGCTGTGCACCGGCCGCAGCTCGACTGCCAGTGCGGCGTGGCCGGCACGCCACGGCGCGATGGCGTCGGCGAGCATCTGCTCGGCTTCGGTGCGGGCTGCGTCGGCGGGGTCCACGGCGGGTTTGTCGCCGTGATACCACGGGGCCTGCCAGTGGATGTTGACCATGATCAGCGCGGCCCGGCGCAGCAGGGCCTCCTGGGCGGCGAACTGCAGTGCGCCCTGCGCCGAGGGTGAGCCGTCGTAGCCGACGAGGACCGGCCCGGGCAGCGCCACAGCGAGTTCGGTATCGGTGTCGGTGGAGCTTTCGGTTTCGGTGGGGCGGTAGACGACGACGGTGCTGTGGGCGTGGGCGGCGACCTGCGAGGACACCGACCCCAGGAGCAGGCCGGTGAAGCCGCCGGCGCCGCGGCTGCCGACAACGATGATCGCTGCCCGGCGAGACTGCTCGATCAGCACCGGTGCGCCCGCCCCGGCGATCAGATGGGCACGGACCTCGATGTCGGGATACTGCTCACGCAGCTGGGTCGTGACGCCGGTGAGGGCCTGCTCGGCGGCGTGGCGGGTTTCGCCCTGATCGGCGGCCAGGTATTCGCCACCCAGCCACGGCGGCGCGAACCCGTACAGCGCGCTTTGGTAGCCGCAGACCAGTTCCAGTGGCGCGCCGCGTTCGCGGGCCAGCCGGGCGGCGTAGCGGGCGGCGAGCGTGCCGCATTCGGAGCCGTCCACTCCTGCGATCACGGGACGGTCCGGCCCGGCGGGGCGCGGTGCGGCCGTGTCAGGATCCATGCGTCCACGATGCCGCCCGGATGGCGCTGCCGGTGACCGAACCGGAAGATCGGCCTCCGGCGGCGGCTGTCGACGCCGGCGTCCAGGCGCTTGCCTCGGGCGGGTACGGCGAGGATCGCGGCGCGTTCTGTCTGGGTGGGCAGCGGTCTGCCTTCGTCACGCGGGGCGGTCGCCGGTTCGTTGGCGGTCGAGGAACTGCCGCAGTTCGCGGTCGGTCACCCGCCCGGCGAATACGTGCCGGGTGAGCGCCAGCAGCCACAGCGCGACGACACAGGCTACGGCTGCCGCCAGGGCGGCGGCTTGGCCGGTGACCGACGCCGTGACTGCGGCGATCAGGCCGGTCGCGGCGAGGACGAAACCTGCGACCAGCGTCGGTTTACGCGGACGTTCCAGCCGTAGCCTGCTGTGCTCGATCGCCGCGGTCACCGCGCCGAGGACCAGAACCCCTGCGGCTGCCTGCTTCACGTGCAGGATGCTCAGGCCATATTCGCTGCAGGTCGCCGCCGCCGCGCCCAGCAGGGTCGTGGTCAGCGCATCACGCCAGGTCAGGATCATGGCATCCACTTCGCCTCCCACGCTGCCACTGCCGATCCGGGCCGGGCAGGGACCGTGGTCCCCGGTTGCGAGGGTCCGTTGACCCGCCATCCGGCCTGCCGGTGCGGGCGGGTCGCTCACGCGCGGTCGTCACGGCGGGTCGAGCATCTGCGCGGCCGGGCGGCGCGGGCTCTGCGCGGACGCCCCGGCGGCGGGTGCCCGACCCGGACCAGGATCTGCGGCTGCCCCGGGCCCGATATCAGCCGGGCCGCCCGCGCCCGCAGGTCGGCGAACTCGATGACGTCGCTGATCGGCGCCGACCCGAGCCCGGCCGCGGTGGCCGTCAGCAGGACCGCCGACAGGGCCTCACCGGCACGCAGCCTGTCGGCGAGCGTGTCGGTGTCGGTGTCGGTGAACAGCAACGCGTACACCGCGCCGACGTCGTGTTCAGGCCCTGCGGAGCCTCGCCGACCTGACCGCCGCCGACGTGCTCGACCACGAGGCCGCGGTGCTGGACTCCTATGCCGTAGTCGTGGACGCCGCGCGGCTGAGAAGGTCGACGGCGGTCGACGCCGTCGCCCTCGTCGACGACAGCGGCAGCCCGGTCGGCATGCTCACCAGCAGCGACCTCATCCGGCTCATCGCGTCGTGACCACCGCGGCCCAAGCCGGCACCGGCTGCGACTGCCCGGCCTGATGACCGGCATTTACACGAAATGCATTTCGCGTATACTGGATCGCAGTTCGAGGGGGAGTACCCGAAGCAGGACGCGACTTCGTCAGTACGGTCCGGCCATCCGGGCCCGGAGCCGCGGCCATTCCCACTGGGGGTGGTCCGGGAAGACCGTCGACCGTTCAGGTCCGAGCCACCGGCTCGGCCGGTCGAAGGAGTCTTCCATGTCCGTGTCACTGTGGGCCTGGGCTGCCGTGATGGGCACCGTCGCCGTCATGCTCGCCATCGATCTGTTCCTGCACCGCGACGGCCACGAGATCGGCTTCCGTGAGGCGCTGACCTGGTCGGGCATTTGGATCGCGGCTGGGCTGGCGTTCGGCGGCGTGCTGTGGTGGTGGCAGGGCGCCGAGGTGGCCGGCACCTACTACGCCGGCTACCTGATCGAGAAGGCGCTGTCGGTCGACAACGTGTTCATCTTCGCGATGATCTTCACGTTCTTCGCCGTGCCCAGCGCTTTCCAGCACAAGGTCCTGTTCTGGGGCGTGATCGGCGCGCTGGCCTTCCGGCTGGTGTTCATCTTCGTCGGCGCGCAACTGCTCGACGCCTTCTTCTGGACCGCCTACCTGTTCGGCGCGTTCCTGATCTACACCGGCTACAAGATGGCGTTCAAGCACGACGGCGACATCGACCCGCACCGCAACCTGCTGGTGCGGATCGTGCGCCGCGTAGTGCCCACCGACCCGGCATACCACGGCGACCGGTTCTTCACCCGGATCGACGGCAGGCGAGTGGCCACCCTGCTGTTCGTCGTGCTCATCGCCATCGAAGCCACCGACCTCATCTTCGCCATCGACTCGGTCGCGGCGATCCTGGCCATCACCACCAGCACGTTCATCGTCTGGACCGCCAACGCCTTCGCCGTGCTGGGCCTGCGCAGCCTCTACTTCTGCCTCGCCGGACTACTGCGCCGGTTCGTCCACCTGCACTACGGCCTGGCCGTGCTGCTCGGCTTCGCCGGAGTGAAACTCATCCTGTCCGAAACCCCGGTCGGCAAGCTGCCGATCCCGGTCACGCTCGGCGTCATCGTCGCCACCCTGGCCGTATCGATCGCCTGGAGCATGATCGCTACCCGCCGCGGCGTACCCCCCGCGCAGGCCGCCCGACCAGACGGCCAGCAGGCCACTGCGCCCCGCTGACGTCCGCGGCCGCAGCCGCGGCCTGGCGAAGGCCGGGATCACGCCGCCCGGCACGGTTGCGGCGACCGCCGAACTGTTCAGTCGTGGGAATCGCGACTTCGAGTGCGCGAATCCCCGCTCGTAGAATGAGCGCATGGCCCAGACGGCTTCCGGAGGCAGGAACTGGACGTTCCTGACCAACCACGCCCACGTCCTGCTCGCCCTCGCCCGGCAACCCGACGCCCGGCTGCGCGACGTCGCGGTCGAGGTCGGCATCACCGAGCGGGCCTGCCAGGCGATCGTCCTGGACCTGGAGACCGCGGGCTACCTGGTGCGCCACCGCATCGGACGACGAAACCGCTACACCATCGACCCCGACGGCCCATTCCGCCACCCGGCCGAGGCCGACCACCGCATCGGCGACCTCATCGCCCTGCTCGCCGCGCCCCGGGCCGAGCACCCCGCGGGGGGTCCCGTCCCAGCACACCGGGCGAGTTCTCTGCCGTAGCCGACACTCATGGGGACGGACTTGGGCACGGCGACATCCTCACAAGACACCCACAGGGCAGATCATCGCCGGCGGCCGCGCTCCGCACCGCGGTGAATGCCGCGAAGGCTCTTGTGCTGATCAGGTGAAACAGGCCGGATGCATGCCCATAAAATTGGCAGTGGCTCACACATTCTCAGCCGAGCCGCGCCGACTTGGCGGCAATGGCGATGTTGGTTCCCTGGCCGCGGCCGCTCCACGACCGACGAGGTGACCACGCCGCCATGCCGCTGAACTCACAACCGGCACCCGAGCCGCCGCCTCCGAACGCCGACTGCCTGGCAGACAGGACCTGCAAGTTCCTGTACGACCTCACCGGATCCAGCTGGCTCGCCGAGGGCGGCTACTACCTGCTGGTCAAGCCGGTCCGCATCGTCCTCATCATTCTCGGCGCGATGATCATCCGGGCGCTGCTGAACCACGGCATCGACAAGTTCGTCGACCGCACGGTGAAGGGCAAGACGCTCCTGCGGCCCATCCGCGAGAAGGTCCCCACCTCGGTCGCCGCGGCTACCACGGTTTTCGCCGACCGCCGCAGCCAGCGGGCCGAGGCGCTGGGATCGGTGCTCAAAAGTGTGGTCACCGCAACGGTGTTCTCCCTCGCGTTCCTGATCGTCCTGAGCGAGTTGGAGATCAACGTCGGGCCCCTCCTCGCGAGTCTCGGCGTAGCCGGCGTGGCGCTGGGTTTCGGCGCCCAGTCGCTGGTGAAGGATCTGATCGCCGGTATGTTCATGCTGCTGGAAGACCAGTACGGCGTGGGCGACATCATAGACACCGGCGAGGCGCTCGGCGTGGTGGAGACGGTCGGCCTGCGCATCGTCAGCATCCGCGACATCCACGGCGTGCTGTGGCACGTCCGCAACGGTGAGATCATCCGTGTCGGCAACAAGAGTCAGGGCTGGGCCACGGTCATGATCGACGTGCCGATCGGGTTCGCCGGTGTCGACAAGGCCACCGCCGTGCTGCGCCAGGCCGTGGACGCGTTCGCCCACGATCCGCAGTACTCCGGCTACTTTCTCGAATCACCGCAGGTGCTCGGCGTGGAGAGCATCAGTGTCGACGGCGCGGTGATCCGCACCGTCTGCAAGACCTCCACCGACCGGCAGTGGGACCTTCAGCGCGAGATGCGCCGACGGCTCACGGAGGCACTGGAGGCCTCGGGTATCGCGGCGCAGATCCAGGCATCGCGCACGCTGCGGGCGTCCCTGCCGATCCAGGAACCGCCCCCGGACCGTTGAACGGGCACCACACGGTCGGCCGCTCCAGCGATCACGGCCCGCCGCGAGGCTTGCGCGTACCGCAGCCCGGACAGTAGTGGCTTGTCGGTGCGGCGGATTACTGCCGGACCATAGCGATCTTGAACCGTTCGTCGGGGCTGATCAGGTGGTCTGCGTCTTCGGCATCCTGTCCGAGAGTGATCTCGACCCAGTGGACCCGCCCGGTGAACGCGGCCTCGTGGGGACCGTAGTCCGGGCTGACCGTCGTAGCCGTGTCGTTGCCGATGTCGGTGGTCTCGTCGGCGGAGAAGACCATCGGCACGGTGGCATCGACGCGGCCCTCGCCGACCTGGACGCCGTCCAGGTAGAGCAGGACGGTGCCGCCCTTGCCGAGGCCGCCGCCGTCGTAGACGAACTCCATCCGCACCTGGTGATCGCCCGGCGGGATCGGCTGATTGCCGACCACGATGAACGTCTTGAGGCCGAAGAGGTTGTAGCAGTACGCAGGTCTGCCGTCCTTGACGTACAGCGACCAGCCGCCGAACGTGCCGCCCTGCGCCACGACGACGCCCCGGGCCCCGTCTTGTGGAACAGTGACCTGCGCGGTGATTGCGTGCGACTTGTTCTTGACGATGATCACCGAGTTCTCGCTCAGCCGGCCCATGCCGCCGTAGATCAGCTGCCTGTCGCCGCGGATCAGGGTCGGCCGGCCGGCCAGGTCGGCGTTGAAACGTTCGGGGCGGCGGTCATCCAGCGGCAGAACCTGGTACTTGGCGGCCTCGATGAGGAACAGCCGCTGCAGTTCCCGCAGCTTCTCGGGTTGCTCGGCGGCCAGGTCGCGGGCCTGGGTCCAATCGTCGGGTCCGTACAGTTCCCACGCGTCGTCGTCGTAGGCGGGCAGCCGCCCTTGGACGAACGACCACGGCACCGAATGCCGGGTGACCGCCGTCCAGCCCTTGTGGTAGATCCCCCGGTTGACGAACATCTCGAAATACTGGGTCTCGTGCCGCTCATCGGCACCCGGGTCGTCGAAGGAGTACGCCATCGACACGCCCTCCATCGCGGCCTGCTGCACGCCATGGACGAAGCTCGGCTGCGGCAGCCCCGCCGCCTCCAGCACCGTCGGCGCCACGTCGATCACGTGGTGGAACTGGTGGCGCAGCCGGCCGCGGGCCGTGATCCCAGCCGGCCAGTGCACGATCGTGCCGTTGCGGGTGCCACCCCAGTGCGAGGCGACCTGTTTGGTCCACTGGTACGGGGTGTCCATCGCGTGCGCCCAGCCCACCGCGTAGTGGTTGTACGCCCTGGGCGTGCCGAAGTCGCCGATACGGGACGCCATGAACTCTGCGGTCTCCAGGCCCTCGATGCCGTTGAGGATGATGTGCTCGTTGAAGGTGCCGTGCAGGGTGCCCTCGGCCGACGCGCCGTTGTCGCCGATGATGCAGTAGATCAGCGTGTCGTCCAGCACTCCGAGGTCGGCCAGCGCGTCGATGAGCCGGCCCGCGTGGTGGTCGGTGTGCTCCAGGAACCCGGCGTAGACCTCCATCTGCCGCGCCAGCACGGGCTTGAGGTCGTCGGGCATGTCCTCCCAGGCCGGAATCTCGGCAGGGCGAACGGTCAGCTGCGCGTCGGGCGGGACGACCCCGATCTCCTGCTGCCTGGCGAAGGTGCGCTCGCGCAGCCTGTCCCAGCCGTCTTCGAACCGGCCCCGATACCTGTCCGACCACTCCACCGGAACATGGTGCGGCGCGTGCGTGGCACCAGGCGCCCAGTAGACGAAGAACGGTTTGGCGCCCATCAGCGCCTTCTGCTGGCTCACCCACGCGATGGCCTGATCGGTCATGTCCTCGGTGAAGTGGTAGCCCTGCTCCGGAGTCCGTGGCGGCTCCACCGGCACGGTGTTCCGGTAGATCGACGGGGCGTACTGGTTGGTTTCACCGCCGATGAACCCGTAGAAGTACTCGAACCCGCCGCCGGCGCTCGGCCAGGCGTCAAACGGTCCCATCGGGCTGGTCTGCCAGACCGGCACCTCGTGGCACTTGCCGAACTGCGCGGTCGAGTAGCCGTTCAGCTTCAGGATCTCCGGCAGCGGTGCCTTGGTGTTGGGCCGCACGGAGCTGTATCCCGGTGCGGACGTGGCCATCTCGGTGACCCCACCCATCCCGACCGAGTGGTGATTGCGCCCGCTGAGCAGGGCCGCCCTCGTCGGCGAGCATAGGGCGGTGGTGTGAAACCGGGTGTAGCGCAGCCCGCCTGCTGCCAGGCGCTCGAACGTCGGCGTGCTGACGGGGCCGCCGAACGCGCTGGACGCGCCGAAGCCACAGTCGTCGATCAACATGACCAGCACGTTCGGCGCCTGCTGCGGCGGCAGGAGCGGTTCGATCGGCGGGTACGTCGTGTCGGGGTCCTTAGCGTCGTAGGTCGTCAGACCTGGACGGTCGACATGCGCAATCGGCAGCACGACCCGACTGATCGGCTCGCCCATCGTCACCACCTCCGGCGGCTCGGCCCATCTCCCACGATAGGGAACCCAGGGCCGTGTCTACCGGATGTTTCCGGTCCAGTCGCGGATGCCGGCCATAGGATGGCTGGTAGCCCCGTCCGTGCAAGGGCTTGGATGTTCACTGCCAGGGAGGGCGTGGTTGTCATGGCCATGACCGACGAGGAGTTCTTCGGGTTGCAGCGGGACGTCGAGGCGTTGATCCTCAAGAAGATCAAGACTGCTCTCGACGACGAGCGATACTCCCCGGAGCACCTCGAGACGCTCGCGAACGCCTTCGCCATCGTCCACAGCGAGAAGCCGGCGGACATCGGCAGGGGGTGACGGGCCGGGCCGCTTCGCGGTGCCCGAGTGCCCGCTTCCTCCAGGTCACAGCAGCTTCTCCGGGTGGCTGAGCAGGCGTTCGACGGCAAGCAGGTAGCGGGCGCCGCTGATCCCGTCGGTGACCCGGTGATCTGCTGCGAGACTGGCGGTGACCGTCGGGTGTACACCTAAAAGCCCGGCGACGGCGCAGGGCCGGTCGCGGATCGTGCCGAACCCGACGAGGGCCACCTGCGGCGGGTAGATGACCCCGTGGATGGTGTCGACGCCCTGCTCGCCCAGGCTGGACACGGTGATGGTGGGGTCGGCGAGTTCGGCGGCGCGCAGCCGCCCGGCGCGGGTACGCGCGACCAGGTCTTTGAGGGCGGCCATGAGGTCGGGCACGGTGAGCTTGTCGGCGTCGTGGATGGCCGGTGCCACCAGGCCGCCTTCGCGCAGCGAGATCGCCACGCCCAGGTGCACGGCTGCGCTGCGGTGGAAGGCGGTGCCGGTGTGGAAGCCGTTGAGGTCGGGCACCGTGGCCACGGCCATGGCGGCGGCTTTGAGCAGGAGCGCGGCGGGCAGGATGCGCTCGGCCACGGGCACGGTGCGGTTGTGCTCCCGCAGCCGGCGAAGCGCGGCCTCGAGATCGAGCGTCTCGGTGAGGTAGTAGTGCGGTATCTCGCGCTTCGCGCGGGCCATCGACGTCGCGATCTGCGCCCGGATCGCCATGGTGCGATCAGCCGTTCCGGCACGTGCCGGAGCTGCCGCGAACGCCGCAGCCGCGGCAGTCACGTCGGCGGCGCGTACCGCTCCACCGGGGCCTGACCCGGCGATGCCGGTCAGCGGCACACCGAGCTCCTGCGCCAGCTTGCGGGCATGTGGTGAGGACCGGATGCGGACCGCCGCGACGGCCGCAGAGGTCGGCGCCGTCTCGGATGCAGCCGCTCGGACGTCCGCGTGGGTGACGCGTCCACCGGGCCCGGTGCCGTGCACGGTGCCCAGGTCGACGTGTGCGGCGTCCGCCAGGCGGCGTACCAGGGGTGAGGTGACCGGCGACGGGACGGCTCCGGTGGCAGGCGTCGCCGGTGCGGGCCGCGGGGCGGCCGGGGCCGGTTCCGGCTCCGGTCCGCCGGTGGTGATCGTGGCGAGCACGGCGCCGACCGGCACCCGGACGCCCGGCTCGACGAGCAGTTGGTCGACGACGCCGCTGGTGAAGCACTCCACTTCGACGTTGGCCTTGGCGGTGTCGACCACGGCGACGACGTCGCCCCTGCGCACCTGCTGGCCGGGATGCACCAGCCACTCGACGAGGGTGCCGTGGTCCATGTCGGCGCCCAGCGACGGCATGCGGAACTCCGACTTCATGCGGCCACCGCCCGGACCGCGTCGACAACTGCGCCGGGCTGCGGCAGGGCCGCCTGTTCGAGGTGGGCGGCGTACGGCATCGGCACCTCGGCGGAGCAGACCCGTCCCACCGGGGCGTCGAGGTCGTAGAAGGCCTGCTCGGTGATGCGGGCGGCGATCTCGGCGGAGAGGCTGCCGCTGCGCCAGCCCTCGTCGACGACCACCGCCCGGTGGGTGCGGCGCACCGACTCCATGATCGTCGCGTCGTCGAGCGGACGCAGCACCCGCAGGTCGATGACGTCGGCGCTGATGCTCTGCTCGGCGAGCCGGTCCGCGGCGTTCAGAGCGGTGCCCAGAGTGCCGCCGTAGGCGACGATCGTCACGTCGGAGCCGGTGCGCCGGATCGCCGCGGTGGTGATGTCGGCGCTGTCGTGCCCGGCCGGCGAGCCGGTGGCGTTGTAGAGGCTGCCGTGTTCGAAGATGAGGACCGGGTCGGGGCAGCGTAGTGCGGGCCAGAGCATGCCGCGGGCGTCGGCGACGGTGGCCGGGGCGAGGATCCGCAGCCCGGGGATGTGGGCGTACCAGCCTTCCAGGCTGTGCGAATGCTGTGCGGCCAGTTGCCGGCCGCCGCCGGTGGTCATGCGGATGACCAGCGGTGCGCCGAATTGCCCGCCGGACATGTGCAGCAGCGTCGCGGCGTTGTTTAGGATCTGGTCGAGGGCGAGCAGGCTGAAGTTCACGGTCATGATCTCGACGATGGGACGCATGCCGCCCATGGCGGCGCCGATGCCCGCGCCGACGAACGCGGACTCCGACAGCGGGGTGTCGCGGATGCGGTCGGCGCCGAACTCCTCCAGCAGGCCCAGGCTCACCCCGAACGCCCCGCCGTACGGGCCGACGTCCTCGCCCATCAGGAACACGCGCTCGTCGCGGCGCATCGCGTCGCGGATCGCCTCCCGGACCGCCTCGCGGTAGGTGAGCTCCGCCTGCGCGGTGGCGGTCGCCGCGGTCATGGCAGGCCTTCGTCTTCTGCGTAGACGAAGCGGGTGAGCTGGTCCACCGGCTCGACCGGTGCCTGCTCCGCGGCGGTGACCGACGCGGCCACCTCGGCTTCGACGTCGGCGTTCAGCTGCGCCAGCCCGGGTTCGTCGAGTTCTCCGTCGGAGATCATCCGCCGGGCGAGGGTATCGATCGGATCGCGCTGCTGCCAGCGAGCGATCTCCGCCTTGTCCCGGTAGCGATCCGGGTCGTACATGGAGTGGGCCCGGAACCGGTAGGTACGCAGCTCCAGGAAGTACGGGCTGCCTGTGGCACGCACCGCGGCGGCCGCTCGGCGTGCGGCCTTCTCCACTACGCGGACGTCCATGCCGTCGACGGCGTGGGCGGTCATGCCGTATGTCGCGGCGCGGGCTGCCAGGTCGGTGTTGGCCTGGGCGCGGTCGATGCGGGTGCCCATGGCGTAGAGGTTGTTCTCGCACAGGAACAGCACCGGCAGGTGCCACAGAGCGGCGAGGTTGAGGCATTCGTGGAATTCGCCCTCGGCGACCGCGCCGTCGCCGAAGAAGCAGGCGGTCACCCGGCTGCGGCCGGCCATCCGGTCGGCCAGGGCCAGGCCGACGGCCAGGGGCAGCCCGCCGCCGACGATGGCGCTGCCGCCGTGGAAGTTGGTCGCCCGGTCGAACAGGTGCATGGAGCCGCCGCGGCCGCGGCTGCACCCGGTGGCCTTGCCGTACATCTCGGCCATGATCGCGTCCATGGGCACGCCCCGGGCCAGGGCGTGGCCGTGCTCGCGGTAGGTCGACACGACCGCGTCGGCCGGTTCGAGGGCGGCCATCACCCCGGCCGCGACGGCCTCCTCGCCGATGTACAGGTGCAGGAACCCGCGGATCTTCGTCGCGCTGTACAGCTCGACGCACCGCTCCTCGAACCGGCGGATGCGCAGCATCTGGCGCAGCAGATCACGCCGGTGCGCAGGACCCGCCCGTCCGGGGGCCGCCGGGCGCGGTCCGGCCGTCGCGGTCTTCATCGCCGCTCCCCCGTCTCCAGCGTGGACAGGTCACCTTCGGGCAGGCCGAGTTCGCGTGCCTTCAGCAGCCGTCGCATCACCTTGCCGCTGCGGGTGTGCGGCAGGCTGTCGTCGAAGGCGATCTCCCTGGGCGCCACGGCGCCCAGTCGGCGCCGCGCGAAGCCGAGCAGCTCCAGGCGCAGCTCGTCGGTGGCTTCGACGCCTGGCCGGATCGATACGAACGCCTTGACGATCTCACCGACGACCGGATCGGGTCTGCCGATGACTCCGGCCTCGGCGACGGCCGGGTGCTCCATGAGCACGCTCTCGACCTCGAACGGGCCGATCAGATGACCCGCAGACTTGATCACGTCGTCGGCGCGTCCGACGAACCAGAAGTAGCCGTCGGCGTCGCGGCGTGCCAGATCGCCGGTGAGGTACCAGTCCCCGGCGAAGCTGTGCGCGTAGCGCTCCGGTTCGTGCAGGTAGCCGCGGAACATCGACGGCCAGCCCCGGCGCAGCACGATCTCGCCGACCGTGTCCGGTCGTGTCACCAGCTCGACGCCCGAGACGGGCGTGACCCGGGCCCGCCCGTCCTCGCCCTGCTCCGCGAGGCCGGCCTCGACGCCGGGCATGGCCAGACCCATCGACCCGGGCCGGATCTCGACGCCGGGCATGTTGCCGATCATGATCGCGCCGGTTTCGGTCTGCCACCAGTTGTCGTGCACCGGATGGCCGAGCACCTGCGCGCCCCAGGTCACCACCTCGGGGTTGAGCGGCTCGCCCACCGATGCGATGTGCCGCAGCGCGGACAGGTCGAACGAAGCCGGCAGGCTCGCCGGATGGCGCATCAGCATGCGCAATGCGGTCGGCGCGGTGTACCAGACGCTCACCCGGTGTTCGGCCAGCCGCGCATACCAGCGGCGGGCGTCGAACTCCTCCGCGTCGACCAGCACCGTGGCGCCGAGCGCCAGCGGTGCGACGATCCCGTACGACGTACCGGTCACCCAGCCCGGGTCTGCGGTGCACCAGAACACGTCGTCGGCGCGCAGGTCGAGGGCCAGCTGCGCGGTCGCGCGGTGCGCCACGACCGCCTCGTGCACGTGCACGGCGCCTTTCGGCCGGCCGGTCGTACCGCTGCTGAAGTGCAGCAGTGCGATCTCCTGCGGATCGGTCGGGGGCACCTCGAACGCATCGCTCATGTAGGACAGCTCGACATCGAGGCTCAGGGCGCCTGGCGGCGGGTCCTCCCCGGTCACCAGGACGTGGCGCAGCATGGGCAGCTGATCGCGGATCGGCGCCACCCTGCGCTCGTACAACTCCGGCGAGGTCACGAGCACGGCGGCGTCCCCGCGCGCCAGGCGTTCCCGGACCGGTTCCGGGCCGAACGCGGCGAACAGCGGCGAGTAGGCGCCGGCGTGCCGCAGTGTTCCCAGCGCCGTCACGTACAGCTCCGGCACGCGGCCCAGCAGCGAGAACACCCGCTCACCACGCCCGACACCCAGGTGGGTGAGCAGGTTGGCGAACCTGCTCGTACGCGCCAGCAGCTGGCCGTAGCTGACGTCGACGACCCCGTCGCGGGACACGCAACGCAGCGCCGCCCTGTCCCCCGCTCCGGCGAGCACGTGGCGGTCGACCGACTCGTAACCGATGTTCACCCCACCGGAGGGCAGGCCCGCCAGTGCCCGGCGTTCCGCGGCCCAGCTGAACTGCTCCCGCAACCGGTCATACCGTACGACGGTCGCTGACATGGTCTTCACGGTCACCCCCCGTTCTCCGACCGTCGCTCTCACTGCGCCATTGCGGCTAGGGACCGAAGTCCTGTGGCACCGTGCCGAGGTCCCCGAATCGTTCCTATCCGTGCGGGGGTAGGCGGCTGCGGCGTAGGGCTCAGCCCGGCCCCGCCGGCGCCTTCGCCGCAGCCGCGGGCTCATGGTGCGGCCGGGGCACGACCACCACCGGGCATGGCGCCCTGCGGATGCACTCCTCGCTCACCGAACCCGCGCGTGCGGCGCGAGCACGGCTGTGCCCGTGACGTCCCAGAACCAGCAGCGCCGCGCCGGCCGACTCCGCGCACAGCACCTCGGCCGGCCGGCCACGCACCGTCTTCGTACGCAGCGGCACGGCCGCCCGCTGCCGCGCGGGCAGGGCCTCGACCTCCCGAGCGAGCATGTCGGACAGGTGCTGCCGCTCGTCGACTTCCAGGGTCGTCGAGAGGTCGTCCTCGAGCCAGTGCCATGCCGCGACCGCCAGCACCGAACCGCCGACGTCGGCGGCGTGCGCGACCGCCCAGCTCAGCGCTTCCCGGCCGCCGTCGGATCCGTCGACGCCCACCACCAGCAGCGGGCCGGAGCCTTCCCCGGGCTCCCCCGCAGGCCGACCCGCCCGCTCGTCGTCGAGTTCGAACCTGATGTGGTCGAGCACGGCGGTGACCCCGGTGACCGCCTCGGCGAGCCGTACCGCGATCTGGGCCTTGCTGGCCTGCCGGACCATGCCGCTGAGGGTGACGACGCCGTCGCGGACGTCGACGGTGACGGCGTCCGGTTCCAGGTGCAGCGCCCGGCGCAGTATCGACTCGACGATCTCGGCTCTGATGTCGGCGTCGGCCCGCTTGAAGACCGCGAGCAGGTTGCGCCGCGCGACGATCCCGACGAGCCGTCCCTGCCGGTCCACCACGGGCAGCTGTTTGATGTTCCGGTCGGCCATGAGCCGGGCTGCGTCGGCGACCGCGGCGTCAGGCGACACGGTGACGGCGGGAACGGTCATCAGCTGCCGGGCGACCGCGGCCCTGGCCTTCTCGCGCGCGGCTCTGCGCGAGGGCCGTTCCAGCAGGTGCGTGGCGTCTGCCGGCTCGCCGAGGAACTCGACGCGCCGCAGCAGGTCGCCCTCGGTGACGATCCCGGCCAGGCGGCGTAGATCGTCCAGGACGGGCACGGCGTTGATCCGGTGCTCGGCCAGTAGCGCGGCGATCTCGGCGTAGGGCACGTCGAGGTCGACGGTCAGGACGTCGGCTGTCATCACATCACGTACTGCGGGCTGGTCCATCGTCTGCCTCCGGCTGCCCCTCACATGATCCCGCGGGAGGTGTCGTCGCGGGGCGGATCGTGCGGTTCCGCGCCGCGACCGCAGGGCCGCGGGGCGCGGCGGGCGGAGCGCCCACCCGGCCCTCGCAGCGGCCCAGGCAGGCAGAAAATCACCTGTTTAAGGGCTTACGGCCCCGTCGACACGGGGCGGCACCCGGCGCAGGATATAGGGGGACCGAGGAGGTCTGAGTCATATGGCAAAGGTGACACCGGGGCATGTCGGACATAGCGCGGTAGACCCGCTCGCCGAGGCGTCGACCCCCTGCAGCCGGCAGGAGCAGACCATGAAGATCATGGAACGAGAACGGCCGGGAGAACGCAGCAGCTGTCCGCGCGGTCCAGGTGATGAGCAATCAGCCATGGACCGCCGCGGGGTCGCGGCCGACGTCGACCTCATCTCGCTGCTCGCCCGGTCCGGTTGACGATGCGCGGCGGCAGGACGGGCGGCCGTGACTGGACGCCGCTGGTGGCGGTGCTGGTCGCGGTGCTGCTGGTGTGGGCGGCGTGGTGGCTGGTGGCGAACTGGTGACACCGACGGCTCACGGCTGCGGGAACGGTCCCGGCCGCACCACCCGTTCGGCGGGCAGCCGCGGCGTGCCCGGCACCGGGGGCTGGTCCGGGCCGGCCAGCCCGAACCGCAGCACCAGCAGCGGATGGCCGACGCCGGACAGCATCCGCCGCAGGACCTCGCGGGTCGCCGGGACCTCGATGACCGAGCTGAGCGGCAGGACGGCGACGCCCAGGTCGGTGGCCTTCAGCCAGCACGCCGACAGCGCCTCTCCCGCCCGCAGCCAGTCCTCCGGGCCGTCACCGGGCCGGTAGAGCAGGCCGTACACCGCCGAGCGGGCGTGGCCCTCCCCCACCCCGAGGGTGCCGGGGTGGCCGAAGTCCCGGTCGGGCACGTCGGTCTGCGCCGCCCGCTCGGGCACCGCGTCGCTGGGCACGCCGGTGCGGGCCGGGCGGCGGCCGCCGACCCAGTAGTCCATCTCGGCGCGCTGGTCGGGCTCGGCCAGCCCGATCTCGTTGGCGGTGGCGGCCGCAACTGCCAGGTCGTCTAGGTCTGGTCGGCCAAGCCAGTGCAGCCCGGCGCCCTCGTCGGCGGCGGCCTGCCGGATCAGCGCCAGCGCCTCGGCCGGCACCGGCAGCTCCACCGTGGGACGGCGGTCGGTGTGCCGGATGTCGATCTCCTCGAATAGGCGGCGGTCCTGAGCGGTGGGGGCCGCATGCTCGGCAACGGTGATCCATGCGAACCGGTCCTCCGACCTCGGATCGTGCATGCGGGCCACCTGGGGCACCCAGCCCGCCGCCGACAGCGCCAGCCGGGCGTGGTGCAGCGCCGCTCCGCAGCTGATCGTCAGCAGCCTGCCGTCCGGGTCGGCGGCCGGCAACTGGCGGCTGCGGTCGGCCCGCAGCTCCAACCCGGTCCGGCTGGTGTACCAGCGCCAGGGCTGGGTGTTGTGCACCGACGGCGCCCGCCCGCCGACCTCGGCGGCATGCTGATATGCCTGCAGGATGTCGTCCGACTGCCCTGGCTGCACCTGATCCATGATCTCGGCCCCTTCGACCCGCCTCCCTCGGTGATACCGCAGGACCGTCCTCGGGGACGGCGAAATGCGCTCGCCCGCCGTGGCCTTTCACCCCCTTATCGATCGCCGGCTGCGGCCTGGTCCGTCGGAGCACCCGGGTGGTGGCCGGCCAGGACGTCAAGGACGACGCCGCCGTCGACGGTCTCCTGCCGTTCGAGGAGCTCGGCGAGGTCGCGCAGCTGTGTCTCGTGCTCGCGGAGCATCGCCAGGGCGCGGTCCTGGGCCTCGCGCAACAGGCGGCCGACCTCGCGGTCGACGATCTGCTGGGTCTGCTCCGAATACGGCCGGTGCGGCTGCTCGTCGGGCTCCTCGCCGAGGAAGTGGGGCGCGCTTGTGGCGTAGCCGACCGGGCCGAGCACCTGGGACAGGCCGAACTCGCGCACCATCCTCGTCGCGATCTGGGTGGCCGCCGCGAGGTCGTTGGCGGCGCCGGTCGAACCGACCCCGAGGACCAGCAGCTCGGCCGAGCGGCCGCCGAGCTTCACGGTGAGCAGGTCGGTGAGGTAGCCCTCGTGGTACAGGTGGCGCTCGGCCTCGGGTAGCTGCTCGGTCGCTCCCAGCGCCATCCCGGCGGGCAGGATCGTCACTTTCGCGATCGGGTCGGCATGTGGGCACAGCGCCGCCAGCAGCGCGTGCCCGGATTCATGGACGGCGACGGCACGACGCTCCTCCGGCAGCAGCGCGTTGGAGGTCTCCCTGCGGCCTAGCAGCAACCGGTCACGGGCGGCGTCGATGTCGGTCGCCTCGATCGTGGTGCGGTCGGCCCGTACCGCCCGGATCGCCGCCTCGTTGACCAGGTTCTCCAGGTCGGCGCCGGAGAAGCCCGGCGTGGCGCGGGCGACCATCAGCAGGTCGACGTCAGGTGCCAGGTGCTTGCCGCGTACGTGCACCGCGAGGATCGCGGCCCGCTCGGCCTGGTTGGGCAGCGGGATGACGACCTGGCGGTCGAAGCGCCCTGGGCGCAGCAGGGCCGGGTCGAGGCTTTCGGGCCGGTTGGTGGCGGCCAGTACGACGATGCCGGAGCGCTGGTCGAACCCGTCCATCTCGGCCAGCAGCTGGTTGAGGGTCTGCTCGCGCTCGTCGTCGCCGATGCGGCCGTGACCGCCGCGGCGGCCGCCGATCGCGTCGATCTCGTCGATAAAGATGATCGACGGAGCGCGCCGGCGGGCCTCCTCGAACAGGTCACGCACCCGGGACGCGCCGACGCCGACGAACATCTCCACGAACGCCGAGCCGGTGACCGACAGGAACGGCACCTCGGCCTCTCCGGCGACCGCCCGGCCGAGCAGGGTCTTGCCGGTTCCCGGCGGACCGACCATGAGCACGCCGCGGGGTCCCTTGGCCCCCGCGGAAGCGTAGCGGTCCGGTGCGCGCAGGAAGTCGACGATCTCGCCGATCTCCTGCTTGACGCCCTCGTACCCGGCGACGTCGGCGAACCGTGTCATGGGCCGCTGCGCCTCGATGATCTTCGCTCTGGAGCGGCCGAACCCGGTGACGCCATCGGCCAGCGCGCCCTGGGCCCGCCGGCCCGTCCAGTAGAAGAACGCGAGCAGCAGCAGGAGCGGGAGGAAGCTCAGCAGCACCGCCCACCACGACCCGCTGTCGCGCGTCGCGGTGATCTGCACGTTCTTGGCGCGAAGCTGCGCCGTCAGCGGCGCCGGATCCAGCGCGGTGGGGATCTGGCTGGTGAACGCCGCACCGTCGGTCAGCCTCCCCTGCAGGGCGCCGTCCTGCGCCACGGTCACCGAGGTGACCGCACCGGCGTCCAGCTTCGCCAGGAACTCGCTGTAGGACAGCGGCTGCGGCGATGGGCGGGCGAACATCGGCACGAGCAGCAGCAGCGCGGTTACGGCGAGGCCGACCGGCAGCAGCCACCTTCGCCACCACGGCGGCGGCGCCGGCGCAGGCCGGGGCGGCTCGCGCGGCGGCCCGGACTTGACCGGCGCGGACAGGTGCCTGCCGCCGAAACGTGCCCTACCGATCGCCATGATCCGGCTCGGTCACAGCTTGTATCCGAGCTCGCGGAGCAGCTCGCGCCGGGTGTCGGCGTCCGCGTCCGTCTCCACGCCCAGCGGCGGCCCGCCGTCGACGACGCCGAGCACCCCCCGGCCCAGCTCGGTCACGGCGACCAGCACCTGCACCGGGTTGGCCGTGGCGCAGAAGACCGTGCACACCTCCGGCACGGACTTGACCTGGTTCAGCACGTTGACCGGGAAACCCTCGCGCAACATCACCACGAAGCAGTGCCCGGCACCGATCCGGCGTGCCGCGTCGACCGCCAGCCCGGTCAGCTCGCCGTCGTTGCCGGAACGCCGCACCAGGCGGGCACCGGACGCCTCACAGAACCCGATGCCGAAACGAAGCTGCGCACCGACCCCGACCAGCGCCTCGTGCAGGTCGTCCACCGTCTTGATGAAATGCGACTGCCCGATGATCACGTTTACGTCGTCGGGCAGGTCGACTGCCACCACGTCGGTGGCCACGGACCCGGCTGCCATGTCGCGCCCCCTCGCGATACCCACCATCCCACCTGGCACTCTAGACCGAAATCCGGTCACCGCTTCGAGGTCGATCGAAGTCGCCCGGGCGCGGACTAATGGCTCCATCCGGGCCGGCCGGCCCGGACAATGGGGTTATCGGGCGGTCAGCTTCCGGCCACGGCGCCGCGGAGGGGCAGATGATCATGTTTCGTCATCACGGCGATGCTCGCGGGCGCGGATCGGGCAACGCGGCGTGGCGGCCTGACCCTGAGTCGTGGGCCTGATGCGGGACAGCGATGTCGCCCCCGTCGAGCCGCTCGGCACCGCAGCCCGGCATGCGAGCTCACGGGTGCCGGTCGCCGCTCCGCACGACACCGTCGACGCCGTGCTGGCCGCCATGCGCGGGCAGGACTACGACAGCGCGGCGGTCGTCGCGGTCTGCCGGGCGGGCGTCCTGGTCGGTCTGGCGACCATCGAACGCCTGCTCGCCGCGCCCGGCGACCGGACGGTCGGCTCCGTCATGGACCCCGACCCGCCGCGGGTGGCCCCGGGCACCGATCAGGAACGCGCCGCCTGGAAGGCCGTACAGCACGGCGAACCGGGTCTCGCCGTCGTCGACGGCCAAGGACGCTTCCGTGGCCTCATCCCGCCGCAGCAACTTCTCGGAGTGCTGCTCGAAGAGCACGACGAGGACCTCGCACGGATCGGCGGCTTCCTGCACACCACCGCCGGAGCCCGCACCGCCAGCGAGGAGAGCGTCGCCCGCCGGCTGTGGCACCGGATGCCGTGGCTGGCCGTGGGGCTGGCCGGTGCGCTGCTGTCCGCCGCGCTGGTGGCCGGCTTCGAAGACCAGCTCGCCGACAACATCGCCATCGCGTACTTCATCCCAGGCATCGTCTACCTCGCCGACGCGGTCGGCACACAGACCGAGACCGTGGCCATCCGAGGGCTGTCCGTCGGCGTGGGCATCGGCCGCATCGCCGCCCGCGAGGCACTCACCGGGCTGCTGGTGGGACTGCTGCTGGCGGCCGTGCTACTGCCGGTCGTGATTCTGGTGTGGGGCGAGCCCGCCCTCGCCGCTGCCGTGGCCGTCGCGGTGCTGGCCGCCAGTGCCATCGCCACGCTCGTCGCGATGGCACTGCCCTGGCTGCTCGCCCGGCTCGGCTTCGACCCCGCTTTCGGCTCCGGTCCGCTGGCCACCGTGGTGCAGGACCTGCTGTCCATCCTGATCTACCTCCTGGCGGTCAGCCTCCTGCTGGGGTGAACGGTTCACGCCGGAAGCGTGCTGCCGGGAACACGCGTTCAACAGCGGGCGGCCTTCTCCTCGGCGTATACAGAGGCTGTGGTCCGGCGAGGATGGCAGGTGAACTGACGTGCTGGTCCAGACCTTGCGAACAGCGGCCGACTTCACTGCGCTGCTGGAGCGGATCGGCGACGCGCGGCTGGTGCTGCTCGGCGAGGCGAGCCACGGCACCCATGAGTTCTACCGGCTGCGCGAGCAGCTGACCCGCCGCTTGATCGCCGAACGCGGGTTCTCGTTCGTCGCGGTCGAGGGCGACTGGCCGGACTGCAATCGGGTGCACCGCGCGGTCACCGGCGCGCCGGGCGGCCTGGATCCGATAACGGCGCTGCACGAGTTCGCGCGCTGGCCCACCTGGATGTGGGCCAACACGGAGGTCGCCGCGTTCTGCCGCTGGCTGCGCGCCTGGAACCTCAACCAGCTGCCAGCCGGACGCGTCGGGTTCTACGGCCTTGACGTCTACAGCCTCTGGGAGTCGATGCAGGTCATCGTCGACTACGTCCGCGACCACGACCCGGCCGGCCTGGACGCCGTCTGGGACGCCTACCGCTGCTTCCAGCCGTACTCACGCGAACCCCAGGAATACGCGCTGGCGTGCCGGTTCGTCTCGGCCGGTTGCGAGGACGAGGTCGCGCGGCTGCTGACCCAAGCCCGCGCGCAGATGTCGCTGGACGGCGCGACACGGTTCGACGTGTGGCAGAACGCCCAGATCGTCGCCGACGCCGAGCGCTACTACCGGGCCATGATCGGCGGCGGGGCGCACTCGTGGAACGTGCGCGACATCCACATGGCCGACACCCTCGACCGGCTCCTGAACCACCACGGCCCCGCGGCCAAGGCCGTGGTCTGGGCGCACAACACCCATGTCGGCGACGCCCGCGCCACCGACATGGCAGCCGCCAACATGGTCAACATCGGCCAGCTCGCCCGCCACCGGCATGGTCGCGACGCCGTGGTCCTCGTCGGGTTCGGCTGCCACCGCGGCCAGGTCATGGCCGCCCCCGGCTGGGCCGCCCCCCGCCGGGTCATGATCATGCCACCGGCACGGGCCGGGTCGCTGGAGGATCTGCTCCACCACCGGCTGCCCGGCCCGTCGCTGCTGATCTTCCCCGACACCGAAGGGCCGCCCTGGCTCACCGAGGTGCTCGACCACCGCGCGGTCGGTGTCGTCTACCACCCCGGGCGGGAACGATCCGGCAACTACGTGCCCACCCGGCTGGGCGAACGCTACGACGCCTTCGTGTGGTGCGACCAGACCACCGCCGTACACCCGCTGCACGCGCAGCCAGCGCCGGGCGAGATGGAGACCTACCCCAGCGGGGTGTGAGGCGGCCGCGACCCGGCAGCTTCGCCTGCGGACGTGGGAGAGCCGCCCAGCCGGTGCATACCATCAGCGGTGGACCACGGCGACCGGGCCGTGCCCGTGCTCGACCAGCGCGTGGCTGACGGAGCCGAGCAGCTTGCCGGTGAACCCGCCGCGGCCGCGGCAGCCGACCACCGTCAGCGCCGCGGTCCCGGACTGCTCGATCATGCTGCGTTCGGCGTTGAGACTGTGCACCGGGCGCAGCTCGACGTCAAGTTCGGCGTGGCGGGCACGCCACGGCGCGATCGCCTCGGCGAGCATCTGCTCGGCGTCGGCGCGGGCGAGTTGTTCGGGGTCGGTGACGGGTTTCGGACCGAACCCCCACGGTTCCTGCCAGTGCACATTGACCATGACCAGTCTGGCCCGGCGCAGCAGCGCCTCGCTGGCTGCGAAGCCCAGCGCCGCCTGCGCTGTGTCCGAGCCGTCGTACCCGACCAGTACGGGGCCTGCGAGCTGCTGCGCTGGGAACGCGGCTGCCGCATCGGCCGGGTCGGCACCGGATGTGTCGGGGCGGGTCACCACGACTGACGCGTGCGCGTGGGCGGCGACCTGGGCCGACACCGACCCCAGCAGCAGCCGGGCGAATCCGCCGGCGCCGCGGGCGCCGACGACGACCAGTGCGGCCCGCCGTGACTCCTCGATCAGGACGTACGCCCCGCCACCGACCCGCAGGCGCGTCACGACGTCCAGTTCGGGGCACGCCGCTCGCAGTTCCGCCGCTGCCGACGCCAGGGCCTGCTCCGCGGCGTCCTGAACGGCCTGCTGGTCGGCGTCGAGGAAGTCCTGGCCAAGCCACGGCTGGGCGAACCCGTACAGCGGGCTCTGGTAGCCGCAGACCAGCTCCAGCCGGCTGCCGCGCTCGCGGGCCAGCAACGCCGCGTAGCGTGCGGCTTGCAGGCTTGCCGGGGAGCCGTCCACACCGGCGACGACCGGGTGGCCGCGGCCGGGCGGGCGGCTGGTCGCCGTGTCAGGATCCATGCGTACACCATCCGTCGCCGGCGGGCCGTATGCCGGGTGATTGCCCGATCCGGACGGCCGCTGCCGTCAACGGACTCCGGCGGGCGGGTGCAGCGCGCAGAATCAACAAGTGATCGCTGGATCGCCTGGCAGCGGGCTGACCTCCGTGGAGGCTTCCGCTCGGCTGGCCGTGGACGGGCCGAACGAGGTGGCCCGCCCGCAGCCTCGGCGGCTGCCGGCCCGGGTGGCGGCGCAGCTGACCGACCCGCTGGTGTCGCTGCTGCTGGTCGCCGGTGCGGTCACCGCGCTGCTGGGCGACTGGCCCGACACCGTGATCATCCTGCTGGTGGTCTGCCTCAACACGACGATTGGTGTGGCGCAGCAGGTGCGGGCCGACCGCGCGATCTCTGCGCTGGACTCGCTGCGGGCGCCGACGGCCCGCGTCGTACGTGACGGCGCCGACGCCGTGGTGAAGGCCGCCGACCTGGTCTGCGGCGACGTGGTGCGCGTCGAGGCGGGCGACATCGTTCCGGCGGACCTGCTCGTCACCGACGCCTACCGGTGCCGGGTGGACGAGGCGGCACTGACCGGCGAGTCGGTGCCGGCAGCCCGCGAACCGGGCGACGACCTGCAGGCGGGCACGGTGCTGGTGACCGGCCGGGCGGTCGGCGTGGTGACCCGCACAGGTGCGCGCAGCGCACTGGGCCGCATCGCGACGCTGGTGGCCGCCACCGGCAGCGGCCCGACGCCGCTGCAGCGCCGGATCGCCCAGCTCGGCCGGGTCCTGGGCGCGACCGCTGTGGCGCTGTGCCTGGTGGTGTTCCTGGCCGGCATCGCGGCGGGACGGCCGGTGCTGGTCATGGCCCTGACCGCGGTCAGCCTCGTCGTCGCGGCCGTACCTGAGTCGCTGCCGGCGGTCGTCACGCTCGCGCTCGCGCTCGGGGCGCGGCGCATGGCCCGGCGGCAGGCGATCCCTCGCAGCCTGGAGGCGGTGGAGACGCTCGGCTCGGTCACCGTGGTGGCCGCCGACAAGACCGGCACCCTGACGGAGGGCCGCATGGCGGTGCGCGAAGCGTTTGTCGACGGGATCACGTACCTGGCCAGCGGGTCCGGCTACGACCCGTCCGGGCAGGTACGCCGCCGCGACGGGCCGCCGGATTGGCATCCGGCAGGCCAGGGCCTGCCCGAAGCCGTACTGGAGCTCGCGCGGGCGGGCGTCCTCTGCTCGGACGCGAGCGTCCTGCCACCAACCGACCAGCGGCCGCAGTGGACCGCCGCCGGTGACCCGCTGGAGGCGGCACTGGTGACCTTCGCCGCCCGCTGTGGCCTGGATCCCGACGCGGTGCGAGCCGGTTCCCCCCGGCTCGCCGAGCACCCGTTCGACCAGGCCACCCGGCAGATGACGACCGTGCACCGGCACGGCGGGAGGTTCCTCACCGTCTGTAAGGGCGCACCGGAGAGCGTGCTGGCCGCTCCGGTGGTCGACGACGGCGACCCGGCGGTGGCCGCTGCGCGAGCCGCTGCCGCGCGGCTGGCAGCCGGCGGGCTGCGAGTGCTCGCCGTCGCGGCCCGTACGACCGCCCAGCCTGCCAACCCGATCGCCCCCGCCGGGCTGCGGGTGCTGGGCGTGATCGGCATCGGCGATCCGTTGCGCCCGGCAGCACGCGACGCCGCCGCCGCGTTCGCGCGGGCCGGGATCCGCCTGATGCTGATCACCGGCGACCATCCCGCCACCGCGGGGCACATCGGCGGCCAGGTGGGCATCTGGCGGCCCGGCGATCCCGTGGGCACCGGGGACCGGCCCGAGCAGGCCCGCGACGTGCGGGTCTTCGCGCGTACGCAGCCGGAGCAGAAGCTGGACATCATCGCGGCGCTGCAGTCCGGCGGCCAGGTGGTGGCGATGACCGGCGACGGCGTCAACGACGCCCCGGCACTACGCCGCGCCGACATCGGCGTGGCGATGGGCGGCGGCACCGAGGTCGCCCGCCAAGCCGCCGACCTGGTGCTCGTCGACGACAACCTCGGCACGGTCATCGCCGCCGTCGCCGAGGGGCGGCGGGTGTACGACAACATCCGCCGGTTCCTGCGCTACGGCCTGGCCGGCGGTGCCGCCGAGATCGCGGTGATGCTGTTCGGGCCTCTGCTGGGCCTGGCCGTGCCGCTGCTGCCGGGGCAGATCCTGTGGATCAACCTGCTCACCCACGGCCTGCCCGGTGTTGCGCTGGGCGCCGAACCGGCCGAGCCGGACGTGCTGACCCGCCCGCCGCGCCGCCCCGACGAGCAGGTCCTCGGCGGCGGGCTGCTACGCGACGTGCTGGTGCTCGGCGCGCTGCTGACCACCGTCACGCTGGCCACGGGGCTGTACGCCGCCAGTGCGGGATGGCCGTGGCAGAGCATGGTCTTCATGACGCTGGGGCTGGCGCAGCTCGGTATCGCCCTGGCGGTACGCGCGCCCCGCCCGCCGGGCAGCCGCCAAGCGAATCCCGGCCTGCTCGCCGCCGTGGTGGTATCGGCGCTGGCTCAGCTCGCCGCGGTCGCCGTGCCGCTGCTGCGCACGCTGCTCGGCACGCATCCGCTGAGCCCGGCGCAGCTGGCGACCTGCGCTGTCACAGCCATGGTGCCGGCCATGCTGCTCTGGCTTGCGCGATCAGCCCGGCAACGGCGCACCTAGCGCCTGATAATCGTGTGAAGCGGGTCACGAAGCGGAGGATGGCGGGGACGGTGCCTGACGGGATGCGGCCTGGCCGCAGTGCGCTGGAGGAACTGGTCGCGCGCGAGGGCGACACCGGCGTGCTGGACCGGCTGCGAGAAGCAGCGCCGGGCGGCCCGGTGGTGGCGGATGCCGTGCTACCCACCGCCGCCGCGCACGGAACCATCAGCTACTTCCGCGATCTGAGCAGCCCACGAGGGGCGCGGCACGTGCGCGTCTGCGCGGGCACCGCCTGCTTCCTCGCGGGCGGCGGCCGGCACGTCACCCAGGTCGAGCAGGCGCTCGGCGTGACCGCGGGCACGTGCAGCGCCGACGGCTCGACGTCTCTGCAGGCGGTGCACTGCCTGGGATTCTGCTACGGCGGCCCGGCGGCCCTCGACGGTGACACGCCCCTGGCCGGCGGCGACGTCGCCGACCAGCTGACCGGCCGGGCCCCGCGCCGGGCGCCCCCGATTCCGGTCCGGGCGGCGGCCGGCCCCGTGGCGCTGCGTGGGCTGACCGCCACACCCGGCTGGCGTGTCTGGCCGCGGCTGGCAGGCCAGGTCGACGCCGCCGCGCTGATCCTGGACGAGATCAACCGGTCGGGCCTGCGGGGGCGGGGCGGCGCGGGGTTTCCCGCCGCCCGCAAGTGGCAAGCCGTCGGCGCGCAACCGGCCCCACGGTACGTCGTGGCCAACGGCGACGAGGGCGACCCCGGCTCGTACGCCGACCGCCTGCTCATGGAGCGCAGCCCGGACGCGGTTCTGGAGGGCCTGGCCCTGGCGGGGCTGGCCTGCGGCGCGAGCCGCGGGTTCGTGTACGTGCGCTCGGAGTATCCGCAGGCGCTGGGCAGCATTCGCCGCGCGGTCGAGCAGGCCCGTGCGGCAGGGCACCTTGGGCGGGCGGTGCACGGCACGGGCATCGACTTCGACGTCACCGTGATCGAGGGAGCCGGGTCCTACGTGGCCGGCGAGGAGACGTCGCTGCTGCGCTCGATGAGCGGGCTGCGCGGCAGCGTGCGGCTGCGCCCGCCCTACCCGGCCGAGTATGGCCTGTTCGGACGCCCGACCGCGGTGAACAACGTGGAGACCCTCGCCGCCGTACCCAGGATCGTGGACACCGGCGGGGACGCCTACGCCCGGCTGGGCCGCGCCCCCGAGACCGGCACGCTGGTGGTCTGCCTCAACGAGCGCTTCACCCGGCCGGGCGCGTACGAGGTCGAGCTGGGCACGCCGCTGCGCGAGGTCGTGTACCACCTCGGCGGCGGCCTCGCGGCGGGCCGCCACCTGCGGGCCTTGCAGATCGGCGGGCCGCTGGGCGGCTTCCTGGCCCCCGACCGGCTCGGCCTGCCGCTGCTGGCCTCGGCGCTCGACGCCGCCGGGGTCGCGCTCGGCCACGGCGGCATCATCGCCGTCGACGACTCGGTGACCGCCGCGCAGCTGCTGGATCACCTGTGGCGGTTCTACGCGAGCGAGAGCTGCGGCGCGTGCACCCCGTGCCGCGAAGGCACCCGCCGCGGCGCCGCCGACCCGGCCGCCGCCTCGGCGGACACGCCGCTGCTGGACCTGATGGCGGCGGCGAGTCTGTGCCCCTTCGGCCGCGGCGTGCCACGCGCGGTGCGCAGCCTCCGCCAGGCGCTGGGCGAGGACTTCGGATGAGGGTCACCGTCGACGGCAGACAGATCGAGCTGCCCTCCGGCGCGACCGTGCTGGAGGCGGCGCGGGCCGCCGGAGCCGCAGTGCCGACCCTGTGCCACGACGACCGGTTCAGCCCGTCCGGCAGCTGCCGGCTGTGCCTGGTACGCGTCGACGGCCGCGGCGTCGTCGCGGCCTGCGCCGCGCCGGCTGCCGACGGCGACGTCATCCGCACCGGGGAACCTGACGTCGTCGCGATGGCGCGGCAGGTGCTGGAGCTGACCGTCGAGCGGCTGCCCGGCGCGGCGCGGCGGCTGCCCACGGAACTGGCCGCGCGGTGCCGCGAGCTCGGGGTGGACGCCGGGGCGTTCGCGGCGGCCGGGCGCGGGCTGGGCCGCGACGACTCGCACCCCTACGTGCACCTGGACCGGGACCTGTGCATCGCCTGCGGGCGATGCGTGCGCATGTGCGACGACGTGCAGGGCACGTTCGCGCTCACGCTGGCCGGCCGCGGCGCCGACACGGTCGTCGCGCCCGGTCCGGGCAGGTGGGCGCAGTCGGCGTGCGTCTCCTGCGGCGGCTGCGTCGACACCTGCCCGACAGGCGCCATCACCCAGGCGGGACGGCCGGTCGCCCCCGCTTCGGCGATCGCGGTGGACACCACGTGCGGGTACTGCGGTGTCGGGTGCGCGCTGACCGTGCACGTCGCCGAGGGCCGGGTCGACCAGATCACCCCCGATCGCCGCGGTCCCGTCAACCGCGGCCACGCCTGTGTGAAGGGCCGGTTCGCGTACGGCTTCGCCACGTCACCCGAGCGGCTGACCACCCCGCTGATCCGCGACGGCGACCGGCTCGAACCGGCGAGCTGGGAGGACGCGCTCGCGTTGATCGGCGAACGCATCGGCGATGTCATCGGCCGCCACGGCCCGGACGCCGTGGCGGCGATCTCCTCGGCCCGCGCCACCAACGAGGAGAACTACCTGATGCAGAAGCTGATGCGCACGGTGGTCGGCACGAACAACGTCGACAACTGCTCACGCATCTGCCACGCGCCCTCGGCAGCCGGGCTGACAGCGGCGTTCGGCCTGGCGGGCGGCACCAACCCCGCCGAGGACATCGAGCGTGCCAGCTGCATTCTGGTCGCCGGAGCCAACCCGACCGAGGCGCACCCCGTGATCGGCGCGCGTATCCGGCAGCGGGCGCTGTCCGGCGCGAAGCTGGTGGTGATCGACCCGCGCCGCACCGAGCTGGCCGCGCTCGCCGACGTGCACCTGGCCGCCCGCCCCGGCAGCAACGTGGCGGTGTTCAACGGCCTGGCCCGGATCATGCTGGAACAGGGCTGGACAGACCCCGACTTCCTGGCCGACCGCGCGGACGGGCTTGACATCCTCCGCGAGCAGCTGCGCCGGTTCTCGCCGGAACGGGTCGCGGAGCTCAGCGGGGTGGCGCCGCCCGCGCTGCGGGAGGCGGCGCGGCTCTACGGCACCGCACACCACCCGATGATCATTTACGGGTTGGGGGTCACCGAGCATACGCACGGCACGGACGGCGTGCGGACGCTGGCGAACCTGGCGATCCTGCGCGGCGCGGTCGGCACGCCGCACGGCGGCGGCGTGAACCCGCTGCGCGGGCAGAACAACGTGCAGGGCGCATCGGACATGGGCGCGCTGCCGGATCTGCTGCCCGGCTACCAGCCCGTCGCCGACGCCCGGGCGCGGGCACGGTGTGCGCAGGTGTGGGGCTGCCCCGTGCCGGACCGCCCGGGCCTGCGTATCCCGCAGATGTTCGACGCGGCGCTCGACGGCCGCCTACGGGCGCTGTACGTCTTCGGCGAGAACATCGTGCAGACCGACCCGGACAGCGGCCACGTGCGCGCGGCGCTGGCCGCATGCGAGTTCGTCGTCTGCCAGGAGATCTTCCTGACCGGCACGGCCCGGCTGGCCGACGTGGTGCTGCCGGGCGCGTCGTTCCTGGAGAAGGACGGCACGTTCGTCAACTTCGACCGCCGCTTCCAGCGGATCCGTCCCGCCCTGCCGACACCGGGATCGGCACGGACCGACTTCGCGATCATCCAGGCGGTGGCGGCCGCGCTCGGCGGTGATCTCGGCTGTGCCACGCCCGCCGCGGCCCTGGACGAATGCGCCCGGGTGGCTCCGCTGTTCGCGGGGGTCTCGCACGCGCGCCTGGACCGCGACGGCCCCCTGCACTGGCCGTGCCGCTCCACCGACGACCCCGGGCAGCCGCGCCTGCACCTGCGGTCGTTCGCCACGCCGAACGGCCGGGCTCAGCTCGCCGCCAGAGACTGGCTGCCGCCCGGCGAGCAGCCGGACGAGGCCTACCCGTACGTGCTCATCACGGGACGCCGGCTGACGCACTACAACGCCGGCACGATGACTCGGCGCACACCCAACCTGGCGTTGCAGCCGCACGAGACCCTCGACATCCATCCCGCCGACGCCGCAGCGCTCGGCCTGCGCGACGGCGAGGCCGTCGAGATCACCAGCCGGCGCGGCAGCGTCACCGCCATGGCCCGCCTGACCCCGGAGACGGCCCCCGGCCAGGTGTTCCTGGCGTTCCATTTCCCGGAGGTGGCCGCGAACCTGCTCACCTCCGCAGCGGTGGACGAGGTGACCTCCTGCCCGGAGTACAAGGTCACCGCCGTGCGGCTGCGGCCGCGCTGAGCCGGCCGCCGCGCCACACCTTATGCGCCGCATCCGCCAGCAGGAGCACGGGCACGGCCAGCGCCGCCAGCGCCCAGCCGAGGGCGGGCGGCCACGACCCGCCCAGCGCCCGCGCGACGGCCGGCACGCCCAGGAACGCGCACAGCAGCACCAGCTCGGTGGCCACGGCCCACAGCAGCAGCGGGTTACGGCGCGGGTCCAGCCGGAACGCCGGGCGCACCTCGCTGCGGCACGCGAACGCGTTGGCCAGTTGCCCCAGCACGATCGCGGCGAACGCGGTGCCCGACGCCGCGGCCAGCAACTCCGCGGACGGCGTCAGACCCCAGCGCCACCCGCCCGCGATCAGCACCGCGGCGAACGCGCCCAGCGACACCATGACCTCGGCCGGGCCGAGCACACCGAAGGCACGCGCGAGCAGCCTGCGGTCGATGAGCTGCCCGGTCCGCGCCGGGCCGGTGAGGGTGCGCGGGTTGGGTGGTTCGGCGCCCAGCGCCAGCGCCGGCAGCAGGTCGGTGCCGATGTCGAGCGCCAGGATCTGCAGCACCCCGATGGCCAGCGGGAACGCACCGCCGGTCAGCGCCCAGACCACGAACGGGGCCAGCTCGGCTACGTTGTCGGTGAGGTGGTAGGTCAGGAAGCGGCGGATGTTGGCGAAGGTCGCCCGGCCGGTCTCCACCGCGGCGACGATGGTCGCGAAGTGGTCGTCGAGCAGGACCAGGTCGGCGCTCTCCCGGGCGACGTCGCTGCCGGAGGCGCCCATCGCGATGCCGATGTCGGCCTCACGCAGCGCGGGTGCGTCGTTGACGCCGTCGCCCGTCATCGCCACCGCGTGCCCGCGGGAGCGCAGCGCCCTGGCGATCCGCAGCTTCTGCTCCGGAGTGACCCGGGCGACGACGACGCCGTCGCGGTCCACCAGCTCGCCCAGCTCCCGATCGCCGGCGGGCAGCCGGTCGCCGGTCACCACGACCGGTTCGGAAGCACACAGCCCCACCTGCACGGCCAGCGCCCGGGCGGTGGCCGGGTGGTCACCGGTGACCATCGCGAGGCGGATGTGGGCGCGACGGCAGGCGGCCACGGCCACGCCGACGTCCGGGCGTGGCGGGTCGAGCAGGCCGACCACGCCGAGCAGCTCGAGGGCGGAGGCGGTGGGCGCGGTGGCCGCCGTGACGCCGGGCCGGCGTGCGACGGCGAGCACCCGCAGACCGTCGTCGGCCATGGTGTGCGCGGCCTGCAACGCGGCCTGGACGTCACCGCGGCAGTCGGCCAGCAGCCGCTCCGGGGCGCCCTTGACGTACAGCGTGCCGCCGCACAGGCTCGCCGCACGCAGCCGCTGCGGATCGAACGGCAGCCACAACTGCTCCGGCTCTCGCTGCGCACGAGCGTCCACGTCGGCTCCTGCCCGCAGGGCGAGCACGTGCAGCGCCACCTCCATCGGGTCGCCATGCGGCTGCCATGCCTCGCCATGGGGGGTGAGCCTGCCTCGCGAGGCACGCACGGCCGCGTACGACAGCTCGGCAACCTGCGCGGCGATGGCGGGCGCGGCGTCGATGCGCCCGTGGGGGTCGTAGCCTTCGCCGGTGACGCTGGCCTGTCCCGCGGGGGTCCACACCCGCACCACTGTCATCTGGTTGCAGGTGAGCGTTCCGGTCTTGTCGGTGCAGATGAAGGTCACCGAGCCCAGCGTCTCCACCGCCTCCAGGCGGCGGACGAGGGCGTTGCGGCGGGCCATGGCGTGCGCGCCGTACGCCAGTGCCAGCGTCACCGTGGGCAGCAGGCCCTCAGGCACCAGGGCGACGGTCACCCCGAGCGCGAACAGGAAACCCTGCCGTGGGGTCAGCCCGAGCAGGAGCCCGACGCCGAACAGCACGCTGCCCGCCGCGACCGCGGTGATCGCGACCACCTGCACCACCCGGCCCAGCCGCACCGCCAGCGGGCTGGGCGGGCGGCGGGCCGCCTGGCTCATCGCGGCGATGCCGGCCAGCCGGGTGCGGGCACCCGTAGCCGCCACGACGGTCTCCGCCGCGCCCTCCACGACGAACGTGCCGGCGTACAGCACCTGTCCGGCCTGCGCCCGGCGGGGCACGCTCTCTCCCGTCAGCAGCGACTCGTCCACCGCCAGGCCGGCCGCCGACAGCACGTCCAGGTCGGCGCTGACACGGTCCCCGGCCTCCAGCAGGACGACGTCGCCCGGTACCAGGTCGGCCGCGGCCACGGTGCGGCGATGGCCGTCCCGGCGCACGACCGCCTGTGCGGGCAGCAGGTCACGTAGGCGCTCTACCGCCCGGTCGGCGCGGTACTCCTGGGCGAACGCGAACACGCCGTTGACCAGCACCACGATGATGATCGCAACGCTGAGCTGCGGCATCCCGGCGAGCAGGGCGAGCACGGCCGCCAGCCACAGCAACAGGGCGAAGAAGTGCGTGAGCTGCCGCGTCAGCAGCAGCCAGACCGGCGGCCGGCGAGCCGCGGGCAGCGTGTTCGGACCGAACCGGGCGCGTTGGCGGGCCGCCTGCGCGGCGGTGAGCCCCGCAGCGGGTACGCCCGCAGCCGCCGACTGCGCCGCCGGACGGGTGTGCGGCCCGCTCATCGGACGGAAATTCCGCGGTACTAGATGTGCTAGTGCACGCGGTGTGGCGCGTGGGGCGGCTCGATGTGCGCCTCCGAGCCCGGGAACACCATGCTCTCGCGGTCGGTGTCCAGCCACCGCACCATGTAGGGCGGCGTGCCGTCCGGATGGCGCAGCTCCGTGATGACACCCACCCGCCGCGGCTCGCCGACGTGGATGGCTTCGAGTACCAGACGGTCTCCGACATGTGCCCTCATGCCTTCACTGTGCTCCCGAAGTCCACCGACCGGCCTGGGAAACACGGAATGTCCCCCGAACTCCCCGGCTGGGCGATACGGATCATCCCGGCCGCTGGAATTCGCGATGGCGGCCGGCTGCCAGGCGGTGCACCACCCCGTCGACGCAGATGCTGATCGGCGCCGCCTCGCAAGGCCGCAGCGCGACCCGCAACCGCTGATGGTCGACGTCGATCACGACCCAGTGCCCGCGGTAGAGCACCTCCACGTGCAGCGCGCGCAGCTCCGCGGGCAGCAGGGGGTGCAGGTAGAGCACCCCGCCGCGGGTCTCCAGGCCGGTGTAGCAGCGCATGGCCAGGTCGATGGTGCCCGCCATGGCGCCCAGGTGCACACCGTTGCGGGTGCTGCCGCCGCGGGTGTCGGCGAGGTCGGCGCGCAGCGCCTCGGCGAACAGCTTCCAGGACTGCATACGGTCGGCGCGGGCCTGCACCCAGCTGTGCACGATCCGGCTCAGGCTCGACCCGTGGGCGACGCGGGCCAGGTAGTAGGCGACGGTGCGCTCGACGGTCGCCGGTTCCAGCGGGTAGCCCAGGCGCCCGAACAGCTCCCGCAGCTCCTCCGCCGACAGCAGGTACAGCAGCATCAGCACATCGGCCTGTTTGGACAGGCGGTAGCGGTTCGGCGAGTCACCCTCCCGGCGCAGCAGTGCGTCGATACCGACGAGGTCGCCGCAGCGCTGCCGGTAACCGGCCCAGTCGAACTCGGCGAGCTCGCCGTAGCCGGCGAACTGGCTGATCACACCGTCGTGGAACGGCACCCGCATGCGGCGGCTGATCCGCTCCCACCAGCGGGTCTCCGTCTCGCTGAGCCCGAGCCGCGCCCAAAGCCGGCCGCAGTGGTGGCCGGCCAGCAGCGCGATCACGTCGAGGGCGCGGCAGAGCACCCATGCGGTCATCACGTTGGTGTACGCGTTGTCGCGCAGGCCGGGCTCCGCCGCGCCCGGGTAGGCGTCGTGGTACTCGTCCGGCCCGACGACGCCGGAGATCCCGTAGCGGTCGTCGTCGGGGTCGTAGTCCGTGAGCCCGGCCAGGTACCGGGCGATCTCGATGATCATCTCAGCGCCGTACTCGGCGAGGAAGTCCACGTCACCGGTGACCTGGTAGTACTGCCAGGTGTCGTAGACGATCGTGATGCCGACGTGGCGCTGCAGGTGCGAGAAGTCCGGGACCCACCGGCCCGCGACGTGGTCGTACAGCTCCACCGGCGTCTCCTCCCGGCCGTCGCTGCCGCTCTGCCACGGGTACATCGCCCCGGCGCGGCCCGCGGCCCGCGCGGCCCGCCGGGCGGCGTCCAGCCGCCGCCACCGGTACAGCAGCAGCGCCCGCGACAGCGCGGGCAGCCGCAGATTCAGCACCGGGAACACGAACATCTCGTCCCAGAACACATGCCCGTGGTATCCCTCCCCGTGCAGCCCGCGGGCAGGCACCCCGGCGTCGAGCTGGGCGGTGTGCGGCGACAGGGTCTGCAACAGGTGGAAGGTGTGCAGCCGCAACGCGAGGACCACCTCGTCGTCGGCATCCACGGCCAGGTCGAACCGCTCCCACAACGCACCCCAGGCCGCCTGCTGGGAGTCCAGCAGCTCGGCGAAGGTGCGCGCGGCCGCCACGGCTTCCCGTGCGGCCAGCATCGGCTCGCTGATCGCGGGGTCACGTGAGGTGGCCACCGCCATGACCTTCTCCACAGCCAGCGGCCGACCCCGCGCCAGCTCACATCGCAGCACCTGCCCCGCGAAGCGCTCCCGCAGCACCGGCTCGCGCGGCACGGCCAGCGGGCGGCCCGCGCCGTCGCACACCACGGTGCGTGCCGCGGTCGCGATACGGATCCGTGACTGCGTCGTCACGACGGTCAGCGCGGCGAGGTCGCCCTCGGCCATGCCGCTCTCCCCCCGCAGGTGCGTCTTGGCCAGCGGGGCGTCCTCGGGAAGGTTGGCGTTGACGACCTCCCCGTCGACGCCGGAGCACACCTCGACCGTGCCGGACCAGTCCTCGGCCGTGAAGACGGTCTCCAGCGCGGCCAGATGCGACATGCCCATGTGCACCAACCGCCGCTGGGTGACCGTGGTGTGGCGGCCGCGCCTGTCGCGGAACCGGAGGCTGCGGGTGAGCACGCCGCAGCGCAGGTCGAGCTCGGTGCGGTAGGCGATCAGTTCGGCGGTGGCCGGCTGGAACCAGTCGTCACCCTCGGTGCGGAACCGCAGGTACAGCCAGTTCGGAACGTTCACCAGGTGCTCGTGTTCCAGCGTGCGGTCCTCCAGCGGGGTGAGCAGCCGGTTGTAGACACCGGCGAGGTAGCTGCCGGGATAGTGCACCCCGTCGGCACGGGCTTCCGGCACGGCGCCGCGCGTGCCGAGATATCCGTTGCCGGTGGTGCACAGCGCTTCCCGCAGCCCTTCCCGGGAGGGATCGAAACCCTCGTAGCGCAGCACCCAGCCGTCTCCCGCCTGGCCGCCGCCGCAGAAGTCGCGCCCGGCCGCGGTCAGGCCGGGCGGGCGGCGCGGATGGGACGGGTCCAGGGTGAGGGCGGCCAGATCGGTGACGACCAGATCGGCGCCCGCCGCGTCCAGCAGGCCGGGATGACCCCGCCGATCCACGCCGACCACCAGACCGAACCCGCCCCGGCGGCCTGCCTCGACACCGGCCAGCGCGTCCTCGACGATCACCGCACGGTCGGGCGAGACGTTGAGACGCCGGATCGCTTCCAGGTACGTGGCGGGATCGGGTTTGCCGGGCAGGCGCAGCGCCGCCGCATCCTCACCGTCGACGCGCGCGTCGAACAGCTCGGCGAGGCCGGACGCGGCGAGCACGCGCCCGGCGTTGCGGCTCGCGGTGACGACAGCGGTGGGCACCCCGGCGGCCCGCAGCGCCCGCACGAGGTCGACCGAGGAGTCGAACGTACGTACGCCACGCTGGTCGAGCAGTTCCATGAACAGCTGGTTCTTCCGGTTCGCCACAGCCCACACCGTGTCCACGCCGGGCGGGTCGGCAGGACTGCCGTCCGGCAGGAGCCGGTGCCGCGACGCGAGGAACGCCCGCGCGCCGTCCAGACGTGGGCGCCCGTCGACATGCGCCCGGTAATCGGCGTCGGGGTCGAACGGTGTGAAACCCGCGCCCTCGTGAGCGCGCAGGACGTCGTCGAAGGCCTGCTTCCACGCGGCGGCGTGCAGCTGCGCGGTGTCGGTCAGCACGCCGTCGAGGTCGAACACCACCGCGTCGACCTGGTCGACACGCAGCACCCCGGCGCTCGCCGGGCGAGCTGCGGCCGTCGCGCTCACGACGGACTGACGAGTGCCTGCGCCGGCACCGAGGGCCTGGCGAGCTCGTCACGCGCCGACTCCGCCCACGCCCTGCGCGCCTCAGGGGCTGCGACGTCCATGCTTACACGGTATGCGCAGCCGGCCGCGCACCAGGAGGAATCACCGTGTCCGATGTGTCGGCGACCGGGTCGCCGAGAACGGCCGCGCCGATCAGGCACGGCCCTCAGCCGGACCGCGGTTCCGCCACGAGGGCCGGAGACGGTCCGTACGATCGTGATGAGCCAGGCCCGCAGGCCTGGCCCAGAACACCGCTGGGGATGTCGGGTATGGCGAGAACCGCGACGGCGACCGTCGCGTGGTTGACCGACGGGCGGGCGACCCGGTCGGCTTTCGCGGGCGGGAAGGGTGCTCGCCTGGCGGTGATGGCACGGCACGGACTGCCCGTGCCGGCCGGGTTCGTGGTGGCCGCGGACGCCTACCGCCGGTATGTCGAGCAGGCGGGGATCGGCCCGGCCATCGCCGAGCTCGTCGCAGGCCCGGTGGCGGGCGCGTCGCTGGACGGCGTGTCGGCGACGGTGCGTGCGCTGTTCGGTGTGGCGCCGTTTCCCGCAGAGCTTGGCGAGGAGATCGGTGCGGCCTACCGGCGCCTGGGCAGCGGGCCGGTTGCGGTGCGGTCGTCGGCGCTGGCCGAGGATCTGCCCTCGGCCAGCTTCGCGGGGCAGCTGGACAGTGTGCTGAACGTGGCCGGAGTCGGCCAATTGTGTGAGGCCGTGCGCCGCTGCTGGTCGTCGGCGTGGACCGCGCGGGCCATGGCCTACCGCGAGCGGCAGCGCATCGGCCACGGAACGGTCGCGGTGGCGGTCGTGGTGCAGCGGATGGTCGACGCCGAGGTCGCCGGGGTGCTGTTCACCGCCGATCCGGTGTCCGGCCGGCGGGACCGGGTCGTGCTGGAGGCAGCCGGTGGCCTCGGGGATGCGGTGGTCGGCGGCCGGGTGACGCCGGCGCGATGGATCATCGACGCCGGCTCGCGGGCGGTGCTGTCGGCCCCCGCTGCCGGTCCGCCACTGTCCCGCACGGCACGAGCCGAGCTGGTCACTCTCGGGCTGCGTGCGGCCGAGCTGTTCGGCGGGCCGCAGGACGTCGAGTGGGCGGTCACGGAAGGCCGGTGTCACCTGCTGCAGTCGCGGCCGATCACCACCCTGTTCCCGTTGCCCCCGCCGCGTGGCGGGCTGCGGGTGTACCTGCCGCTGATGCTGATCGGCCAGGGCATCACCGAGCCGATGACCCCGGCCGGCAATGCGTTCTTCCGGCACCTTGCCGGTGACTGGATCACCCACTGGTCCGGTTCCGGGACGCAGCCCTCGGCCGGCGCACGAGACTGGCTGCCGGTCCTGGCCGGACGGCTTTACGCCGACTTCACCGCGTTCCTGCGGCGACCCCGTATGGCCGCCGCTGTAGCCTCCGGCCTCGGCATGAAAGACCCCGCAGCGGCCGCCGCGCTGCGGCAGTGGCTACGAGCCAACGCCGGCCGGCTGCCCGCCGCCTGCGGCCTCGGACCGGCCCGTGCCATGGCGGCCTGGTTGCCCGGTGTGCTGGCAAGCCTGCTGGCCACGCTGGCGTTCCCGGCCCACTGCCGAGACCGCGTGCTCGACCGCACCGAGCGGCGACTGGCGGCCCTGCATCGGCAGGCCGCACATCTGCCGACCGTGCGGCGGCGGCTCGACTTCGTTGACAAGGTCCTCCCCGGGGCCGCCCTCGACCTCGTTCTGGAGCAGGTCCCCGCCGTCTACGCCGAACTGCTCATCCGGGTCGCCCTGCAGCGGCTGGCCGGCCTGTGGACCGGCGACAGCAGCCGCCTGGAGCCGGTGCTGCGCTGGCCGCCTCACGACCCGACTCTCGCGATGGGCGAGGAGCTGGCAAGGTTGGCCGACGGATACGCCGCCGCCGCCACGCCTGCCGCAGACGACCCACAGGTGATCCGCTTCCTCGACCGGTTCGGCCACCGAGCCGCGGACCGCGAGATCGACCTGGGTCTGCCACGCCTCGCCGACGATCCGCGCTACGTCGTGGAACTCATCGAGGGTTACCGCGACGCCGACGGCGGCCGCGCGCAGGACCGGTTCCGCGGCGGCGCCAGCTCGGCCGTTACCGCGGCCGCTGCGCTGGTGCACGAGGTTCGCCGGCCGGCCGGGCCGCTCGCCGCCGGGCTGCTGCGGCTGCTGCTGGACCGCCACCGCGAACTGGCCGGCCTACGGGAGCGGCCCAAGTTCGACATGGTGCGGGTGTTGGCGCTGGGCCGCCGTGTCCTCGGCGACATCGGCGAGCAGCTGGCAGCGCAGGGACTGCTCGACGACGCCCACGATGTGTACTTCCTGGACCCGGCCGACATCAGGCACGGCGCCCCGTCGCAGCTGCGCGACATCGCCGTGGCCAACCGGCGCGACTATGAGCGGGAGCTGCGCCGCCGCGCCATCCCGCGGATCCTGGTCAGCGACGGCGAGGCTGTCTACGGCCCGGCTGCCGAGTCCGGCGCTGGGGACGCGCTGAGGGGGACGCCGGTGTCGCCCGGAACGTACGAAGGCTTAGCGCGCGTGCTCGACTCGCCTGTCGGTGCTCGGCTGCGTCCTGGCGAGATCCTCGTCGCCGCGTCGACCGACCCGGGCTGGACCCCACTCTTCCTGCTGGCCGGGGCACTGGTGATGGAGGTCGGCGGCGTCATCTCCCACGGCGCCGTCCTGGCCCGGGAGTACGGCATACCCGCCGTGGCCGGCGTGACCGGCGCCACGACACTGTTGCGCACCGGCGATCGGATCAGGGTCGACGGCAACAGCGGCACGGTCGCCGTGAACACCGGCGAACGATCACCCGCCTGAAGCGGGCTCATGGCCGGCTCGTCTCCGTTGTCTCGATGATCGAAGCCGTGTCAGACAGGTCTCAGAGCGCTCCGCATCGAGTGCCCGCGGGCGCGCCGAGCAGCTCGGCTACGTGTGCTTGGCCACGGTGAGAAGCACGACGGCATCCTCGGTCGCGGTCAGCGTATGACGGCTGTCCGGCACAACCAGCAGATCCCCGGTGACGCCTTCGTCTGAGGCATCCCGGGTGGCAAGACGCACGCGTCCCTGCAACACGTACAGGCTGGCTTCGCCCGGATTCTCGTGTTCGGCCAGGGATTCGCCAGCACGCAGCGCCAAGACGGTCTGACCCAGTATGCGAGCGGGTCCTCCGTAGACCGTCTGCGCGCTACGCCCACTGGACGAGCCGCGTGCGGCGTCCATGAGCTGGGTCGCCAATGCCGTCAACGACGATTTTTCCATGGACGGTCCCTTCGTAGGGCGGACGGGAGATGTGTCAGGCCACTCCTACCGACAGCGGGGCGACGGCCTCGTCCTGATCGACATCCGTCGGCACAATGAGCACGGGGCACGCACTGTGGTGCAGCAACTGCTGGCTCACCGAGCCCAGCAGCAGGCCGGTGAGGCCACCGCGGCCGCGCCTGCCCACCACCATCAGCAGCGCCGTCTCGCTCAGGTGCACCAGCGACCGTGCGGCGCGCCCCTTGACCACCGCTTCCCGCACGGTGACGTCCGGGAACCGCTCCCGCATGCCTGACAGCGCCTCGGCGAGCAGGCGGCGCTCCTGGTCCTCGATCTCGTCGTCCTCATAAGCCAGGGGCAGCAGGTCGCCGGGGCCGGTCGGTGGCGGCCCGGTCCACGCGTGTGCCGCGTACAGGTCCGAGCTGCGCAGCGCTGCTTCGGTGAAGGCGGCCTCCACCGCGCGCGCCGTTCCGGGATTTCCGTCGACGCCGAGCACGACCTGGCCGTGCGGGTGCTCTTCGCCGCGGGCGACGAGCACGGGCTGCGGGCAGCGTGTGGCCACGTGCAGCGACACCGAGCCCAGCAGCAGGCCGGTGAACCCGCCCAGCCCGCGGTCGCCGACCACCACCAGGTCTGCGTCGCGGCCCTCCTGGATGAGCACCGCCGCCGGTTCCGCGGCGACGGTCGCCGTGCTCACGTCGATCCCGGGCGCGGTCTCGCCCGCGAGGCGCGCGGCGTCCTCGAGCCCGACGTCCTCAGCGCGTAGCGCCAGGTCACCGCCGGCACCTGCGGCGTGCACGATCCGCAGCGGCCGCCGGCGTCGTTGCGCCTGCGCCGCAGCCAGCCGCACGGCGTAGTTCGAGTGCGCGGACCAGTCCACTCCGACCACGACGGGACCGCCCACGGGTTCGCCTCCCCAAGTCGTGCGGCGCGGTGCCCGGTTTCACCGCGCCGCGTGCATTCTGTGACTCAGCTACCGGTGACCGGGATCTGCCGGCCCGTCGGCTCGTTCGCCTTCAAAGGCACGGTGACCTCGAGAATGCCCTTGTCGTAGCCGGCCTTGATGTTGTCGGTATCGGCGTTGCCGGGAAGCCGCAGCGACCGCTGCAGCATGCCGTAGTGGAACTCGGAGCGGCCCTTGGCCCTCTCCTCGGTGCGGCGCTCGGCGTGGATCGAAAGCACACCGGCGTCCACGGAGATCTGGATGTCCTTTTCCGGGTCCATGCCGGGCAACTCCGCCCGGATCTTGTACTCCTGGTCGGTGGCCGTGTCCTCCACCCGGATGATGTGCCCGGACAACAGCGGGTGCTCGCCTTCGAACCACTCACTCAGGTCGCCGAACAGGCGCGGCATCAGCGCGGTCATGACCTCTCCTCCTTCCGTGTCGGTGCCACCTTCCATTGCACGCCTGTCCGGCACCGCTCCGCCAGGCCCTGTGGCGGCGATGAGCAGGACTTTCGTCCGTACCGGCCAAGGTGATCGCTTGCCGTCTGCACCGTTGGATCGGTCGGTGAGTCGGCCGCGTTATCGGCGCGGCGGCCAGCTGAGGAACGACACCGCGCCGGCCAGCGTCGTCAGGTACGGATAGTCCTCCTCGTCGACGCGGTGGCCGGTGCGGGCGGACAGGAGTTCGACCAGGCGCAGGAAGTCCACCGAGTCCAGCCCGAGGGTCTCGCGCAGGTCCGCGTCCGGGTGCAGCGCGGACAGGTCGGCGTCGGGCGCGACCTCGTGCAGCGCGGCGCGGACGATCGTCTCGATGTCGTCGGGCATCTCCACTCCTCGGGTTTCGGCGGCAGCATTCTGATCATGCGCAGGTGACGGGACCCAGCTGTCCCCTCGGTCTCCAGATCGACGACGACTCGCGGTGACCACGGCGGGCCCGGCAACCCGCGCTCAGCTGCTGCGGGAGCGCCACTGGCCGTTTCCCACATGGTCTCGCCCGGCGCGCCGTCCTGGGTCAGATCGCCGGGTTTCCACCGCACCGGGCCGCACGGGCGGGGGCGCGACGGTGGAGGATGCGCCACGCGGCCAGTTCGGTAGTTCCCAGGGGTCCGTGACCGGCTTCGGGCCGAACCCCGACGGCGCCAGCCAGAGCACGTTGATCATGACCAGCGTCGGGGCGCAGCAGCTCGCAGACGCCGACGTGCCTGCTGACGCGTTCAAGCTCGTGCATTCCAGGGCTGCCACCGGGGTGCGAGCAGGACACTGGACAGTGACGAATCCGGGTGGCGGCGAGGTGGGACCGATGTCTTTTCGCGATCGTGTCGACGCCGGCCGGCGGCTGGCCCGGCGGCTGGAGCACTTGCGCGGGACGGATCTGGTCGTGCTCGGGCTGCCCCGCGGGGGCGTGCCCGTGGCCGCCGAGGTCGCCCGCGTGCTGGGCGCGCCGCTGGACGTCATCGTGGTGCGCAAGCTCGGTGTTCCGTTCCAGCCCGAGGTCGCCATGGGCGCCGTCGGGGAAGACGGCGCGCTCGTGCTCAACACCGACGTCCTGCGGGCGGCCCGCGTCGGTGAGCGCGAGCTGACCGCGGTCGAGCGACACGAACGCGCCGAGGTCGACGACCGGGTCCGCCGCTTTCGCGGGCTGCGCCCCCGCGTCCCGCTGGACGGGCGGACCGCGGTGATCGTCGACGACGGCATCGCCACCGGGGCGACCGCCCGCGCAGCCTGCGAGGTGGCCCGCGCCCACGGCGCCGGCCGGGTGGTGCTCGCCGTGCCGGTCGCCTCGCCGTCGGCAGTGGAGCAGCTGTCACACGTCGCCGACGACGTGGTCTGCGTGGACGTTCCGGCGTACTTCGCTGCGGTCGGCCAGTTCTACGACGACTTCCACGCCACCACCGACGAGCAGGTCGCGGCATTGCTCCAGCAGGCTGCCGGCCAGCCCGCCGCCGCGTCACCGATCACGCCCGACGACCCGCCCGGCGATGTTTCGGACCCGCCGGCCCTCGACGCCGACGTCACCGTCATGGCAGGCGACACACGCCTGGCGGGCCGGCTCACAGTGCCGTCCGGCGCCGCCGGGCTGGTGGTGTTCGTCCACGGCAGTGGCAGCAGCCGCCACAGCCCTCGCAACCGTTACGTCGCCGCCGTCCTGAACCGCGCCGGCCTGGCCACCCTGCTGTTCGACCTGCTCACCGTGCACGAGGAGGCCGACCGTGGCAACGTGTTCGACATCGAACTGCTCGCCGGCCGGCTCGGCGGCACCCTGGCCTGGGTCCGAGACCGGCCGGACACCGCGCAACTGCCGGTGGGCCTGTTCGGCGCCAGCACCGGCGCCGCGGCCGCGCTGTGGGCCGCCGCCGAGCCTGACGCCGGCATCGCCGCTGTGGTATCCCGCGGCGGCCGCCCGGACCTTGCCGCGCCCCGGCTGAGCCTCGTGCAGGCGCCGACCCTGCTCGTCGTGGGCGCTCTGGACACTGCGGTGCGGCAGCTCAACCAGGCCGCCGCCGCGATGCTGCGGTGCGAGCACCGCCTGTCGGTGGTGCCCGGCGCGACCCACCTGTTCGAGGAGCCCGGCACCCTGCAGGCCGCCGCCGAGCTGGCCCGCGACTGGTTCACCAGCCACCTTCCGGCACCCGGGCGGGCGGCCTGAGCGCTCTGGCCAAGCGTGCCGCACCCGTACGACGGCGACGACGCCGGCCAGCCAGGCCAGCCGCCTCGGGAACACACCGGTACGGGCGATCGCGACCGCCGCCGCACCCAGCGGCAGCGCGCAAGCGACCCCGGAAAGGACCCCTCATCATTCCTCCACCGGTGGGGTGTGGGGGTTCTGGCGCATCATGCGCGACCGGCCCCATGGTGGAGGCCATCGGCGCTGAGCTGACCCAATGGCTGCTCGGCAACCTTGACCTGCTGCGCACCGCCGAGCCGGTCATGCCCATTGCAGCAGCTATGCCCGGTGGCCTGGCGTGTCCGCTTCGTGCGATAGTCCGGTCGACTTCCTTGAGCTGTTACCAGTAAGGGACGCATCTCGCGGACCGGTATGAGATTGTTTGATGCATCGACATACCTACAGCATGTCATTCAGAAGGATCGTCTCGGGCATCGTCGCGGTCGTGTCGGCTGTCGTTGCCGGCACCGTCGGCGCGCTGGTAGCCCCGTCGGCCCGACCCACACCGACAAGTGCCTCGACGTGGACAACGCCCAGAACAACGGCACCTACGAAGGCGTGCGGGTGCAGCAGTGGACCTGCCTGCCCTACGCGCAGAACAACCAGCTGTGGGCCATCACCGAACTTGAGGCGCCGTTCGTCTTCAAACCCGGCCCCTACACCGGTTCCGTGCTCGCCCCGGCGGTGGTCCGGTTCCAGCCGGCGCACTATCTGTCCAGCTGCCTGACATGGGACAGCACCGCCAACGGGACCGTGGTGCGCCAGCGGCAGTGTTCGGCTTCGCCGTCGCAGAACCGCAAGTGGCTACTGATCCCCGTCAACCACGACCTCGACTGGCCCGTTTACAAGATCGTCGCCTACGGCGGGGAGGGCTGGCCCTGCCTGGACGTGGACAACCGGGTCGATTACGGCGTCGCCGACGGCACGAAGGTGCAGATCTACCAGTGCCTGGACGGCCAGGCCAACCAGGAGTGGTACATCTACAAGGCGGCCGCCTGACAGTGAGCTGAGCCAGGCCCGGTTGGGCCCGGACCGATGTCGAGCCGGTCGAGGTCCGGGTGCCGCGGGACGTGGCCGGCACGTTCGAGCCGCACATCGTGCGCAAGCGGCAGCGGCGCCTGCTGCCGTCATGTCGGCCGCGGGGCGGCATGACGGCATCGCGGTCGTCAGCGGCTGGTCAGCAGCGTCAGGTCGTAGGAGCGCAGGTGCAGTGCCAGGTCGACCAAGGCGAACCGGGATGCGCAGCGTCGCCCGTCGTCGACGCCCGTGCACTTGGCCGGGTAGGCGAGGTTGGCGCTCGCGATGAGTCCACGCGCGCGGACGTTGGACGGGTTGGCGTCCAGGAAGAACACCGGTCCGCCGCTGTCGCCCTCCCCGGCGGCGTTCTGCCCGGCCATCTGCTGGGCGGTGACCAGGTAGTTGACCCAGTGCAGGGTGCCGTCGGGGAATCGGTAGCGCAGCCGGTGACTCGTCCCGGTGATCTTGATGTTGCAGCGTGCGCCTGACCAGGATCCGCAGGTGCAGATGAAGTCGCCCCAGAAGTTGCGCTGCGCGCCGACAACGCCCTTGGTGAACTCACCGGTTCCGACACCGCCGTCGAACACCTGGTGCCGGGCGAGGCATCGACGTAGCCTGCGTCGATGTACTCGGCGGCGTTGCCCACCGTGCCGATGGGGTGGCCCTCGCCGGTGACCATGCGGTGGGTGTAGCGGCCGCAGTGCGCGACCGACAGCATGGCCGGGCTGCCCTGCACCCAGAGCCAGCCGTCTGCGGAGGGCTGGACACCCACGGGTTGCCCGCGGTGCAGGTGGCGAAGCCCTCGGCGTTGCCGCAGGTGGTCGCCTTCCGGACCGGGGCCACCCCAGGTACGGCCCGAACGAGTCCTCGGCGTAGGTCAGCGCCGCCGCGCAGTCGATGTCGACGGTGGTGGAAACCATGTCGCACGCAGCTGCGCCATGGGCCGTCGACACCTGCGGCTTCACGAAACCACAGAGTTGCGGCACGTGGACGGGGATGCCGGGCGAGTACGTGGCCCGGCTGCACCGCTACCGCGACGGAATCGGGCGGCGGACCTATAGCGCCCACCGGATCAAGCTGACCAGCCCGAAGACAGCCAGGCCAACCACGATCAGCCCAACCGCCGCTGCCACCAGGCACGGCATCTCGTCACGCCACGAGCCGGGGAACTGGGGCCGGGGTCCAACCTCAGTCCAGGCGACCGGCGCCGGGCCTTCCTGTTCCGCCTGCTCGACCAGCCGAGCGAACCGCGCGCCCGCCACCGGCCCAAGCTCGTCGGCAGGGTCGGCATTCACCTTCAGCAGCAGCAAGCGTCTCCAGGCACCCGGATGGGCCTTCTCGAACGCGCTGATCTCCTCCGCAGCGGCGTCCTCGCTGAGGAACCCCCATCGCCCGGCCTCGACCAGGTTGCCGACCTGCCGATACACCGCCGCACGCCGGGCACGCAGATCGAGGTCGTCGGGGTACGCGGCGGTCAGGCTCGCCAAGCGCTGCATCGCCGGATGGACATGCCCGCGGCGCAGGTCGGCCTCCACCTTCGCCAGCACTTGCTGCTTCGCCACGGCGACATCCTCGACGGCCGACGGCCTCACCGCCAGCCGAATTCTGCTGACCACCGCTGCCGGCGGTGCAAGTCGCCTCGGTCACTCAAGGCAAACCCGCTCCCGGTCACCCACGCGGGCGCCGGACCACCCTCGGCGAAGACGCCGGGGCCGCCTACCTGCTGTGCAGCCCGGAATCCGACTACATCACCGGTGAAGTGCTCGTGTGCGCCGGCGGCCACAGCTTCTGACAGACCGAGGCCGGTTGCCGTCGCGAACGGGATCAGTCGCCGTGGCAGGCGGCGTCGACCAGGGCCTGTGCGGCCGCTTTGGCGGCTGCGGGGGTGGCAGGGTCGGCTTCGAGGACACCGTCGCCGAGTCCGCCGTCGATGAGCAGGGTGAGCTGGCGGGCGAGCAGGGCAGGGTCGGCGGCGCCGGCCCTGCGGGCCAGGTCGGTCACCCATGCGCGGACGATCCGCTTGTGTTCGACGGTGCGCGTGTGCACGTCGCCGCCGGTGGGGCTTTCAGCGGCGGCGTTGATGAAGGCGCAGCCGTGATAGCCCTCGCGGCGGCATGCCGTGCTCAGCGCGTCGAACATGCCGACCAGCTGCATTCTGGGGTCCTCGCCGGCGGCGCGGGCGGCGGCGCGCAGACCGCCGAACCAGCCCTGGTCGACCTTGTCGAGGTATGCCAGCACCAGGTCGTCCTTGCGCGGGAAGTGCTTGTAGAAGGTGGCCTTGGCCACGCCTGACTCGGCGATGACGGTGTCGACGCCGACACCGCGGGGACCGTGGGCGTAGAAGAGCCGGAACGCCGTGCCGAGGATGCGCTCGCGCGCGGGCTGCGCAGCAGCGCCTGCCTGTGTCATGGCTCTCACCTCCGGGTAGCCGACGTCCCTCCCATGCTACAGACATGTCTGTCTAGCCATGCTACCCGGAGGAGCCCGACTGCTGCGTGACCCTGGCCGCATATGAGACTTCCACCCGATAGCTACAGACAGACCTGTCTGTTAGTTTCGTTGGGCACGGGGTGGCCCACCCCACACGGACGTCAAGGAGCACAACCATGAAGATCGCAGTACTGGGCACGGGTATGGTCGGGCAGGCGCTCGCCGGCCGGCTGACGGAGCTGGGCCACGACGTGACCGTGGGCACCCGCGACGTCGCCACCACGATGGCCCGCACCGAACCCGACGGCATGGGCAATCCGCCGTACCGCGACTGGGCCACCGCCCACCCTGCGGTCACCCTGGCAACCTTCGCCCAGGCTGCCGCGGACGCGGAGCTGATCGTCAACGCGACCTCCGGTGACGTGTCGCTCCCCGCCCTGGAGGCGGCCGGGCGCGACAACCTCGCCGGCAAGGTCCTGCTCGACATCGCCAACCCGCTCGACTTCTCGCAGGGCTTCCCGCCCAGCTTGTTCGTCAAGGACACCGACTCCCTCGGCGAGCAGATCCAGGCCGCGTTTCCCGACCTGAAGGTCGTCAAGTCTCTCAACACCATGAACGCCTTGCTCATGGTCAACCCCGGCCGGCTCGCCGGCGGCGAGCATTCGGTGTTCGTCTCCGGAAACGACGCTGCGGCGAAGAAGACCGTGACCGCACTGCTGGAGTCGTTCGGCCACACCGACGTCATCGACCTGGGCGACATCACCACCGCTCGCGGGACCGAGCTGCTGCTGCCGATCTGGCTGCGCCTGTACGGAGCGCTGGGCACCCCGATGTTCCAGTTCAGGATCGTCCGCTGATCCTCGGCCGGGCGGACGCCCCGTCGCCTGCCCGGCCCCCACCTGCGCGCAGACAGGACGTCAGCCATGGGCCCGGCAGACCGTCCTCGACCGAGGCGCGGCTGCGCGGGAGTCGCCGGGCGGGTACGGGACGCTCAGCCGAGCTTGCCGCGGATGGTGGCCGCGTCGGCACGGCCGAGTTCGTCCAGGATCGCCACCGCCCGGTGCGGTGATCGTGCTGCCGGTCGGCCTGGCCGCCGACTGGATCCCGATGGCGGTCATCGGCGGCATCATGCTCGTCGTCGGCACCGAACTGCTGGAGAAGCGCGTGCACGACATCAAGCTCGTACTGCACACCTCCCGGCCGTCGGCGAGCGCGATGATCATCACGTTCCTGGCGACGACGGCGATGCCGCTACAGTACGCGATCATCCTCGGCGCCGGGCTGTCCATCCTGCTCACCTCGATCAGCGTCACCGGTCCAGCCGCCTGATGCAGTTCACCCGGACCGGCAGCGGCGTGTGGGAGGCGGCTCGGTCGAGGTGCCCTCGGCCACGGTCCTCAAAGCCCTCGACGACCGCGCCAGCAAGCTCCAGGCGTGGGGCATCCCGGTGTTCCTGGCCGGCGTCCCCGCCCGCTTCCGCGAACAACTCATCCGCAGCCGCGAACTTCGGCACCTCGCCCCGGACCACCTCGTCGCCGAGACCCCACGCCTGGCCGAGTCCTTCGAGCAGGCGTACGACGCGCCAAAGCGGAGCGCACCCGCACGCACACCGGACACGCGTCGAAGTGACTTCGCTCAGGTAAGGGGCGCCCTGCGAAGCCGAGCCGCGACCGCGCCGACGATGATCAACATGTAGCCGATCACCCCGGCAAGGATGTCGCCAGCTTTCGGCAAGCCAGGCGATAAGGCGCCTGCCCCAGGATGTGCGCACGGTCTCCGCCGCCAGGCGAGCGGAGCACCGCAGCTTCCGCATGTCCCGATTGGAGTGACGACTCATGCGCAGACTCCTGCCAGGAGCGCTGGTGACGGTGCTCGTGACCGCCGCGATCGTTGTGCCCGCTGTTCCGGCGCTGGCCGCGCCGGTCTTCAAAGTGCCGTTCCCGTGCGGGCAGGTGTGGGGCGGGCAGACCCGCACCGACCACAGCCCGCTCAACGCGATCGATTTCAACCGCGCCGACGACGTCGACGACTACGTGTACGCCAGCGCCCCGGGGACCGTCGACGTCGTCGGCGACCAGGGCACGAGCGGTTACGGCAGGTACGTTCGGGTCAACCACGGCAGCGGCTACACGACCTACTACGCGCACCTCAACAACTGGTACGTCTCGGTCGGCATGCAGGTGGGCTACGGCACGATCGTCGGGACCGTCGGCTCGACCGGGGCGTCCACCGGGCCGCACCTGCACTACGAGCAGCGCCTCAACGGCAGCTCGGTACGGGTGAAGTTCGACGGCGTCGAGGCGCTGTACTACGGCAGCAAGAACTACACCAGCAGCAACGCCTGCGAGGGGGCGCGGACCGGCGCCGGGTACATCGACACGGCCAACAGCGGCCCGCAGAACCTCTACGCCGGTCCGGGCACGACGTTCGCCGTCACGGGGTCCCGCAACGACGGCGTCTACGTGACCATCTACTGCCAGAAGGCCGGCCAGTCGATCAGCGGCAAGTGGGGCACCAGCAACGTCTGGAATCGCATCGGCACCAACCAGTTCGTGCCGGACGTGAACACGTACACCGGATACACCGGCTTCATCCCGAGCGTGCCGCGATGCCCGTGATCCGGCCCGCCCCCGCCACCGACTCCCCCGCCCCGGAAAGGCCATCCATGCTCAGACCCCGTCGCCGCCGCCTCCGCCCGCGCGCGGCCCTGGCCGCGCTGTGCACCGCGCTGCTCGGCGCCGCCTTCGTCCAGGTGGCCGGGCAGACGCCCGCCGCAGCGGTCACGTTCCGCGCCCGCCAGGGCATCCAGGCGGGCGATGTCATCGACCTCAACAACGGATGCGCGTACACCGACTCCGGCAGCCTGCTGCTCGCCGACGCCGAGGTGCAGCAGCGCAGCGGCTGGTTACGCCTGGACCTGCGCGGCGCGGCCGACACCACCGGCTGCGCCCGCGGCGCGTACGCGAACCTGCTCGGCGCCCTGGACCCGGACATGAAGATCATCGGCTTGTTGAGCAGCAGCTTCGCGTCAGCCGCCGCCCCTGTCGACTTCGCCGCGCATGCCGCCGCGATCGCCTGCGACGGCGCGTACGCCGGCGTGGACGCGTGGGAGGTGTGGAACGAGCCGAACCTGCCCGGCGGCTCATACCTGTCCGAGGCCGCGTTCGCCGAGCTGCTCGCCCGGACCTCCGACCAGATCCACCACTGCGGCGGCACGGCCGTGAAGGTCGTCAGCGGCGGCGTGACGCCCAACGACCCGATCGCCTACCTGCAACGGGTCAGCACCGAGATCGGCGCGCATCCGGAGTGGACCGACCACTTCGACTACGGCAACCTGCGCGACGCGGTCAACGGCATCGGCCTGCACCCGTACGTCAACGCGATCGACAGTGCCGCCTACACCGGCGACACCGGCACCCATCAGCCGCTGTGGGACATGGTGTACCAGTTCACGTCGAACAGCGCCTACGAGTTCGCCGGGGAGCCGGTCTACCTCACCGAGTTCGGCTGGCGGCTGCCCGACGACGGCGGAGCTCCCGACCACGGCGAGGAGACCACCGCGGCCGAGCAGTGCTTCAACCTGGTCAGCGCCTTCGACCACATCGCGGCCATGCCGAACGTCGTGGCAGGGACCTGGTTCACGCTGAAGGACTTCGGCGATCCCGGGCGGCGCTTCGGGCTGTACGACGACAGCGGCGGCGCGCGCCTGGCCCGCACCGGCTACGTGCACGACCACTGCGCCGGAGCGACCGACGGCGCCTACAACACCGACGCCGAGCAGCTGGAGTGGCGTGACACGGCGGCCCTGGCCGCGGCGCGTGCGGGTGTGGCGGCGGCCGGAGCGGCGCAGACGGCCGGCACGACCTACGAGGTGGTGCTCGCGCCGTCCAACGCGCCGTCGTACACGATGACGCGCAGCACCACCGGCCTAGCGCTGCCCCTGACGACGTTCTACCCGCCGCTGCCGGTCGGCACGTACGTCTGGCGCGTCAACAAGATCGTCAACGGGTTGCGCTACCCGGGCAAGGACCAGTGGAAGTTCACCTTCCTGGGCAAGCCCGCACCTCCCACGGGCGCGACCGCGACCGCGGCCGCCGACGGCACCAGCATCAAGATCGCGTGGGTGGACGGGTCGAACACCGAGGACGGCTTCTCCGTCACCGACGGCGCGACCTCGATGACCACGCCCGCGAACGCCACCAGCCACACGTGGACCGGCCTGTCCCCGGGCAGCACGCGGTGCTACCGCGTGCGGGCGTTCAACTCCTATGGCGCGTCCGCCGAGGCGGGACCGGTGTGCGCGACCACGCCGTCACCGCCCGCGGCCCCCTCCGGCGTCACCGCCACGGTAGTGACCGGCACGAGCGTTCGCGTCGACTGGGTCGACAACTCCAGCAACGAGACTGCCTTCGACGTCAGCGACGGGACCACCACCGTCGCGCTCGCCGCCGGGTCCACGTCGTACACCTGGCCCGGCCTGGCCAACGGCGTGACCCGCTGCTTCCAGGTGCGCTCACGCAACCTGGTCGGCCACTCGGCCTGGGCGGGCAATGCCTGCGCCACCACGCCGACGGTCCCGGCCGCACCCACCTCCCCCACCGCCGCCGTGGCCGGCGGCACCAGCATCAGGGTGACCTGGGCCGACCGGTCGGCCAACGAGTGGGGCTTCGAGATCTCCAACGGGTCGACCTCGCAGGTCGTCGGCGCGAACACGACCACCTTCACCTGGGGCGGCCTGGCCAACGGCACCTACATGTGCTTCCGCGTCCGCTCCTACAACCTCGCCGGATACTCCGCGTGGACCGCCAACGCGTGCGCCACCACGCCGACGATCCCGGCCGCGCCCGCCAGCCCGACCGCGGTCGTGGCCAGCGGCACCAGCATCAGGGTCGGCTGGGCGGACCGATCCACGAACGAGATCGGATTCGAGATCTCCAACGGCAGCACGTCGCAGGTCGTCGGGGCCAACAGCACCACCTTCACCTGGGGCGGCCTGGCCAACGGCACCTACATGTGCTTCCGCGTCCGCTCCTACAACCTCGCCGGATACTCCGCGTGGACGGCCTACGCGTGCACGACGACGCCGACGGTCCCGGCGGCGCCGACCAGCCCGTACGCCATCGCGCTGAGCAGCTCGCAGATCAACGTCTCGTGGTCGGACCGGTCGTCCAACGAGACGTCGTTCCAGATCTACAACGGTGTCACGACCGTCACCGTCGGCGCGAACGTCACCAACTACACCTGGGGCGGCCTGGCCGCAGGCACTTACATGTGCTTCTCGGTCCGCGCCGTCAGCCTCGCCGGAGCCTCGGCGTGGACGCCCTACGCCTGCGCGACGACGCCGGCCGCGCCCGCGGTGCCCGCGGCGCCGACCGGACAGTCCGCGACACCGCTCAACACCTCGCAGATCAGGGTGACGTGGCAGGATCGGTCGTCCAACGAGACCGGCTTCCAGATCTACAACGGCGTCACGACCGTCACCGTCGGCGCGAACGTCACCGGCTACACGTGGGGCGGGCTGGCATCGCGGACGTACATGTGCTTCGCGATCCGCTCATACAACGCCAGCGGCTACTCGGCGTGGACGCCGTACGCCTGCACGACGACCCTCTGAGCCCTGCGGGGGCGGGTCCGGTCCCAGCCCGCCCCCGCAGGTCAGATCGGGATGCAACCTCTCAGCTGCGCCGCCGCCGCGTCGGGCAGGTCGTCCAGGATCGCCGAGGCCGCCGCCCACGCCTGGGCGCCGGCTTCGGTCCGGCCGGCCGCCTGATGGGTTTCGCCGAGCCGGATCAGGCTCTCGGCCTCGCCGTAGTGGTGACCGGTCTCCCGGTACAGCTGCACGGCCCGCAGGTAGTACGCGACGGCCAGTTCCGCGTCTCCCCGGCCGCGGTGGATGAAGCCGAGGCTGTCCAGAGTGTGCGCGAGTGCGTTGCGGTTGCCCATCTCCTCCAGCTCCCGCGCCGCCTGACGGCAGTGCTCCAGCGCCTGCACGTGGTCGCCGAGCTGCGCGCAGAGCCAGCCGACGAGGTTGCGGGCGCGCGCGGCCGACATCGCGTCGCCCAGCGACTCCGACACGGCCATGGCCTGTCGGGCGTGGGTCAGTGCCTCGCCGTACCGGCCCTGCTCCTCCAGCAGGAACGCGATACTGCGATGCGACCGGGCGACGCCCTGGCCGTCGCCGGTCGCAGCCGACAGGGCCAGTCCCTGCCGGTGGTGGCCGTAGGCCTCATCGTAACGGCCCATCTTGCTCAGCGCGGTGGCCACGCCGCGGTGGGAGCCGGCCCGCCTCGACACGTCTCCGAGGCGCTCGGCCGCACCCAGTGCCGACAGCTGTGTGTCGTGCCACTCGCGCCAGCGGGAACGCCGGTCCAGATAGGTCTCCAACACCCAGGCCAGCTCCCAGACCTGGGCGTCCCAGCCCGCCTCGGCGGCCCGGTCCACCACCGCCAGCAGCGCCGCACGCTCCTGGTCGAACCACTCCAGGGCCTCGTCCAGCCCGCTGACGGGGTGCACGGCCACGCCGCCGCGCGCCGGGCACAGCACGATCGGCGAGCGGAACGGCTGCAGCACGGCGTCGGCGGCGTGCGCGGTGTGCAGCAGGTGGTCGACCAGCCGTCGTACGGACTCCGCCTGCTCCTGCTCGGGCAGTGACTCCTCGGCCAGCTCCACGGCGAACGCGCGCAGCAGGTCGTGCATCGACCACCGACCGGGGGTGTGTTCGGCCACCAGGTTGGCCTGAACGAGTTCGAGCAGCGACAGCCGAGACGCCCGCGGGGCGACCCCCGCCAGGCTGGCCGCCGCCGCCGCGGCGATGTCCGGACCCGGATGCAGGCCGAGCAGCCGGAACAGGCGGGCGCCGGGCTCCGACAGGGCCTGGTACGACCAGCGGAAAGCGGCCCGGACACCGGCCTGCGTGTCGGGACCGGCGAACGGGTCGAGCCCGTGGCGGGCCGGGCGCAGCTCGTCGGCCAGCCTCCCCAGTGGGAAGGCCGGGTAAGTCGCCGCCCGGGCGGCTACGACGGTCAGCGCCAGCGGCAGCCGCGCGCAGGCGTCGACGATGACGTCGACCGCGGCGCCGGCGTCGGCGACCCGCCGCTGCCCGAGCCGCACGCTCAGCAGCTCCCGGGCCTCGGCTGCCGACAGCAGATCCAGTAGCACCGGTTCGGCGCCTTCGGCCGCGACCAGACCGGGCAGCTGGTGGCGGCTGGTGACCACGGTCAGGCTCGCGGCGGACCCCGGCAGCAGCGGTCTGGCCTGCTCGGCGTCGCGCACGTTGTCCAGCACGAGCAGCATCCGGCGTCCGGCGAACAGGCTGCGCAGCAGTCCTGTCTGCGCGTCGAGATGTTCGGGGATCTGGTGCGCGTCGTCGGTCACAGCGTCGATCAGGGTCCGCACAGCCTCGGTGGTGCTCATGGGCCGGCCGCCGCCGAACCCGCGCAGATTCAGGTACAGCTGCCCGTCCGGAAACCGGTCCGCGACGCTGTGCGCCCAGTTCAGGGCCAGCGCGGTCTTGCCGACCCCGGCCGTGCCGACGACGGCGGCGACGGTGGGAGCGTGCGGCCGCTGGGCGGCGAGCACCCCGTCGAGCTGGGCCCATTCGCGGCGGCGGCCGACGAATCCGGCCGGGGCCGCGGGCAGCTGGCGAGGCACGACCCGGGCGCCGAGGTCCCGGCCGGCCGGCGGCGAGGCGCGCAGCGTGCCGCGCAGCAGCTGCAGGTGCACCTGCCGCACGGCCGGGCCGGGGTCGGCGCCGTACTCCTGGGCCAGATGGTGGCGGAGCTTCTCGTACACCTGCATCGCTTCGGCGTTGCGCCCGCAGCCGTGCAGCGCCAGCATCAGCCGTCCCACGAGCCGCTCCCGCAACGGCCGCTGCTCGACGAGGTCGGTGAGCAGCCTGATCGCCGGCTCGGGGCGGCCTCGGGCGAGTTCTGCGTCGGCGAGCTGCTCCTCGGCGTCGAGGCGCTGCTCGCTCAGCCGCTGCCGGGCTCCGGCGGCGAACGCGGCCCGGACGTCGGCAAGGGCCTCGCCCCGCCACAGCGCCAGCGCGTCGGTCAGCAGCGCGGCGGCGCGGGCGTGGGCGCCCGAGGCCGTGGCCTGCTTGGCGGTGGCCACGGCGTCGGCGAACAGGTGCGCGTCGACGGTCGCGCCGTCGAGGCCGAGCCGGTAGCCACCCGACGTGGTGAGCACGGCGGCACCGCAGGGCAGGGCCCGCAGGGACCGCCGCAGCGCCGACACCCCGACGTGGATCTGGTCCCGTGCCGAGGCCGGCGCGGCGTCGCCCCACAGGGCCGCGACCAGCTGGCCGATGGTGGTGACGCGGTGCGGGTGCAGCAGCAGGTATGCCAGCAGAGCCCGGTGGCGCGGCTGGCCAAGCGGCACGGTGTGGTCTCCGGTGAACGCCTCGACCGGGCCCAGAATGCCAAACCGCAAGGTCCGTCCTCCCCGCACCGTCACCGACTGTCGCACACTATGGACACCGCGTCGCCACGGCAAGCCCGCGACGGCGCTGCAGGTCGCGGTGTCCGTCCCGCGACCTCGTTCCTGGCGGCGGGGCGCTTATCCCGGAGACCGTGGAGGGCTGATACCTGCGCGGTGCCGTTGTCCAGGCAGAAGTACGTGACAGCGTGAAGCGGCAGCCGTGGGTGTCGTCTCCAGGCGCGAAGCGGATTCGGTCGACGGGATCCGCAGCCGGTTGCGGTCGTCGCCGTAGCGGGCCGGCCCGGTCGTCAACGGCAAGCGGGGGTCGCGGCATGCCCGAGCGGTCGCGCCGGACGTGCCGTTCCGCCTCGACGCCATCCGACCGTCTACCACTACTTCCGGACCTGGACCCGCGGCGGCACTCCCACCCGCCTGCACGACAGTCTGCGCGAACAGGTCCGCGCTGCCGAAGGACGCAACACCACCCCGACAGCGGCGATCATGGACTCGCAGTCGGTACGCGCAGCGAGACCGTCGACAAGACCAGCTGCGGCTACGACGCGGGCAAGCTCGTCCGTGGAGCGAAGCGCCGTCAGCGCCGCGTGAGCGGGACGCGGTCGGCGACACGGGTCAGCTTCTCGGGGTTGCGGACATAGTAGAGGCCGGTGATGCCGGTGTGCTCGGCCCGGATCGCCAGCACGCCGTCGACCTCGCCGTTCAGGCGTACGAGCAGTGCCGGGTTGCCGTTGACCACGGTCGGTTCAGCGGTGAGGGTGCCTTCGACGTTGCCCAGACCACCGAGGAACATGCGGGCAGCCTTCTGCGCGCCGATGATCGGCCGCAGTGCGGCCTGCTTGACGCCGCCGCCGTCTCCCACCAGGACGACGTCGGGAGCGAGCACTTTGAGCAGGCCCTGCAGGTCCCTGGTTTCCACCGCGCGTTGGAAGGCCTCCAGAGCCGCCCGGGTCTGGCTGGCGGATGCGATCTGACGGGGCGGCGGGCGTCGACGTGCCGGCGTGCGCGGTGTGCGATCTGGTGGACGGCTGCCGTGCTCTTGCCGATGGCCGCCGCGATCTCGTCGTAGCTCACGTCGAAGGCCTCGCGCAGCACGAAGACGGCGCGTTCGGTCGGTGAGAGCGTCTCCAGGACGAGCATGAGGCCCAGCGACACGCTTTCGGCGAGTTCGACGTCGTCGGCGACGTCCGGTGCGGTGAGCAGCGGCTCGGGCAGCCATGGTCCGACGTATGCCTCCCGGCGGCGTTTCATGGCACGCAGCCGGTTGAGCGACTGCCGGGTGGTGATCCGGACCAGGTAGGCGCGCTGGTCGCGCACGTGCTGCGGTCGGACCTCGATCCAGCGCAGCCAGGTTTCCTGCAGGACGTCTTCGGCGTCGGCCGCCGACCCGAGCATCTCGTACGCGACGGTGAACAGCAGGTTGCGGTGAGCGATGAAGGCGTCGGTCGCCGGATCTGCGGAGTGGTTCACGTCTCGATCCTTGTCGCCGGGGGTGCCATGGTCGCCGAGAGCGGCATGTCTTCGCCTCTATCCGGTGAAGGGCTCGAGGCTGAAGCGGCCCCACGCGACGAAGGCCGCGGTCGCGAGATAGGCGAAGTTCAGTAGTGCCAGCGAATACTGACCGAGACGGCCGTGTGTGATCATCGCTCCGATCATGAGCACGATCCAGCAGACGGCGGTCACCGGCACCATGAACGTCGCGATGCCGAGCACGCCTGGCAGGGTCAGGCCGACGGCGGCCAGCAACTCGAGAATCCCGAGCGTCTTGACGAAGCCGGCGCCGGCGTGGCGGAGCCATTCGCCACCGCTGTGCGCAGCGGCCAGCTTGTCCTTCGGCACGAACGTCTTGGTGATGCCGCCCAGCAGGGCGACGCCTGCCAGCAGGCCGGCTGCGATCCACAGCGCGAGGTTCATTCGCTCTCTCCTTGCCCTAGGTGGGTGAATGCGATCTCCGAGCCGTTCGCAGGAAGTCCGGGATACGGCACCTGCCGCAGTCCGGGCGTGGCGTGGCTTGCGAGGTCACAGTGGTTGTTGTGTCGAGGGGTTCGGCCATAAGACACGCGCGGACCGGCCGTGCTGACAACATGTGAGGCAGACCACTTTCATGCGTCCGGCTCGCCATCCACATCACTGGCGGGCCAGGTACCGGGGTCCCTCGGGCAAGTCGGCGCGCCGACCGCCGGGCGTTCGTCGACGCGGTCGCGTGGCTGGAGGAGCGCGGCGCGATTCCGGCGATGATGCACAGCGCATATGCGCGCACCGGCACGGGCCCGAGGTGCCAGACGGCGGTGGACGGGGATGGCAGCGACGCGAGGCCCACGCCCAGCGGACACTACTCGGCGGCAGCGGTTAGCTCGTGGTTGGCGCGGGCGTGCGGGTGGGATATGCCATTGGCCTTGCTGTAAGGATACCCCCGGGGGTACGTTCGGGTCATGCAGTTGAACGAAGCCCTCGCCGGGGACGCCCTCAACCGGCTCAAGCGTGCCCAGGGCCAGCTCGCTTCTGTGATCTCGATGATCGAGGAAGGCGAGGAGTGCGAGAAGGTGCTCACTCAGCTCGCGGCGGTCTCCCGGGCACTTGATCGGGCCGGTTTCAAGCTGGTCGCCTCCGGGATGCGGCACTGCCAGCGAGCCCGTGAGCGCGGCGAAGAGCCACCGATGACCGAGGAAGAGCTGGAGAAGCTGTTCCTGGCGCTCGCCTGATCCCTCAGCCGCCACTCGCGACCGGGTGGCGGCATTCTTCGGCACTTCGGATACCCCCCGGGGTACATCCCTTACAGCACTCTTGTCGCTTTTATATACCCCCTGGGGTATAGGATTGAAGGAGATCAGACATGGAGATCGTCTCGTTCCGCACGCCCGGTCTGGGCGACCAGACCTACCTGCTCACACATGATGGCCGGGGCGTGCTCGTGGACCCGCAGCGCGACATCGACCGGTTCCTGACCGCCGCCGCCGAGCGCGACGTGCAGCTGCGGTTCGTCCTGGAGACGCACCTGCACAACGACTACGTCTCCGGCGGCGAGCAGGCCGCACTGCGTACCGGGGCGGAGCTGGTCCTGCCCGCCGCGGCGGCCGCAGCCTACCCGCACACCCCGGCGTTCCACCTGGAGGACATCAAGGGCGGGCAGGGTCTGCGCGTGCGCCCGATCCACACTCCAGGCCACACCCCGGAGCACACCAGCTACCTGGTGCTCATCGACGGCGAGCCGGTGGCGGTGTTCTCCGGTGGCAGCCTGCTGGTGGCCTCGGCCGGCCGGCCCGACCTGCTGGGCATGCCCCGCGCCCGGACCCTCGCCAAGCTGCAGTACGGCTCCCTGCACCGGCTGGCCGGGCTGCCCCGCGACATCGAGCTTCTGCCCACTCACGGCGAGGGATCGTTCTGCACGTCCAGCGGCGCCGGCCGCTACACCTCCACCATCGGCACGGAGGTCGACACCAACCCGCTGCTGTCCATCGGTGACGTCGAGGCGTTCGCCGATCGGCTGCTTGCCGAGCCGATGCCGATCCCCGCGTTCTACCGGCACATGGGCCCGGCCAACACCCTCGGCGTGCCGCCGATGCCGCCGGTCACCGTGCCCGAACTGGACATCACCGGCCTGCCCGCAGGCGCACACGTGGTCGACATCCGCCCACGCGTCGCGCTCGCCGCGGGTCATCTGCCCGGATCGCTCGGCATCGAGCTGGGCACCGACTTCGGGTCGTGGGCCGGCTGGCTGCTGCCCTACCAGGCCCCGATCGTCCTCGTGGCCGACCGCGGTCAGGACGTGGCCGAGGCCGTGACCCAGCTTGCGCAGATCGGCATCGACACCGTCACCGGGGTCTTGTACGACCTCGCCGCCGCGGCGACCTCCGGTTTCGAGCTGGCCGACCTGCCCACCTTCCTCAGCTACGTCACGGCGCCGCACGCGCAGGTCCTCGACGTGCGCATGCCCAGTGAGCAGGCCGCCGTGTCAATCGACGGCGCCATGTGCCGGTTCCTGCCTGACCTGATCACCGACGGCATCCCGGCCGAGCTCGACCGCGCCCGGCCTGTGCTCGTTGCCTGCGGCTCGGGGCGCCGTGCGGCCATCGCCGCGACGGTCCTGCTGCGCGAGGGCTACCAGCCGATCGTGCTTACCGGCGCCGGGGTCCCCGACGTGGCCGCCGCCGCAGCCGCCTGACCACCACCCACAACACCCGAAGGAAACCCTGACCATGACCCAGACCGCGCCCGCGGCCATCGACGTCGTGTCCACCCGGGCACTGCTGGCCGCCAACCCCGACACCCTGCTCGTCGACGTGCGCACGCCGGGCGAGTACGAGACCGCGCACATCGCCGGCTCGATCAACCTGCCCCTCGATCAGGTCGACGCGCACCTGCAGCACATCGTGGCCGCCGCCGGCGCCACCATGGTGATCGTCTGCCAGTCCGGCAACCGTGCCGGGCAGTGCCAGAGCAGGCTCAGTGCCGCCGGGGTCACCGGCGCCGCAGTGATGACCGGCGGTCTCAACGCCTGGCTGGCGGCCGGCGCGCCCGTGGTGCGCGGGCGGCAGCGCTGGAGCCTGGAGCGCCAGGTCCGCCTGGTCGCCGGAGGCATCGTCCTGGTGTCGATCGTCGCCAGCGTGTGGCTGCCCGCCGCACGTTACCTGGCCGGGTTCATCGGCGCCGGTCTGACGTTCGCCGCGCTGACCGACACCTGCGCCATGGGCATGATGCTGGCCAAACTGCCCTACAACCGGCCCGCGAAGGCCGCCGACGTCCGGCAGGCCCTCGCCGCGCGGGGCGGGAGGTCCATCCGATGACCGCCTGGCTCGCCCTCACCCTGGCCGCGTCCGTGGCCATCGGGCTGACGCTGGGCATGCTCGGCGGAGGCGGCTCGATCCTCACCGTCCCGGTGCTGGTCTACCTAGCCGACATCGAACCGAAGTCCGCGATCGCGATGTCGCTGGTCGTGGTCGGGGTGACCAGCACCGTCGCGCTCGTGCCGCACGCCCGCGCCAGCCGGGTGCAGTGGCGCACCGGAGCGCTGTTCGGCGCGGCCGGCATGGCCGGCGCCTACGTCGGCGGCCGCGTCGCCCAGTTCATCCCCGGCGCCGTGCTGCTGGTCGCCTTCGCAGCGATGATGCTGGTGACCGCAGTCGCGATGCTGCGCTCCCGGCGCGGCATCACCGCAGCGCATCGGCCCGACGAGGCGCGGCTGCCGGTGGTGAAGATCCTCGCCGAGGGGGTGGCGGTCGGGCTGGTCACCGGCCTGGTCGGGGCGGGCGGCGGCTTCCTCGTCGTACCGGCCCTCGTGCTGCTGGGCGGGCTGCCCATGCCCGTGGCCGTGGGCACGTCGCTGCTGGTCATCGCGATGAAGTCTGTCGCCGGGCTGGGCGGCTACCTGCACAGCGTCAGCATCGACTGGCGCCTGACCGCCGCGGTCACCGCCGTCGCCGTGCTCGGCAGCATCGCCGGTGGCCGCCTGGCCGGCCGGATCGACCCCGCCCTGCTACGCCGCACCTTCGGCTGGTTCGTCGTCGTCATGGGCGTTGGGGTCCTGGCCGGGCAACTGGCCGGATAAACCAAGCCGACGGCATCACCGCCATCGGCATGCAGGGCGCGCAGGTGACTGCTGCGCATGGCCACGGGTGTTGAAATCTTGCCAGAACGGCACACCCAGGCCCGCATAATACCCCTGGGGGTATTATGCGGGCCTGGGTGTAGCGGAACACGCGAAGGGAGAACGTCATGTGCCAGCGGGCCGTCTGCGACAAGTGCGGCAAGGCGACGTACGAGGGATGCGGAATGCACGTCGAGCAGGTCCTCGCCGACGTGCCCAAGCTGCAGCGGTGCACGTGCCGCCCGGCACAGGACGCGCCACGGCGTGGGTTCTGGGCCGCGCTGCGCCGCCGCTGAACAGCCGCCTCACTACGCGAGGCTGGCAGCGGCACGGTGCCCCGCACCCCGTGTGCGGGGCACCGGCTTGGCACGCCGACCTCACGCGGCCAGGTCGATGCGCACCGACGGCGGGTCGACCAGGCTGTTGTGTACCGTGCAGTGCTCGATCACGGCGCGCAGGGCCGGCCGTCGATCGGCGGGCAGGCGGGCCGGGACGGTGACGGTCAGGTCGATCGCGGTGACACGGGCGGGGCGGTCGGCGGCCATCCGGTACGCGACGTGCACGCCCAGGCCCTCACGGGTGATGCCGTGACGAGCTAGGAACCGCCCGGCGTAGTACGCGACGCAGCCGGCCAGCGACGCCACGAACAGTTCGACCGGGGTCGGGGCCGCGTTTTCTCCGCCGACGTCGACCGGCTGGTCGACGAGGATGCGATGCCCGCGCACGGTGATCTCGTACCGTTCGCCGTGGTCGTGGCGGACCTGCAGGACGTGGGCCGGCATCTGGGTGGTCGTGGTGGACATCGGCGTCCTCCCCGCCTATATGAAGATGATCTGGGCGCCGTCGGACTTCTCGATGAAGTCGGCGGCGCTGATGATGGCCTCGACGGGCTCGAACAGGTCGGTCTCGGCGATGTGCATCATGTCGGCCGACATCCGGCACGCCCACAGGTGACCGCCCGAGTCGACGATCTGCCGTAGGAGCTCCGGCACGCTCGGCACGCCGATCTGCGCGATCTGCTTCTTCATCTGCCGGGTCGCCATCGCGGTCATGCCGGGCAGCCCGCCCAGGCCCTGCGGCAGGTGGGTGGCGGTGTTACCGAGCATGGTGAACTTCAGCTCGCCCATCCGCGACTTCGTGATCATGTCGAAGCCCCAGAAGGTGAAGAACAGATGCGTCTCCACGCCCTCGCCGAGCGCGGCGTTGGCGAGGATGAGCCCGGGGTAGGCCATGTCGAGGTTGCCCTTGGAACAGATGATCGCCAGCTTGCGGCCGGCCGGGGCGGTGGCGCCGAAGTCGGGCACGATCGCCGCGTGTGGGATGCGCTCGTCGGCGTGGACGGTGTTCATGGCTTGACCTTCCTTCACACGCAGCCGTGCGGTTTGGGCAGCCCGGCGACGTAGGCCATCTTCTTGGCCGGCTTGCCGGGGAACAGGGCGAACAGGTCCTTGATCGGGATGCCGGTGAGGGAGGAGACCCGGCGCAGGGTCGCGGTCTGGCCGAACTCGGGGTAGTCCGCGCGCAGGAACCGGATCGGTGTCCAGTGCGCGTCGGTCATCTCGATGCCGATCGCGGCGGCGAGCTGGCGGCCGAGTTGCTCGTCCCACTCGTCGTACTCGGTGAGGAATCCTTCGGCGTCGACGTGGACCTGGGCGGTCCCGACGGTCGTGACGGGCATGGGTTACTCCTTGCTGACGTTGGGCTGGTGCTTGCCGGCCATGGACAGGTGGGCCGGCAGCGGAAGCCGACGGCCGGGCAGCAGCGCGTTCCAGTACAGCCAGCCGAACGCGAGCTTGCCCCAGTGGTTGGCCCTGGTCTCCTCCAGCAGCCGGAACGGTCCGGCTGCTGGTACGGGGTATGTGCCCGGCAGTGGTTCGGTGTCGTAGTTGAAGTCGATGAGCAGCGCCTTGCCGTCGCCGGACTCCACGAAGCAGTTGGCATGCCCGTCGAACGCGCCGGTCATCGGCCGGCCGTCGATCAGCTGCAGAAAGTTGGCGGTGAAGACCTCGGCGGAGAAATGCGCCACCGATCCGGCCTTGGAGGTGGGAATGTCGCTGGCGTCGCCGAGGACGAAGATGTTGTCGTGGCCCTTGGCCTGCAGCGTGTGCTTGTCGACCGGGACATGGTTGAGCTCGTCGCCCAGGCCCGAGCGGGCGACGAGGTCGGCACCCATGTTCAGCGGCACGGTCACCAGCAGGTCGAACCCGATCTCACGCTCGTCGTAGGAGACCAGCGTTCTGCGGTCGGGGTCGATCCGCTCGACCAGGAAGTCCGCCTCGACGGCGATCTTGCGATCGTCGAGCATCGACCCGAGCAGCGCCGACGCGATCGGCTTGGTGAACGCGCCGGGCAGCGGCGTGGCGTACACCATCTCGACCCGGTCGCGGATGCCCCGGTGCCGGAAGTACGCCTCGGCCAGGAACGCGAACTCCAGCGGCGCCACCGGGCACTTGATCGGCATGTCGACGATGTGCACCACGAACCGGCCGCCGTCGAAGCCCGCGAGGGCCTCGGCCAGGGCGGTGGCGCCGTCCAGGGTGTAGAAGTCGAAGATGCTCTGTCGCCACTGCGGGCCGAGCATGCCCGGAGTCTGGTCTGGGCGCGGCTGCGTACCGGTCGCGATCACCAGGTAGTCGTAGGGCAGTACCGTGCCGTCGGCCAGGTGAACGGTGTTCGCGACGGCGTCGATCCGGTCGATTTCTTCGATGACCAGGTCGACGCCCCGGTGCAGTTGGCGGCTGCGGGGCTTGATGAGGTCGTCGGGCCGGTGGGCGCCGAACGGGACGAACAGGAACCCCGGCTGGTAGGCGTGTGCGTCGTCCCGGTCGACCACCGTGATCTGCCACTGCGCGGCATCCAGACGGCGGCGCAGCTTGTTGGCCACGATCGTCCCGGCCGTACCCCCACCCAGGATCACTAGTCGGCGCATCCCGGAACACCTCTCAGCTACTCAAGGAGTGGCTCCTTCACCTTCGACGGTATGGAAGCCGGTGTTCGGTGCTCAGGGCCGTAAGTCCTGCTCCGGATGGGAAAGGTCCCGTTCGCGCACGCCCAGAAGCGACTATCGACTCGCAAACATGCTCCGTCGGCCCAGGCGCTGTTTGCGGCCCAGGCCCTGACCGCCGGCCGACGCCTGCGTAGGCGACGCGCCCAGCGTCCGGGACCTCGGACCGGGCGCACCGGGACCATCGGCCCTGACCAGCCAGCCCTCGGCACCCCTACATTGACCGAGAAGCCACGCCTGCCCCGGGGGAGGTTCTCGACGATGGCGGCAACGGAATGGCCTGCCATGGCCAGCGAGCCGGTCAGTCGGCGCCGGGCCCTGGCCCTGCTGGGGCTGGGCGGGATGGTCATGGCCGCCGGTGGGGTGAGCTGGATGAGCTGCGCCGCAGGTGAACCCGGCGGTGGCGGGGCTTTGGCGCAGCCGCAGCTGCTCACCAGCCGCGATGGACTCCTCGAGGTGACGCTCACCGCAGCACCTGGTACACAACTGGCCGGGCGAAAGTCCTCCGCATGGGCGTACAACGGCGCCTCGCCCGGACCGACCCTGCGGGTCAAGGCCGGTGACCTGCTGCGGGTGAAGCTGGTCAACAACATCGACCAGCCCACCAACCTGCACACCCATGGCCTGCACGTGTCCCCGCAGGCAAACAGCGACAACCCGTTCGTCACCGTCGCCCCCGGCAGCAGCTTCGACTACACCATCGCCGTCCCAGCCGACCACCCGCCCGGCACGTACTGGTACCACCCGCACCACCACGGCACCGTCGCCGACCAGATCTTCGCCGGGCTCGCCGGGGCGCTGCTGGTCCAGAACGGCCCCGACCTGCCCGTCGACGACGACATCAGCCTGCTGGTCACCGACATCACCCTCGACGGTGCCGGAAACGTCATACCGCCCAACCCCATGGCCAGAATGGCCGGCCGAGAAGGCGAACTCGTGCTCGTCAACGGCCAATACCAGCCCGTCGTCACGGCCTCGCCCGGCACCGCGCAACGGTGGCGGATCATCAACGGTTGCGTCTCGCGCGTGCTCGACCTGCGGCTTGAAGGGCACCGGCTGACCCAGATCGCGCTCGACGGCGTGTTCCTGCCCGCCCCGGCCCAGCACGACCGGCTGGTGCTCGCCCCAGGCAACCGTGCCGACCTGCTTGTACGCCCGGCTGACAGCGGCCGGTACGCGCTGATCAGCGAACCCTACGACAGAGGCGGGCTGGGCATGATGGGCGACATGATGAACGGCGGACCGGCCGCCCGCGGCCCGGTCACCCTGGCCACCCTGCACAGCCGGGGACCGGCCGCCACCCCGCCGCCGCTGCCCGCGACCCTGCCCGCGCCGCCCGTCCCACCGGACACCGTGACCGCCCGGCGTCAGATCACCTTTGCCATGGGCATGGGCATGGGATTCACCATCGACGGCCGGAGCTTCGACCCCGACCGCGACGATCAGCGGGTTCAGCTCGACACCATCGAAGAGTGGGCCATCGTCAATTCCAGCACGATGGACCATCCGTTTCACCTGCATGCCTGGCCGTTCCACGTGCTGACGCCACCCGGCACCAGCCCGGCAGCCGTACGCCAGGACGTCGTACTGGTGCCGGCGGGCGGCTCGGTCCGGCTGCGCATCCCGTTCACCGACTTCGCCGGCCGCAGCGTCTACCACTGCCACATCCTCGATCACGAAGACCTCGGCATGATGGCCACGGTCAACGTCAGTGCCTGAGCACCCCGGGACCATCCGCCCGAGCGGCACTGGCATTTGGGAACCAGACGGCCGTCATCGCCGCAGCGATCACCACCGCCGGATACCAGGCCGTCCACGCGCCACAGACCTGACCTGCCGCGCGCCGTACGGTGCCTGTACGACCAAGCGGCACCGTGCGGCTGCCTGCCCGCACATCACGGACGCCGCAACAGTTGTCCGGCCGCAGGGGCATGTTCGTCCGCCCCGTGAACATGTACGCGCCGTCATCGGCTGGCCGCACCCTACCGAGATCTCGGCTGTGACCATGTCGAGCATGATCGGTCGGACGCTGTTCGGCGACTTCGGTCGCTGCGCCCGGACCACGCTGTCGTCGCCTTCGACCACCCGTTGACGCACGACCCGCACCGCCTCCATTAACCGGGTCGAAGTCCTCCCACTTCATGCCGGCCAGCTCGCCGCGGCGCAGCCCGATCACCAGCAGCAGCCGCCACATCGGGCATAGACGGTCATCGTGTACGAAGCGAGGAAGGTGTTCGTCTCCTTGAGTGTCCACACGGGCGCAGCCTGTCGGTCAGCCGCGGCTTGCTGACGCTCAAGACGATGCCGCCTTCCTCGAGCAGCGCCCTGGCGAACACCCGGCCGACTGTCCGCACCGTCGTGCGCGAATACCCCTCGCCTTCGAGGTCCCGGTACATGAGTTCTACGGTTCGGGCCGACAGCCGTGACACTCGCCGGTGGCCGACGTGACGGTGCCGCCTGCGGCGGGCAGCAACCCTCGCCCTCGCCGAGCGGCAGCCCCGCGGCCAGCCCCAGCCCGTCGGGGCCGACGCCCTCGAGCAACCTCGCCCTGGGCCGACCGGTCACCACGTCGTCTGACTAGAGCACCGGCCTGACCGGCGCGCGGGCGGTGGACGGCGGCCTCGCCAGCCGCTGGTCCAGCGCGTACAGCGATCCGCAGTGGATCCAGGTCGACCTGGGCGGCCGGCATCCGATCGCGCACGTGACGCTGCGCTGGGAGGTCGCCTACGCGCGCGGCTACCGGCTGCAGCCCTCGGCCGACGGGGTGAGCTGGGCGACGCTGTACGAGACGGCCGCCGACGACGGCGGCACGGACGCGGTGCCGGTCTCCGGCCAGGGCCGCTACCTGCGCATCCGCGGCACGGCCTGGGGCTACTCGCTGTACGAGCTCGAGGTCTACGCGGTGCCGCCCGCGCCGGACCCCGCGCCGTCGTGCGGGCAGGCGCCTGCCGACTCCAACGCCGACCCCAAGGCCCGCAACCTGCTGTGCTACCTGAAGACCTACGCCTACATCAGCGGGCAGACCGACCTGCCCGACGCCGACCGGGTGCAGTCGATGACCGGTCGCTACCCGGCGATGGTCGCGTTCGACTTCATGGAGTACACCCGTGGCAGCGTCCGCACGCAGCAGGTCATCGACTGGCACCGGGCCCGGCCCGGCCTCGTGGCCTTCCAGTGGCACTGGTACTGCCCCCCGGGGCGGCAACTACTCGGCTCCCTGCGACTTCGTCCCCGACCTGGGCAATCCGTCGTCCAAGCTGTACCAGGACATCGATCTGGTCGTGCGGGAGCTGAAGAAGATGGGCGACGCGGGCATCCCGGTGCTGTTCCGACCCCTGCACGAGGCCGACAACAACTACATGTGGTGGACGAAGAAGGGCGCCGACGCCCACAAGCAGCTCTGGCGGCTGATCTTCCATCGTGCCCAGGCGGCCGGCGTCGACAACGTGCTGTGGGTGTTCAACGGCATGGCCAGCGGCCAGAGCACGCCACTGTCAGCGTGGTACCCCGGCGACGCCTACGCCGACCTGGTCACCTCCGACTACTTCCAGAGCGCCGGCGACTTCGCCACCTGCCGGTCGGTCGGCACGGGCAAGACCGTCGCGGTGGCCGAGACGTTCAGCCCGCTGCAGCCCGCCAGCGACGCCGCCTGGTCCTACTTCGTCGTGTGGGCCTCCCGCGACTGGGCGGGCAGCGGCAAGGACGTGCCGGCCCTGTGGCGAAACGCCATGGCCGACCCGAGGACCATCTCGATCGACCAACTGCCCGACATGACCCGGTGGTGACCACCTGACGAGGTCGGGTGGGCGGCCGGGCCGCCCACCCGACCCGTGGTTCTCGCAGCGTTCGCGGTGAGGGCCCCGCTATGTCCGGACTATCGTCGCGTTCTTGCCGGTCAGATAGTCCGACATCTGCCTGCCGATGTCGGCCAACTGCGTTTCGGAACTCGTCATGGCTGTCATGGCCGGCCGTCTTCCTTTCGGAGAGAGGCGATGCCTGAGGATGTGTCTGAGCCTTCGCCCGCGGGGAGCCCCACTGGCGGCCCCTGTTCGAGGGTTCCCGGGTGCTGCTTGTGGACGGCCTCCACCGCGTCGGCGAGGCCCGCTCGGAAGCGACGGCGGACCCAGGCACACGCACTGTCGCTGGTCCACGCTTTGACTGCTACGGGGATTTGCGCCCATGCGGGCTGCTCTGGCCGTGTCTGCGCCTGCGGCGCCGGGCGGCGACTTCCATGCGCCGCAGGCGCGTGTCGATGTCCACCAGCCGCCTGAAGATCGACTCCTGGATGTCCTCGATCTCGCGCTGCTCGGACTCGATGCGTTCCTCCTCTGCACCGACCTCCCCGACGACGATCGCGGAGGCGGCCACGGCCGTCAGAAACGCGATGGAGCCGATGCCGACGAACATCAGCACCACGCCGACCGCCCGCCCGGCCGCGGATGCGGGCACGACATCGCCGTATCCGACGGTCGTGACGGTGCTGGCCGCCCACCACAAAGCCACCCACAGGTCGGGGAAACGCTGCGGGTCCGTCCGGGTCACCAGCACCGCACCGGATGTCACCACCGCCGCCGAGACTCCGGCGACCAGCGCCAGGGCCTGCGCCCAGGAAAGGTGGCCGCGGTGGCGCACAGCGCAGCGGCCCGGCCCTGGCCGGCGACAGCCGCGTACTCCCCCGCTTGATGGCGGTCATGGCGCCATCTGATCACGCGCCAGCACTCTGCGGCAGGGCCCAAGGTCCCCTTTCCGCAGGTGACCGGGTGGCCGCGGTCCTCGGCGCCGACCATGCCGCGCGGCAGCCGCGCTGGCCGCGTGGACCACTATACGGGAGATTTGGAGCATTTGTAGGGTTTCTTCTGATTCGTTCCTAAGGTTGACCGCAGCCGGGAGACGCCCGGCGGCATCCTGAACAGGGGCAGCCCATGTTTGAAACACCACAGGGAACCCTCGACGGCACGTCGTGGCAGACCGCGCCATGCCCGCGTCGCTACAGCGCGGCACCACCGCGCGTTTCGCGTGGAAGTGGAGCGACGCCGGGTCGGGGGCGCACGAGGACGTGGCGATCTGGCGGCCCGAGCCCGAGGACGGCTGGTATGTGCTCGGCGACTACGCCCAAGGCGACTACACCAAGCCGGTCACGTCCGCGATCACCGTGCGGCAGGTGGGCGAGTCCGACACGCCGCTGCTGCGACCGCCGGTCGGCTTCCGCCGGATGTGGACGGACCAGGGCGCGGTGAGGTGCTGCAACTACGGCCGTACCTGTCCGGGTACGGCACCGGCGGCACGTTCACCACGGCGGCCGTCAGCACATTCGGCGGGGCGCTGTGAGCCGGGCTGGAAAGCGACGAGGCGGTATGTGAGGCTGCTTACCATTATCGACCGGACAACGAGCTCACCGCCGGTCGTCGATCTCTGCCACCGCTTGAGCAGCTGCAGGCCACGTGCTTGCCGCACCCCATCGCGCCAGGTGACCGGGCAGCTTACCGGTGCGACACGGCTCGCCCGCCGAACGGACTCAACACCTCGGCCGCCCGGCAGCCGGCTACGGAAAGGCCGTCGGCGCAGAGCACGACAAACGCCGAGGCGACGTCGTTGTGACGGTCGCCTCGGCGTTAGGCGCCGCCTCGGTCAGCCTTTGATCACTTCGTCCTCGGCCAGGGCCTCGGCTCGTTGCCGGACCGTGCTGCGCAGCTTCTCGACGTCGGTTTTGACAGCGGCAGCGTCAGTTCCCTGCACTGCGCCGAGCGTGGTCGTGATCTGGTCGAGGGCCTTCTCGGCCGCCTTGTCGGCGTAGATCTTGCCGTAGAGCTCGCGGTATGCATCCTCGTAGACCTTCTTGAACGCGTTCGACGCCAAGAACCGCTCCTTGAGTTTGTTGCCGCCCATCATCGCGCCGCGCCCGGCGCCGGGCCCCCCGCCTGCTGGAGGGTTGAACCCTTCTGGCAACTGCATGCCCTCCGGCAATTCCATGCCCTCGGGCGGCTGGAACGCCCCACCACCGGCAAAGCCGCCCAGACCGCCTATGGACATGGTGTCGTGGGGACCGGCCGTGGCGCTGCCGCTGAAGGTCAGGTTGTGGTCCCAGCTGATGACCTGGAACTTCCTGGTGTCGAGGTTGTACCACAGGTAGTAGTTCTTGCCCGGACCCGACATGTCGTCGAAGTTCAGCAGCAGGTTCTGCAGGGCCAGGTAATCGGCGAACGACTCGATGTCGACATGATCGCCCAGATGGTCGTCGAAGTCGGCGGCGGAGGCCTCGTTGGCCCACTTCACCAGATCGATGACCGGCGCGAGGTCATGGCTGCCCTTGTTGTTGACCTGCTTGAAGTCGTCGGCGTATGCGGTCGGGTCCTCGCCCTGGTAGGTGAACTGCCCGGTCGCCAGCGACTTGTAGAGCACGCCGTTGCCGAGCCGGTCGGCGAAGTCCTCGTCCGGATGCTCGACCAGCAGCCGAGCCTTGACCGGGCGTCCGCCGACCTCGAAAGCGGCGTAGGAGTAGCGCTGCACGGGCTGCCCCGCGGCCTGAGCGACCGCGAGCGAGACCGCCTCGTTGACCACGGCGGAGCCGCCGCCCATACCCGACACCCGCACTGCGACCTCGCTGCGACCCTGGTAACGGCGGCCTGCGGCGAACTCGTTAAAGCTCAGCAGCCACGGCAGTTCTTCGGGCTTGGCGCTGTCCAGGCTCGTACGCCCGAACCCGCCGGGCCCGCCACCCATCATTGCGCCAGGCGGCTGCGGCAAGGCGCCTTCGGGCATGCCGGGGAATCCGCCGCCGGGCCAGCCGCCCGGACCGCCTTCCCCGTCTCCGAACAGCGACCTGGTCCTGCCTTCGTGGGTGACGCCGGACAGGGTCGAGTTGCCCTTGAGCCGGATGCCGACGTCGCGGATCAGGGTGCCGTCGATCGTGGCGTCGGCGCGCACGTACTCCTTCTCCCCCGTTGCCATGTACTCGTCGAACATGCGCTGGTAGTCCGCCTCGGCGTAGGCGATCGTCACCGTGTGCGCGACGGTAGCGTCGAACAGGTCGACGGTGCCCTCGATGTTCTGGACCACCTCGTCGTGCTTGCCGGAGGCCTGGCTGGTCACGATGGGCGCGATGCGCACGTTGCCGGCGACCACGACCAGCGCGGCGACCACGGCCACGCAGGTGGCCAGCAGTTTCCAGTAGTGGCGCACGCGCACCGGGATGCGGTGCCTGAGCCGGGCCCGCAGCGGGGCTGCGGGCTCCGATGGGGGGTTGGCTGCCATCACAGGTCCGTCTGGTCGTACCCGGTGAGCACCGTCACCCGCTGGCCCGCGGTGAGCCGGCTCAGCGCGCTGATCAGGTCGCCGGGCTCGCTGCCCTTCTTCAGCCGGACGGTGTAGATCAGCTCCGTGAGCGCCCCACCGCGGATCGACTCCATGCTCACCAGCTCGAACTCGGTGGTGTGCGCGATCAGCGCGTCGGTGATCGCCGCCGTGTAGTCGCCGTCCGGCGGGACCTGGACCTTGACGACCTGCCGCTGCACGGACAGCTGGAACCAGGAGAACCGGAACATCACGAAGATGACCAGGCAGATCGACACCGTCGCAACGACGGCGAGGCTGTAGAACCGGGTGCCCACGGCCATGCCGACGCCCATGACCAGGAAGATGAATCCGACGTCGCGGGTCTCCTTGATGGCGTTGCGGAACCGGACCACCGACAACGCACCGACCAGAGCGAACGCGCGGGCGATGTTCGAACCGACGACCAGCATGATCAGCGAGACGAGCATGCCGAGGATGACGAGGGTCTGCACGTAGGACTGGCTGTAGGACACGTTGCGGTGGGTGGCCCGGTACACCCAGCCGATGACCGCGCTGAGCAGGAACGCCAGCGCCATCGACAGGACGATGTCGGTGACGCTGAACGTGCCGGTGAGGTCCTGGAGTTCGAAGTTCATCGGGTTGCTTTCGTGATCAGCGCCGGTGCGTCCGCAACGGCGGGTTCCGAGAGGGTCAGGTCGTCGGTGCATTCGGCCGGGGCGGTGCCCTCGGCGTCGTGGTCGGGGATGTGGAACAGCGAGCGCGGTGCCCGGCCGAACGCCTCGACGCTCTGGCAGTACTTCGAGACCCGCACGACGTTCAGCTCGGCGCGGGCGGCCAGGTCGGTCAGCCAGTACGGGACGCGGTCGTTGGCCTTGACCTCCAGGACCGACAGCGACGCCGGGATGATCAGCCGGTTCTCCGCGTCGGACCCGAGGTGGAACTCGCGGTCGCGGCCGCGTACCCGGTGGTCGAGGGTGACCCGCAGGCCGAGGTCGGCGTCGCGGCCGACGTAGGCCTCGCGCTGGTAGCCGGTCATCGCGACGGGGCGCAGATCGAGTCCCTGGACCAGGCCGAGGACCTCCTGGACGAAGCCGGTCTGGCCGGGCTGGTGCCGGACCATCTGCCGCCCGTCGCACAGCAGCCGCACGTCGGCGTACGGCATCGCGACGCGGCGCTTCTGGGTGACCCGGTTGACCCGCTGCTTGATCTCGACGTACACGGTGGTGTCGTCGTCGATGGTGGTCCGGTCGCCGTAGTGGCGCACCCGCAGCTTGCGCCGGAACCGCAGGCCCTCGATCTTCTCCCAGTAGAAGCGCAGCAGGCGGGTGTCGTAGTAGACGCTCCACACGCCGTATCCGCCGTCGGTGGCGTGGCTGTCCAGGTCGAGGCGTGCGCGCAGCTCGTCGCGGATCGCCGCCAGGCGCCCGGTCGGCACCAGGTACTTGATCTCGTACCGGTTGAACGCGTGCAGCGGGCTCGGGGCGCGCAGCGCGTGGCCGGTCCGGTCGTCGGCCGTTCCGCCGGGGACGGGACGGGACGGTCCGCCGCCCTTGTCCGGTCCTGTCGGCGCTGAGCGCGGGCGCAGTCGCATTCGCGTACCATTTCTCTCGCTCCGGATGCTGCCCGCCGCTGCAGGTGAACGGCGGCTGACTCCCGGATTGACCAGGGGTGAACAGGGATCAGCGTCGCGGGTGAATCTAAGAAACCCCGGTATAGGGCCTAAGAACTCTTTAAGAAGTGGACACAGCCCCCGGAACGGCCCGAACACCGTGACGGCCGGCGGCGGCCCGGCTAAGAATTGGCTAAGAGAACCGCAGGTCGGCGGGGTCGGTCCCTATCGTGGTCGCATGACAGCGGGTAGCGATGTACTGGTCGCCGACGACGACGCGTCCGTCCGTCAGGCTCTCGACCGGGCCCTGAGGCTGGAGGGCTACACCGTCCATCTGGCCGCCGACGGGGCGCAGGCCCTGGCCAAGACCCGCGAGCTGCAGCCCGACCTGCTGCTGCTCGACGTCATGATGCCGGTCCTGAACGGCTTGGACGCCTGCCGCCGGCTGCGTGGCGCCGCCGACCGCACTCCGGTGCTGATGCTCACAGCCCGTGACGCCGTCGCCGACCGGGTTGCCGGTCTGGATGCCGGTGCCGACGACTACCTCGTCAAGCCGTTCGCGCTGCAGGAGCTGCTCGCCCGGGTGCGGGCCCTGCTGCGGCGCACCGCCCCGCCTGCCGCCGCCGGCGACGTGCTGCGCCTCGGTGACCTGACGCTCAACCGCGCCACCCGGCAGGTGGATCGCGGCGGCCGCCCCATCGAGCTGACCCGCACCGAGTTCAGCCTGCTGGAGACGCTGCTCGAACACCAGGGCCGGGTGCTGTCCCGCTCCCAGCTGTTCGAGCACGTCTGGGGATTCGACCTCAACCAGTCCTCCAACAGCCTCGACGTGTACATCGGCTACCTGCGCCGCAAGCTCGAAGCCGGTGACCGCCCGCGCCTGCTGCACACCATCCGCGGCGTCGGATTCGTGCTCCGCACCGGTGAGCAGCGCCCGTGACCGGCAGACCGTCGCTGAGCAACCGGCTGACCCTCATCGCCGCCGCGGCCGTCGTCGCCGTCGCCGTCGCCGTCGGCGTCCTGGCGCTGCTGGCCCTGCACCAGACCCTCATCTCGCAGACCGACCGGGAACTGCAGGTGGTCGCCGGCGGGCCGCTCGGCGACCTGACCCCCGCCATCGCCGCGGGCATCCCGCCGAACCCGCTGGACGCCGAGGAGGACCTGCGCGTGCAGATCCGCTTCCCCGCGAGGACGATCACCGTGCCGCGCGACAGCACCCCGCTGCCGTGGACCGCCGACGACGAAGCGGTGCAGGCCGGCACGCGCCCGCGCAGCGTGTACACCGCCGACACCGACCAGGGCCGCTTCCGGGTGCTGACGTTCGCGGGCCCCCACGGGCAGACCATCCAGCTGGCCCGCTCCCTGGCGGGAGCCGACGCCACCGTCCAGCGGTTCGGCACGCTCATCGCGGCGCTGATCGCCGCCGCGGCCGCGGCAGCCGCCATCGCCGGACGGCTGGTCGCCCGCGCCGGGTTGCGGCCGGTCGGGCAGCTCACCGCGGCGGCCACCCGAGTCGCCGAGACCCGTGACCTGAGCAGCCCCATCCCCGCCGACGGCCACGACGAGATCGCCCGGCTCGGGCAGGCGTTCAACCACATGCTCGCCCGGCTCGGCGACGCCCAGCAGCAGCAGCGGGACCTGATCGAGGACGCCGCCCACGAACTGCGCACCCCCATGGCCAGCATGCGCACCAACGTCGAGGTCCTCATCCGCTCCGGCGAGCGCCTCACCGACGCGGATCGGGCGGCCCTGCTGTCCGACCTCGACGTGCAGAGCGTCGAACTGGCCGACCTCGTCGCCAACCTCGTCGACCTTGCCCGCTCGCGCTCCACCGACGAACCCATCACCGACGTCGACCTCACCGACCTGGCCGAGTCGTCGATCAGCCTCGCCGAGGCCCACTTCCCGCAGACCCGGTTCCGGCTGCGCGCACCGGACAGCGTCACCGCACGCGTACGGCAGGCGGCCCTGCAGCGGGCGATCGTCAACCTGCTCGACAACGCCGCCAAGTTCGGTTCTGCGGACCAGACCGTGGAACTGGAGGTGAGCGTCGACTCCGGCACCCCGCGCACGGCCCACATCAGCGTCCTGGACCGCAACCCCGTCATCCCTGCCGGCGAACGCGAAAGGATCTTCCAGCGGTTCCACCGCCTGGACACCTCCCGCGCCGTTCCCGGCTCGGGTCTGGGCCTGGCCATCGTGGCGCAGGCTGTCGCGGCCCACAACGGCACCGTCGCCGTCGACCCGAGGCCGGGCGGCGGCAACCGGTTCCGGATCGCGATACCGGCCGAGTAGGAAACCGGCGCCCTGGTCGGGCGTGGTGCGCCCCCCGTGCGGCACCTCGTGCGCCGACGATGTGGGACCCGAGCGTCACGGTCTCGGAGACCACCGCCACAGCGGCGGGCCGGTCAGCGCGGCGACGTACAGCTCCCCGCCGCTGCCGACGGCGAGCTGGTGGGGGTCGGCGTGCTGGTCGCGCAGGGCCCATCGGCGGGTCACGGTGCCGTCGGCGGCCAGTGCGACCACGTAGGCGCGGCGCTGCCCGTCGGGTTCGTCGAGTGCGTCGCCGCCGTCCAGGGCCAGCAGCGTGCCGTCGGCGGTGAAGGCGACGTCGAACGGGCGTCCGAGTGGTGCGGAGGTGTGGGTGGCCAGGTGCCGGCCGTCGGGTGTGAACAGCTGCACGCGGGCATTGCGGCGGTCGGCGACGGCGACCGTGCCGTCGGCGCGGATGGCGATGCCGTGGGGGATGCTGAACTCGCCTGCGGCGTCGCCGAGGTCGCCCCACGCGTGGACGAACGATCCGTGGGCGTCGAATCGGGCCACGCGGGAGTTGCGGTAGCCGTCGGCGACATACGCCCGGTTGTCGGCGGTGACGGTGACGTCGGTGGGACGGGCGAAGGTGTAGGGGTCCCCCGTGCACGGCAGGTTGGTCAGCTCGTTGCGTACGGCCAGGCAGGTGTCCAGTCCCGGGCGGTAGTCGTGGCCGATGGTGCGCCGGGGTCGGCCGTGGCGGTCGAAGACGGTGACCTGGTTGGTCATGACGTCGGTGGTCCACACGTCGCCGGCCGGGTCTACCGAGACGGCGTGGGGAGAGCGGAACAGCCCGGCGCCCCAGGAGCGGCGCACCTGGCCGGTGCCGGGGTCCAGAGCGAGCAGCGGGTCGGTCGTCATGAGCGGCGCTGATGCGAATGGTGCGCCGGCACGGTGCAGCAGGATGACTTCGCCGTCCGTGGAGACGGCGACGCCGGTGCCTCCGGCGGCCTGTGACGGCAGGTCGCCCCAGGGGTCGAGTACGTCACCGTCGGCGGTGGTGCGGCTGGCACCGTCGTCGACGAGCAATGCCTGCGGCGGGCTACCGCGCAGCACGAGTCCGGTCACGGCCAGGGCGGCTGCCGGCGCGGCGAGCAGCAGCGAGCGGCGTGCCCATGCCCGACGCCGTGGCGCGGGCGTTTGGGCGGGTGGTGTCACCGGCGAGTCATGGTGCTGGGTGGGCACGTCGGGGCCTTCCTTCTGCGGCGTGCCGGGTATGGCGTCCGGCGACAGTTCATCGTCGCGGTGTGGGGGCCCAAGTCCCATTGGGGGAATCCCGGAAGCCGACCCGAAGTCGGGTGGGGTCCGCGAGCGGCCGCTGGACCAGGGAAGTCCGGGATGCGACGTAGGGGGTGGCCTTCGTGCCACCCCCCCAGAAAACCTCAGTGCTCCGCGAGCGCGACGTGCGGCAGGCGGCGCTCGAGCCGGCGCGGCAGCCACCAGGCTCGTTCGCCGAGCAGTTCCAGGACTGCCGGGGCGAGCACGAGCCGGACCAGGGTGACGTCGACGAGCACGGCGGTGGCGAGGCCGAGGCCGATCATCTTGACCTCCGTCTCGCCGTCGGCCACGAAGCCGACGAAGACGAGGGTCATGATGGCGCCCGCGGTGCCGATGAGCCCGGCGGTGCGGCCGACGGCGCGGGCGACGCCGCTCCCCGCGGCGCCGCGCTGCCGCTCCTCACGGACGGCCGACAGCAGGAACACGTTGTAGTCCATGCTGAGCCCGAACAGGATGGCGAACATCAGCATCGGCACGAAGGAGACGATCGGCTGCTCCGCGACTCCCAGCAGGCTGGTTCCCCAGGAGGTCTGGAACGCCAGGGTGACCACACCGTAGGCCGCGCCGATGGAGAGCAGGTTCAGCACGGCGCTGACGACCGGCAGCAGCACGGAGCGGAAGACGATGCCCAGCAGGACCAGCGACAGGCCGATGACCACTGCCAGCAGCAGCCAGAGGCGGTCGGAGACACGGGTGGCGAGGTCGTCGAAGGTGGCGGTCATGCCGCCGACGTACGCCCGGGCTCCGGTGCCCTGCAGCGCGGTGGGCGCGACCTGGTCCCGCAGGGACTGGACGAGGTCGGACGTCGCCCGGTCCTGGGGTGCGCTGTCCGGGATCACGGTCAGCACCGCGGTGTCGCCGGCGGGGTTGACCTGTGCGGGGGTGACGGCGGCGACGTCGCCGGTGCCGCCGATCGCGGTGCTCAGCTGCTGCAGCGCGGCCTGGCGGTCGGTGGTCTGCCGCAGGTCCACGGCGACCAGCAGCGGCCCGTTGAAGCCGGGCCCGAAGCCCTCGGCGAGGCGGTCGTAGGCCACGCGCATGGTGTCGCCGGCGGGCCGGGTGCCGTCGTCGGGCTGTCCGAGCTGGAGGTCGAGCGTGGGTGCGGCGAGGGACAGCAGGGCCACGGTGACCGCGGTGGCCCACAGGGCGGGGCGCCGGGCGACGGCGGCGGCCAGCCTGGCGGCCACGGACCGGCGTTCGGTCGGTCCGCCGCCGGCCGCCGGGTGCGGTGCGGTCGCGGGTGCCGGCAGGGCCCGTTCCGCCCGCGGCAGCACGCGCCGGCCGGCGAGCCGCAGCAGGGCGGGTACTAGGGTGACGGCGGTCATCGCCGCGACGGCGACCACGAGCGCGGCGGCCATGCCCATGCGCCCGATCACCGGGATGCCGGTGACGTATAGGCCGCAGATGCTGATGACCACGATGGCACCGGCGGTGAGCACCGAGACGCCGATGGTGCCGTTGGCGTTGGCGGCGGCGCGGACCGGGTCGTCGCCTGTTCGCAGCCGGTCGCGGAACCGGGCGACGACGAACAGTGCGTAGTCGACGCCGGCGCCGAGGCCCAGCATCACCGCGATGGTCGGTGCGACGTTGGGCACGTCGATGAACCCGGAGATTACGGTGAGCGACACCATGCCGATCATCAGGGCGAGCACGGCGGCGCCGAGGGTGACCGCCGTCGCGGCGAACGACCGGAACAGCAGGTTGACCAGGATGAGCGCGGCGATCAGGCCGACGACCTCGCCGATGGGCGCGGTGCGCTGGCGGAGCTGGTTCACCACCGGGCCGCGCAGGGACGTCTCCAGCCCGGCGTCGGCGGCCACGGTCTGCGCTTGCGTCAGCCGGTCGAGGTTCGCCTTCTCCAGGTCGGCGGCGACCTTGGTGTACTGCACCGTGGTGAAGGCGATCCGCCCGTCCGGGGAGACCTGCAACGGGGTCACGGTCGCGACGTCGGGTTGGGTGCGGACCCGGGCAAGGACCTGCTCGACCGCGGCCCGGCCCCGGTCATCGGGCAGGTTCAGCGTGCCGGGGCCCGCCTGCTGCGCGAACACGAGGGTGGCCGTGTCCCCGGCCTGCGCGGCAAACCGGTCCCCGACCAGGTCCGCAGCGTCCTGCGAGCCGGTGCCCGGCAGCCGGACACCGTCGGTGAAGCCGGCGCCGACACCGCCGGCCGCTCCGCCGAGCACGAGCAGCAGCAGTACGAAGCCCACGATCACGCGGACCGGATGGCGGGCAGCGGAGCCGCCCAACCGAAACAACCAGGACATTTGATCTCCGAATGCAGGGTATGTAGGGCGTGGATCGTCCGGTGATCCCGGCCGGATCCCGACCGGGACGGGCTGAAAGTCAGGGCCGGCGAGCGGCCAGGCGGTCGAACACCGCGACCGCGGCGCCGACGCCGCCCTCCGCGCGAACCCGCGTGCCGAGGTCGGCGGCCCGGCGGCGCATCGCGTCGTCCGCGGTGACCGCCCGCAGGGCGGCCGCCAGCCGCGCCGAGGTCAGCCGGCGCCGGGCGACGGGCGCCGGGCCTGCCCCGAGCGCCGCGACCCGCGCTCCCCAGAACGGCTGGTCGACACCGAACGGCACGACGGCCTGCGGAATGCCGGCGGCGAACCCCGCGCCGGTGGTGCCGGCGCCGCCGTGGTGGACCACTGCGGCGCAACGGGGCAGCAGCCAGTCGTGGGGGGCCTCGTCGAGGACGAGGATGTCGTCGGCGAGGTCGGCCGGCTGCTGCAGGCCGCCCCAGCCCGACAGCAGGACCGCGCGTACGCCCGCCTGCCGGACGGCGCGGACGACGAGCTCGGTGAGCGCCACCGGATCCCCGCCCGCCATGCTGCCGAAGCCGATGCAGACCGGGGCCGGGCCCGCGTCGAGGAAACGCAGCAGCGCCGGCGGCGGTGCCCAGTCGTCCCGGGCGGGCAGCATCCAGTATCCGGTGACGTGCCGGTCCGGTCCCCACTCGGGCGCGTCCGGAACGACGTGCCGGCTGTAGCCGTAGACGGACGGCAGACCGCGGCGGGGGTCGCGCTTCGGGTCGGCTTGCGCGGACAGTCCGAGCACGTCCGTGCGGACCTTGCGGGTGGCCGGGGCGAACGGCATCCGCAGCGCAGCGGCGGTGAGCCGATGGCCCAGGCGGGTGCCGAACCCGCCGGGGCCGGTCAGGCGCGGGGTGAGGACTCCGGGGAAGGCGGCCGTGGGCGGTCCCAGCGGCTGCAGGTGCGACTCGACGAACGGCACGCCGAGCTTCTCGGCGACGGGCAGGCCGGCCACCATCCCGCCGACGCCGCCGGTGATGAGGTCGGCGTCGGCGCAGGCGGCGAGCATGTCCGCGGCGGGCCGGACCACCAGGTCGGCGGTGTGCTCCCGCATGAGCCGGGTACGCCGCATGGGGCTCATCTCGGCGACGCCTGCGGCCGAGCGTGCGGCCTGTTCGGCGCTGCCGGAGATCGCGACGACGTCGATGCCGTACGCCCGCAGCCGCGGGGCGAAGTCCTCCGGCGCGAGCAGGCGTACGTCGTGGCCCGCTCGGTGGAGCCCGCGCGCCAGGGCGGCGTAGGGCTGGATCCCCCGCGGGTGTCCATGGCGATGACGGCGATGTGCACGGTGCGGTCCTTTCGTCGGTCGGGGTCGGGCGCGGTCCCCGCCGGGTTGCGCAGGGTCGTGCGGAGTGGCGGTCAGGGCAGCATGAGGCTGGGGACGCCGGCCGTCCCGATGCTTCAAGCGCGCGATTAAAACACATGCTTTACTCAAGCGATTGAGTAAAGCCCGGTAGTCGACCGATGTCAAGCGGATGCTTGAATACAGTCATGAGGGACACTCCGAGCCGACTGCGCGAAGCGGCCGAACGGCTGCTCGCCGAGCGTGGCGCCGCCCGGATATCGCTGCGTGACATCACCGACGCCGCGGGGGCCAACGTCGCCTCGGTCGGCTACCACTTCGGCTCCAAGGACGCCCTGCTCGACGACGTCGTCCGCAGTTCCCTCACCGAGATGTACGACCAGCAGAGGGCCCGATTGGCGCAGCTGCCCGACGACGCAGGGCTCGAAGACCTGGTCCGCGCGTGGATCCTGCCCACCTTCGCCACCCACGCCGAGCAGGACGAAACGCAGCGCCGACGCTCGCGGATCCTGCAGGACGCACTCAACCAACCCTCCCCCGCCATCACCGCGCTGCTCGCCGAGATGGCCGCACCCGTGCAGCGGCAACTGCTCGACCGCATCAGCCGCCACGTGCCCCACGTGCCCCAGGACGAGCTGCGGCTGCGGCACACCGCGGTGCTCGCCGCCCTGGGCGCGCTCGGCAGCGACGCATTCGCCACAATGCTCGCGGGCGTCGAACCAGACCGGCTCGCCGACCAGCTCGTCGCCTGGATCCTCGGCGGTCTCACGGCCGAGCCCGCCGGACCACGGCAGACCTCCTGACCGCGTGCCGCGGCGACTTCGCCCGGCCAGGCCGGTCACCGATCGGCGGCTCTGGTGGCGCAGTCGACGAACGCCCGAACCAGAGCCGACATATCCTGGCCGGTCGCGGCGACCTCGTGGCCGAAATCGAAGGCGAGCTCAAGGGCCTGCCCAAACGGATCGGGGAGCCGATCCTGGCAGCGTGGCACGCCAAGGAGGACCTGCTCGACCTGCTGGCCACCGCCCGCACCCATCCCAACCGCAAGGACATCGCCGACCTGTTGTGCCGGTTCTACCGCCGTTGTGCCGAGTCCGGCCTACCCGAGCTGGAAGGTCTGGCCACTACGGTGCAGACCTGGTGGCCGGAGATCCTGGCGTTCATCCGCACCGGGATCACCAAAGCAGGCTCCGAGGGCACCAACCGGGATCAAGACCGTCGCCCGGGACGCGTACGGCTTCCGCAACCCGGTCAACCAGCGGCTACGCGCCCGCTGTGCCATGATCCGGCGAGGCCGCGGACATCTTGCCCCTCGCTGACTTCGTTGACCCGAGATGTGGCTATCCGCTTACGTGCGAGTTAGACCTGCGCGCAAGGACATCTCGAAGTAGGTCGAGATGCCCGCGGTGCTGGGCAGTTTCCTCGATCATGTGCACGAGAATCCACCGGAGACTGACGGGCCCCGCTCCAAACGACGGTTTCGCTGCGCGGTGGCTGAGATTCGGGCACGTGGAGGCTGCGTGCCGACTCCTTTGGCATGCAGCGACGTACAGCGCACGCAGCTCGGGGACAGAGTCGTCGCGGCTGAAGTGGAACTCCCAGCCTGGTTGCGTATCATGCGGCGCTGAAGCCCAGGGCTCTGGCATGGGTACCCCGAGAAGCTTCTCCTGGAACCAGCCATCCTCCACGCGTGCTAAGTGCTTGATGATGCCTCCGATCGTCAGGTTTGTCGCCGGCAGAAGCTGGGCAGCCGCGTCGTCATCACTGAGTCCGTCGAGTGCGCTCAGGACGCAGTAGCGATGAAAGTCGAGGAACTGTTCCAAGGTGTCGCGCTCGTCTGCGGCGATGTCGGGGAACCTGACCACTCGGCGAGTGTTTCATATCTGCACTTGCGGCCGCTGGCCCGAGTTGTGGCCGGGCCAGGGCGCCAAGCAACCAACATCGGCAACGGGCTGACCGGGAGCGCCATGGCGCGCAGCGCAGTTACGCAGCGTGCCGTTGCGCCACCATCCGGCCGCGGCCATCTGGACCCCCGCTAACTTCGTTGACCCGAAGTACGCGGCGATGGCGGTCGGGTGCCGCCGGGCGACGCGGCCATGTCGAAGTCTTTCACCGCGTCCGCGTCCGGGCGGGGGCCTGCTCCGCCAGGACGTGACCGACCGGGAAGCGCTCGACGGTCAAGACGATCACGCGGGCCTCTCGCACCGGGATACCGTGCGCCACCAGGGTGCTTATGGCCTGCTCGGAGATGTCGGCCATGGTGCGGGAGAGCTGGGAGGCGGAGACGGCCCGGGCGCCGTCGGGGTGGGCGAGCAGTGCCCGCCGGAGCCGCTGCGCGAGGCCGTCCAGCCAGTCTTGCCGGCACTGATCGGGCTCGGGCGGTGACAGGTCGCCGAACTGCGCCCGGAGCGCAGCTGTTCGCTGGTGGGCTCGAACTGGCGGCTCGGTGTGGTCGCTGCTGGTCGTCACAGGCCCGCGGCAGGAGCGGTGTGGACGTCGAGCGCGGGCGACGGCGCGGGCACCTGACCGGAGCTGGGCGGTCCCGATTGAACATTGACACTTTTCGTTCCTCCAGTGATAGTAAGTGCACACTGTTCCCATCGGGTTTCTGGCCTGTGGCCGGCGTAGCCGAGAGATCGACCCCTTCCTCCCCGTCGCCGGCCAGCTCGGCCTGAGCCAGACTCCACGCCGGCCCACCGTCGCAGCCGTCGATGCGTCATACCCGAGGGAGCGCCCCACCGGCCGCCCTTGGAGGGTGGAATGAGAAAACGAACAAGGGTCAGCGCTGGGCTGGCGTCAGTCGTCGTCGCAGCCACGACCGCGATCATGGCGTTCAGTCCGACCGCGGCAGATGCCGCAGTCGGCGGATCCGGCCCGTACCCGGCCGACTACGAGACCTCGAGCACGCTGCCCAACCACACCATCTACCGCCCGCAGACCTTGCCGAGCGAACGCATGCCCGTGTTCGTCTGGGGAAACGGCGGCTGCTCCGGTAACGGCCTGGACCAGCAGAACTTCCTGCGCGAGATCGCCTCGCACGGCTTCCTGGCCATCGCCAACGGCGCTCCCGGTGGATCGGGCAGCACCAACTCGTCGATGCACACGGCGTCCATGGATTGGGTCGTGTCGGAGAACAGTCGGCAGGGCAGCAAGTACTACGGAAAGATCGACACCTCGAAGATCGCCGTGGCCGGCTTCTCGTGCGGCGGCCTGGAGGCGTACGCCGTCGACAACGACCCACGGGTCACCACCGTCGCCATCTTCAGCAGCGGGTTGCTCAACGACGGCGATGACTACCAGCTGCGGCGACTGACCGTGCCGATCGCCTACTTCATCGGCGGACCCAGCGACATCGCCTACGGCAACGCCATGGACGACTGGGGCAAGTTGCCGTCCGGCCTGCCCGCGTTCATGGGCAATCTCAACGTCGGACACGGTGGCACCTATGGCCAGACCAACGGCGGCGAATTCGGCCGCGTCGCGGTGCTCTACCTCAAGTGGCGACTGAAGGGCGACACCACCGCCGGCAGCAACTTCGTCGGCTCCAACTGCGGGCTGTGCGGTACCCAGTGGCAGGTGCTGCAGAAGAACCTCACCCTCGGCCCCCCGCCGAGCAGCCCGCCGCCCAGCCCGCCGTCGAGCAGCCCGCCACCTGGCTCCACCGGCCCACTCCGCGGCGTCGCATCGAACCGTTGCCTGGATGTCAACGGGCGCAGTCAGTCCGACGGGGCGCTCACGCAGATTTGGGACTGCAATGGCGGTACCAACCAGACGTGGACGGCGACATCCAGCAACCAGCTGACTGTCTACGGCAACAAGTGCCTCGATGCCGGGGGCACCGCCGCCGGGACCCGGCTCCAGATCTGGACCTGTCACGGCGGAGCCAACCAGCAGTGGCGGCTCAACTCCGACGGCACCATCACCGGCGTTCAGTCCGGCCTCTGCCTGGACGTGACCGGCGCGGGCACCGGCAACGGCACGGCCGTGGTGCTGTGGACATGCCACGGCGGCAGCAATCAGCGCTGGACTCGATCCTGACCCGCAACTGAGCGCACGAGTCGGCAATGACAAATCCGGGGTTGGGAATCCCGACCAGGGATTCCCAACCCATGCCTGTACCCATACTCCAGGCCCGCCCTGCCCTCGTTCGTCCAATCAGATGAAACCGAGCGGCAACCGGTACCGGGGTCCGGCTGCGCATGCCCGACGGCACCGTCGCGACGGAGGCTTACTAATGGCACGAGCCGGCCGGGGATACCCGGGCCAAGACCAGCCCCATCGCGCGCGTTCTGAGCTTGCTGGGCGGCTCAAGGCCGGACGGTTGCGACTGGCTGCGCAGCCGGCCTACGACGTCCCTGATCCGGCCAGCTTGGACGTCGACACGCTGTACTGGGGTCGCTGCGGTTCCTTCATCCGCTTCTTGACCCGAGAACGGCAGTCGCGAGACCTCGACCAGGTAGCCGCCGTTCTCGCGGTGCCCGCAGTCGGGGGCGTAGCAGTGCGCGGCCCGATGAGTCACGCTGTCTACCGGCTCGGAGCCGTGCGTGTGCCACACGCAGCATCACAGGCACCAAACCTTGTGGCGTCCTCCGTCTTGGTCAGCCGTAGTCGGCACATTCCACTACATGCCGCTGGAGTACTAGCGCCAGCCGCCCGGGGTGGGTTGGCTCGCTGTGTTCAAAGATCGTCTGGTGCCAAGGTTCGACGAGGTTGCATGCGTTCGTGAGACCAGGCCGATGACGGGCATATGGAGCCTCATTGGGCCGGCAATCGGCGCCTTAGCCACAATCGTGGGGGTACTCACTGGGAGCCACATCGGCAACCGCTCGCAGGAGCGGAACTGGGCGAGAGGGGCATGCCGCGATGCGTGCGGTGACGTCCTTGCGAGCTACGCCAGGATTCACGATGATTTCAGCTTCTGGGCGCGGCGTTCGAAGGTGCCAGAGATTGACTGGCCGAGCTGGAACCGTGCCATGAACATGCTTCGCCTGGTGGGTCCGCCCGAGCTGGTACAGGCGGGCGATGCGGTGGATAGCGAGTTCTGGCTCATCGAGGCCGAACTCGTTGCCGGCAAGCTCGGCCTCGACAACTGGCTTCAGATGCAGGCGAAGCTCGAAGCCAAGCATCTTGCCTTCATCAACGCGGTGCGACGCCATCTCTTGCCCGGCAGCCTCGATCTCATCACCGCAGTCGGCAGGCCAGGGCCAGAGAGTCCCATTTGGCACAAGCCTGAGCAGGACATGACGTCCAAGCCCGGAGAGGAATAAGGCCTGGCTAGTGTGCGAGTGGGTGCATCGGCTTCGCCCGTAGCAGGTAGCGGCCGTGCCAGAACCGCGACGAGCCGCCGTGCAGTCGGATGCGGCCGACCGATGCCACCGGGCTCGATGGCGTCGGTCGGCCGCCTTCTGCGCACAGCCACCAGCCTGAGGCGAGCTGCGCGATCATGCCTGGGCGAGCACGGCGTGCAGGTCCCGGGCGGCGGTGACGTACCCGCTGCCACCTCCCCGGGCCGCGACCTCGGCCAGCCCGGCGATGTGGCCGCGCCGGCCGATCGCCCGCGCGCATCGGGTGGCGAGCTGCAGGATGTCGGCGATGCCGGGTCGGGGCTTCGGCGTGGTCAGGAGGTGGGGCAGCGCCCCGGCGCAGATCTGCCAGACGGCGTCGACGGCCCCCGCCTCCGCCGCGCTGCGCAGGGTGTCGGCCGCCCGGTCGAGTTTGATCGAACCGGCTGAGACGCAGTCGCCGAGGTCGTCGCCGACCTCGAGCCAGTTCACGCCCGTGCCGAAGCCGATGATCGCGTCGACCGTGGCCACCCGGTCCACTGCCTGTGGCGCCGTCATGCCATAGACGAGGGCGAGGCTGGTCGCGGCACCGGTCGGCCCGTGCGACTCGGCGAGCAGCGGCAGCACAGCCGCCGAGCCGTGGGCGCCGCCGCTGCTGTCGGCCGACATCGCCAGCCGCGCGAGGACCCATCCGGCGACGACGTCGCGGTGTGACGGCAGCGCCCCGGCCCACAGCCCGGGCGACGACATCCACGGTAGGAAGAGCGGCCGGTCGTGCGACGGCAATGTGAGGATCGCGGTCTCCACTGGATCGGTTCCTGGGGGCGGGGTGATGGCGACGGCGACTCGGCGGTCGGGCAGGTCGGCGAGCCAGGGATATTTTCCCTTGTGGCCGTGCTGCTCGACCCGCGTGATCACCGGGTCGGGGTGGCCGTCGCGCAGCCGACGGGCGAACGCGAGCCCGGCCGGGCCGGTCAGGCGGTCGGCGCGGCGGGCGATCGCTGGTTCGATCTCGGTACGCGGAATCCGCAGCAGCGCCTGCGCCAGGTCCCCCGGCCACGGCTGCCAGCCGTCGCGTTCGGCTCGTTCGAGGCGGTCGAGCAGGACGGCCGGGTCGAGATGGCCGTTGATCTGCGTGGGCGTTGCGATGAGGAATGGCACCGGCTGCCGCGTGAGCTGCCGTTCGATGTCGAGGAGCCGCAGCTCCGTCACGGTCTCCGGTGATTGTTTGGTGCGGTTGAGCAGATGGGCGACCGCGACGTCGTCCGGGAGTCCGACGAATGCATCGTTCAGCCTGCCCGGGACGGTGTCGAGCAGCCCGTACAGGACCTTTGCCAGGAGCAGCCGGGGGCCGGCGACCCACTGGTTGTCCAGGCTCCCCTCGTGTGCATGCACGACCGGGCCGATCGCTGCGGCGAGCTCCGCGCGGCTGCGCCGGTGCCACTCGACCAGCCCGGCGAGCACACGTTCGCGCGCGGCGATGGACGGGTCCCCGCTGAGCATCGAGGCGAGCTCCTCCGCGAGCTCCGCCAGACTCGCGATCGGCGCCGGGATCTCGGGAATCACCGCGGCTGGTGGCGGCGCCGACACCAGCGTGCCCGCTTCGGCCGGCTCCTCCAGCAGGGCGAGCAGCTCGGTGGCGCGGCTGGGATGGCGTTTGGCCGCCTGGCGCAGCCAGGTCGCCTGTGTCTTGAGGAAGCCCTTCTCGGTGCGGCTCAGCGCGACCGGGGCGAGGCCGACCAGCGTCTCGGCGTCGAGCAGCCCGGCTTCGTCGGCTGCACGCAGGCTGCGCTGGGCGGCTGCGGCCGCGGTACCGAGGTGAGCGCTGAGGAGCGGGATGTAGTCCGCGACCCGGCCGGCTACTTCTTCCGGCGTGGGTGAAAGCTGATCGTGCAGTGTGACGTACGCGCGCAGCTGTCCTGGCCGCCCGCCGCGCAGCAGCCGGGCGAGGCAGCCGTCGAGCAGCATCGCCCGGATGGCCGGGTCCTCGCCCGCGAGCCGGATCATGGATGTGTTGAAGCCGGTGCCGAAGAACGTGAACTCCAGCAGGGCACCCATGTCGTCGGTGGCGAACAGCTGCGGTAGCAGCCGCTGGGCGTAGTCGCCGCGGGTGAGGGCGGCGTAGGGGTCGTGGTGCGCCCTGATCCAGGAGATCCAGCCGCGGGTGAAGCCCTCGGTCTGCGGTGCCTGCAGCCCGGCCGCCCTGGCCAGCGCGTCGACGATCAGCCATTCCGCGGCCGACGCTCCTTGGGTCTGTGCCCAGAGCCGGGCGAGTTCGCCGAGCCACGGCACGCCCCGAGCCACGAGCAGTTCGGCGGTCTGCGCCGGCAGGTCACTGCGCTGCCAGCGCAGACTGCCCCGGTTCAGCGCACTCATCGCCTTCTTGGCGGTCGGCGCGCAGCCGAGCAGCGCCAGTCCGCCTGCCGCGGCCAGGCGACCGTCCATGCGGCCGCCCAGCCCTTGCCTCAGGTAGGCGCCGACGGCCGCGAACGCGGCCTTGCGGTCACGTTCCGACGCTGCCATCAGGTGCGCGTGCACCCCCTGCACGTCACGTTTGTTCAGCGCCGTGGCCAGTTCGGCCGGGAGCGGGGCGGTCACTGCGCCACCTCGGCCAGCGCTCCCCGGGCGATGAGCGCCGCGAGCCGGTGGAAGTATCGGGTACGCGCGACGTCGACGACGGCGAGCAGGCTGGCGGCGACCGGCCGCGGAGTCGTCATGAAGCCTTCGAAGAACCGGGGATTCGCGCTGAGCCCGCCGGACGTCTGCAGGTCGAGGCCGTCGGCGGTGAGACCGGACGGCCCGGCGTGGGCGTAGCTCGTCGTCGACATGGCCGGGAAGATATCGGAGCCCGCCGACAGCCGCCGTCCGGTGGATCGCGGACAGGACGGCAGCGCTGGTCAGGTCAGCGGGAGCCTGGTCCGCCGAGCAGCCCCATCTGATGGGCACGTCGGCGTAGGTTCAAAGATCAAATCCATGACGGTCCGGCACCGACGCCCGAAGGTTGCCCGACGGGGCTTCCACCGCAGGCAGCGGGCCGTGGGTCATGCGACGTCGAACCATTCGTTGCCGGCAGCCCAGTGCTTGACCCACCCCGCGAAGCCAGGCTCGCCCGTGGTGTGGCCGAACTCCGCCCCGAACGGCATCGCACCCTCACCACTGATCCACCAGATGTGCCCGCGATGCGGCCCGTTGACGATCAGGTGCCAGTACATGCCGCAGCCGTCAGTGCCGAGCACGACCGAACCGTGGCTGAAGACTGGGTCCAGCAGCCGATCAAGCTCCTCAACCGGCCGGTTCTCGCCCTCCCACAACCACGGTGAGGTAAGCGGAAAGGGCTGGCTCAAGTCGCGATCGGGCCAGTGCGTGGCCCAGTCGGAGGGCTGGGAGGCAAGCCCGATCAGGCCGTACTCCGGCGGCCCGGAGTGCGAACCGTCGGAGATCTCGGCGACGAACGTCCGGTACGGCTCCGGCAGCACTACGCCGTGCTCCTGCTCGAAAGCGGCCACAGCGTCCCAGCCCAGCGCGGACTCGCCGTCGTCATCGACATCCAGCGCGGCACGAATCGCCGCCAGGTCATCGGGGTCTGCCAGCTCAGTGTTCACGCGCCATTTCATACCAGCCGACAGCACACAGCTCTCACCCGCGTACTCCAGCCCGCCTGAGGAACCGTCCAGGCCGCCGGCCGCGCCGCGGCGCTAACCATCCAGTGGCGCGAGGGTTCCAAAGGCCAGATGTCGTCGAAGTTCGTGCTGCTACGGATCCGCGTGGCCGGGCGCCGTCCGCGCCTTGCCATGGCCGACGACGGCACCATCGGTCTGACCTGGCTGATCGCCCAGTGGCCCGACGATGAGGCAGAGCCGGTCAAGTACTGGCTGTCGAACCTGCCCGACGACACCCACCCGGCGACCCTCGTCCGGCTGGCTAAGATCCGGTGGCGGATCGAGCACGACTACCGCGAACTCAAGACCGGCCTCGGCCTGGACCACTTCGAAGGCCGGTCGTTCACCGGCTGGCACCGCCACGTCACCCTGGTCACCGCCGCACACCTGTTCATCACCACACTGCGCCAAGACCCAAAAGCGGATGCGCCGGCCTGACCCTCTACAAGGTCATCGGCGAACGCCAGCTCCTCCTCGCCACCTGGACCGGCGCCTGCCCCACCTGCCGACGATAGATTAGAACCGTCCGCCGCAAGCGCCGGCCGCCGACCTAACAAAGCACTACTAGTGTGCTGAGTCTTTGATTCGTTTGCAGTACGCGGCGAGGCTGGCGAGGATCTCGTCGGCGGTCTTGGTCCACACGTACGGGCGTGGCTGCTCGTTCCACATGTCCAGCCACGCCCGGATGTCCTTCTCCAGCGCGGTGACGCTGCGGTGGACACCGCGACGGATCAGCTTGTCGGTGATCTCGGCGAAGAACCGCTCGACGAGGTTGAGCCAGCTGGCGCCGGTCGGGGTGAAGTGCAGGTGGAACCTCCGGTTGCGCAGCAGCCATCGCTTGACCGCAGGGGTCTTGTGCGTGGCGTAGTTGTCGAGGATCAGGTGGACGTCCAGGTCCTGCGGCACGGCGGCGTCGATGCGGCGCAGGAACCGCAGGAACTCCTGCTGCCGGTGGCGGCGGTGGATCGAGCCGATCACCTTGCCGCTGGCCACGTCCAGCGCGGCGAACAGGCTCGTCACCCCTGCACGCAGGTAGTCGTGCGTGCGCCTTTCCGGCACGCCCGGCTGCATCGGCAGGACCGGCTGGGACCGGTCCAGGGCCTGGATCTGCGACTTCTCGTCCACGCACAAGACGAGTGCCCGCTCGGGCGGGTCCAGGTACAGGCCGACGACATCGCGGACCTTCTCCACGAACAGCGGATCGGTCGACAGCTTGAACGTCTCGGCCCGCCAGGGCTGCAGTCCGAACGTGCGCCAGACCCGCGAGACCGTCGACTGCGACAGCCCGGTCGCGGCGGCCATGGACCGGCTCGACCAGTGGGTCGCGTTGCGGGGCTTGGACTCCAGGGTCGCCACGACGATCCGCTCGACGTCGGCGTCGCTGACCGTGCGGGGCCGGCCGGGCCGGGGCTCGTCGAACAGCCCGTCGAGCCGGTCGGCGACGAACCGTGCCCGCCACGTCCCGACCGTCGGCAGCGATACACCCAGCAGCCGCGAGACCTCGCTGTTGGACATGCCCTCTGCACAGGTCAGCACGATCCGTGCCCGCATCGCCAACGCCTGAGCCGTGGTTCGCCTGCGAGTCAACGCTTCCAATGCCTCGCGCTCGACGTCGGTCAACTCCAGCAGCGCGAGCTTCGGCCCACGACCATCACCCATACCAGAACTAACAGCAAATTACGGACTCAGGACACTAGACACTTTTCGCAGTGGGGGTCTGGTCCGAGTCCACTTTGAGGCTTTCGGGTGATCGCGGCTGTCGTCGGTGGTCGGGTGTGCTGGTGGCATGCGGTACGGCGATGGTGGTGGAATGGACGCGGCTGGCCGGGCCAGGCGTGAGCGGCTGCGTGGGCGTGCGGCTGAGCTGTTTGCGCAGGGTGTCGGCGCGGTTGAGGTCGCCGCGGCGCTGGAGGTGTCGACGAAGTCGGCCTACCAGTGGCGGCGGGCCTGGGTCGCCGGTGGCGTGCGGGCTCTGGCGTCGCGGGGCCCCTCAGGTCCGGATCCGATGCTGTCGGATGAGCAGCTGGAACGGTTGCGGGCACGGCTGGAGCAGGGGCCGGCGACGGCCGGGTACGGCCAGGACCAGCGGTGGACTCTGGCGCGGGTGGCCACGTTGATCGGGTCCATGTTCCATGTGCGGGTGGGCCTGACCACGACGTGGCAGGCGATGCAGCGCCTGGGCTACACCTCGCAGCTGCCCGTCCACCGGGCCGCAGAGCGTGACGAGCAGGCCGTCGCGCACTGGCGGCGCTACCGGTGGCCTGGGCTAAAAGAGTCGCGCGTCGGTTGAACGCCTGGATCTGCTTCGCCGACGAGTGCGGGCAGACGCTGCGGCCGGCCAAGGCCGCTACCTGGGCTCCGCGCGGCCACACTCCGGTGGTGTCGGTGACCGCGGCCGGCGGTGTGCGGGTGTCGGTGGCCGGCATGGTCTGCTACCGGCCGGGCGAACGCAGCCGGTTGATCTATCGGACGATGCTGCACCGCGGCCGCAAAGGCGAGCCCAAAGGGTTTCGCGAACCCGACTTCGCCAGTCTGCTGGATGCCGCCCATCAGCAGTTGCGTGCGCCGATCGTACTGGTCTGGGACGGGTTGAGCACGCACCGGTCGGTGAAGATGCGGGCGCTGGTCGCCGCCAGGCCGTGGCTGCGCGTCTACGCGCTGCCCGCGTACGCGCCGGAGCTCAACCCTGTCGAAAAGGTCTGGTCGGCGATGAAGCGCGGCCTGGCCAACCTGCCCGCCCGCACTGCGGGTGCCCTGCTTGAGGCGGTGAAGAACCGCCTCAAGCGCATGCAGTACCGACAGAACCTCATCGACGGCTATTTCGCTGGAACGGGTCTATCTCCACCAGCCCCGACCAGACCCTGACCGCGAAAGGTGTCTAGTGTCCTGAGTCCGTAATTTGCTGTTAGTTCTGGTATGGGTGATGGTCGTGGGCCGAAGCTCGCGCTGCTGGAGTTGACCGACGTCGAGCGCGAGGCATTGGAAGCGTTGACTCGCAGGCGAACCACGGCTCAGGCGTTGGCGATGCGGGCACGGATCGTGCTGACCTGTGCAGAGGGCATGTCCAACAGCGAGGTCTCGCGGCTGCTGGGTGTATCGCTGCCGACGGTCGGGACGTGGCGGGCACGGTTCGTCGCCGACCGGCTCGACGGGCTGTTCGACGAGCCCCGGCCCGGCCGGCCCCGCACGGTCAGCGACGCCGACGTCGAGCGGATCGTCGTGGCGACCCTGGAGTCCAAGCCCCGCAACGCGACCCACTGGTCGAGCCGGTCCATGGCCGCCGCGACCGGGCTGTCGCAGTCGACGGTCTCGCGGGTCTGGCGCACGTTCGGACTGCAGCCCTGGCGGGCCGAGACGTTCAAGCTGTCGACCGATCCGCTGTTCGTGGAGAAGGTCCGCGATGTCGTCGGCCTGTACCTGGACCCGCCCGAGCGGGCACTCGTCTTGTGCGTGGACGAGAAGTCGCAGATCCAGGCCCTGGACCGGTCCCAGCCGGTCCTGCCGATGCAGCCGGGCGTGCCGGAAAGGCGCACGCACGACTACCTGCGTGCAGGGGTGACGAGCCTGTTCGCCGCGCTGGACGTGGCCAGCGGCAAGGTGATCGGCTCGATCCACCGCCGCCACCGGCAGCAGGAGTTCCTGCGGTTCCTGCGCCGCATCGACGCCGCCGTGCCGCAGGACCTGGACGACTACGCCACGCACAAGACCCCTGCGGTCAAGCGATGGCTGCTGCGCAACCGGAGGTTCCACCTGCACTTCACCCCGACCGGCGCCAGCTGGCTCAACCTCGTCGAGCGGTTCTTCGCCGAGATCACCGACAAGCTGATCCGTCGCGGTGTCCACCGCAGCGTCACCGCGCTGGAGAAGGACATCCGGGCGTGGCTGGACATGTGGAACGAGCAGCCACGCCCGTACGTGTGGACCAAGACCGCCGACGAGATCCTCGCCAGCCTCGCCGCGTACTGCAAACGAATCAAAGACTCAGCACACTAGAGGCCGGCGATGAACGTACCTAAGTCGCGGTGGTTCATCCGCAGGCCGGCAGCATGTGCCCGGGCGTAGTCGGCCGGCGTGAGCCGTGACCTGACCGCCTTGACATTGCGCGGGCTGTCGAACGGGTTCTTCGGGTCCAGGGCGTAGCCGGCCCGCCCACCCAGCCCCTGCACCGCACCCAGCAACACCGCGCCGTCGGCGGACCGGCCGGTCATGGCAAGCGTCCCGGCGAGCAGGTGCAGGCAGGCCAGCCAGCCCGTCATGTCTTCCTGCTCGCCGAGGTCTCGCTGCCGTTCGGGCCAGCTCGTATGCATCGTCGAACGCTCCGGTGTCTATCGACAGGTTCGCCTTGAGGGACCGGGCCGAACTGGCGGCCCGATGGAAGCCGGCGAGCGTCGCGATCCGGATCGCCTCGTCGAGGTCGCTCGCCGCGCCTGCCAGGTCACCGCGGGCCCGAGCGAGGGACCCGGCGATGACCAGGACTGTCCTGCGCCGCCGCGGCTGCCGTACTGCTACGGCTCGACACCACCCTCAGCGCTGGAGCCCGCGCTGGACTCGGGGCAGCCGCCCTGATGATGCTGGGGGCGACGGAGACCCGGCAGAGGCAGCTGCGCCGGGCGCAGCCCACCGAGCCCCATCCCGGTCTCGTCCTCGTCGCGGTGGCTGCTGTCGCGGTCGCAGGCAGCTGCCTGCTACTCGACGGCCGCTGACTCGATCTCGCCCTGCGGCGGTGCGAGTCAGTACTCGTCCGGGGCAGTTCAGCGGTTTGCTGATTGTCATGACGCCGACTGGGCCAGCGCTCCAACATCTAGTCATGAACGACGAAGAACGCAGGCCGGACGCACGGCCTCGGACGCTTCGCACGTCGCGGCTGGAGGCGTTCAGCGACGGTGTGTTCGCGATCGCGATCACACTGCTGGTCCTGGAGATCGCGGTGCCCGAAGCCCCTCAGCAGGATCTGCTGCGGGCCCTTCTCGACGAATGGCCGTCGTACCTGGCGTACCTGGTCAGCTTCGCGACGATCGGGGCGATCTGGCTGGCCCATACGGCGATCACGGAATATCTGCACCACGCCGACCCCTGGCTCATGCGCTTGAACCTGTTGCTGCTCATGGTCGTGGCGTTCCTGCCGTTCCCCACGAAGCTGCTCGCGGACAACATCGGATAGGACCCCGCCGACCGCGCCGCGACCTCGGCGTACGGGCTGTTCCTGCTGCTGTCGGCCGGGCTGGTATCCGCGGTCTGGCGGTACGCGGTACGCGGCGGACTGGTCCAGCCGGACATGGCCGACCGGGACGTGCAGATCCTCACCAGGCGCCTCACGCCCGGCATGGCCGGATATGTTGCGTTCATCGTGCTGGGCATCTTCCTGCCCGTCGCAGCCGTGCTGGGTTACCTCGCGGTGGCCGTGCTGTACCTGGTGCCGATAGGCCTGGGTCGGCGCCGGACCACACCGTCGTAGCGCACGAAACCGAGCGGAAGAACGTGATGCACCGCCGCAGGCTGCTGCAGGCTGGCCTGGCCGGGTTCCGCGCGGCCGCCTTCGCCGGGGTGCTGTGGCAGCGGATGTTCGCGACCGCGGCACCGTCGGTGGAGGGTCCGTACGATGCATTGCGTTCCGCCGACGCCAACGGCGTCGACCCGCCCGCCGGGGTCACCAGCCGCATCGTCGCGCGTTCCGGGCACCCCGCGCCCGGAACCGGGTACGACTGGCACCGGGCGCCCGACGGCGGCGCCTGCTTCGCCGACGGGGCCGGCTGGATCTACGTGTCGAACTCGGAGGTCCCGGCCGTGGGCGGCGCTTCGGCGGTGCGCTTCGCCGCGGACGGGTCGGTCGTCGCGGCGTACCGCATCCTTGGCCGCGACCGACGTCAACTGCGCCGGGGACCCCTGGGCACGTGGCTGTCCTGCCAGGGGGTGTCGCACGGTCGGGTCTTCGAGACCGACCCGCACGGCCGGCGGCCCGCCCGCGAGCACCTGGCGATGGGCCGGCTCAAGCACGAGGCGGCCACCTGCGACCCCGACCGGCGCGTCGTCTACCTCACCGAGGGCGAGGAGGACGGCTGCTTCTACAGCTTCGCACCCGACGTCTAGGGCGCCCTGGTCCGCGGGCGGCTGCAGGTGCTGTGCGCCCCGCCCGGCACCACGTCTGGGCCGGTCACCTGACAGGACCTGCCCGACTGGGTGGGCTGGCCGGTGCTCACCCGCGACCAAATGCCCGCCGTGCTGCGCTTCGACGGCGGCGAGGGCTGCTGGTACGAGCGGGGCGTCTGCTACTTCACCACCAAGGGCGACGACCGGTGTGGCCGTACGCCGCCGGGGACGCGACGATCGGGCTGGCCTACGACGCGGCGCGGGCGGGCGACGACCCGTCGTTGACCGGAGTGGACAACCTGACCCCGCTCGCCCCGCAACGCCGATCTGTACGTGGCCGAGGACGGCGGCAACGTGGATATCAACGTGATCTCCGCGTACGGGTCGGTGGCGCCGTTCCTGCGCCTGCCCGGCCAGGACGCCTCGGAGATCACCGGCCCGGTGTTCAGCCCATCCGGCGATCGGCTCTACTTCTCGTCGCAGCGCGGCCCCAGCGGGTGCGCTCGGGTTTGGGCGGCATCACGTACGAGGTCACCGGCCCGTTCCGGAGCTGACGGGTAGAGGGATCGAGATCCACACTGCCGTGGCACGCTGTTCACCCGCTGCAACCAAGGTTGATGGCCCGACGGCGGCACCGTCGGTGGTCGGCGGCGCGGTGATGGGCCGGGCGTGTCAGCCGGGCACGAGAGATGGGAAGCCCGCCTGACACACCCGCCCAGTCCAGGGGCGGCTTCAACGCATGAGCCGCCGCGTCTATCGAGCGCCTGCCTGCGCGGCACGCAGGTCGTCGAGCAGCTCGACCTGGTTGGCCAGAACCTCGGTTAGGATGCGCCGGGCGACGGCGAGCAACTCGGCCACCTCGGGGCTGACCAGGGAGTAGTACACCGTCGAGCCTTCCCTGCGGGTGACGACCAGGTTCATCTTGCGCAGGACTGCCAACTGCTGGGACAGATGCGCCGACTCCAGGCCGACCTCGGGCAGCATCTCCCCGACCGAGTGCTCCCGCTCGGACAGCAGCTCCAGAACCCGGATGCGGGCGGGGTGGGCGAGCGCCTTGAAGAACTCCGCCTTGGCTTGGTACAGCGGCTTCGTCATCTGTCCACCCCCTTCGTTGCAGGAACCGTACCCGTCCGGGCGAGTCGTCCACGCCTGGGCGGCTCGGCAGGTCGTCATGTGACCTTTTCGCGTCACCGCCCCAGATTACACGACCTAGCAGGTTGCTAAAGTTAGCAACTATGAAGGACGGCGTTGTGGTGCCGCCCTCGCTCTGAAAGGCAAGTGATCGATGACTGTGGCAACGACGCCCGGCCTGGCCCCTGCCCCGACCACTCATTCGCGGCTGCTGGCATGGGTTGCCGAGGTGGCGGCGCTGACCAACCCGGCTGAGGTGGTGTGGTGCGACGGCTCCGACGAGGAATGGCAGCGCCTGACCGGCCTGCTCGTCGACGCCGGCACGTTGGTGCGGCTGGCAGACGAGCACAAGCCGAACTCGTTCTGGGCCCGCACAGATCCCTCGGATGTGGCACGGGTGGAGGAGCGCACGTTCATCTGCTCGGTCGACCCCGATGACGCCGGCCCGACCAACAACTGGATGGCTCCGGCGGAGATGAAGCAGCTCATGACCGAGCTGTACCGTGGCAGCATGGCTGGGCGGACCATGTACGTGGTGCCGTTCTGCATGGGGCCGCTGGACGCCGAGGACCCGAAGTTCGGGGTGGAGATCACCGATTCGGCCTACGTCGCGGCCAGCATGAAGATCATGACCCGGATGGGGACCCCCGTACTGGACGTGATGGGCGAGGACGCCGAGTTCGTGCCCGCGCTGCACTCCGTCGGCGCGCCGCTGGCCGCGGGCCAGCCGGATGTGATGTGGCCGTGCAACGACACCAAGTACATCGCCCACTTCCCCGATACGCGTGAGATCTGGTCGTACGGATCCGGGTACGGCGGCAACTCGCTGCTGGGCAAGAAGTGCTACAGCCTGCGTATCGCCTCCGTGATGGCCCGCGACGAGGGCTGGCTGGCCGAGCACATGCTCATCCTCAAGATCACCAGCCCGCGGCAGACGGTGCACTACATCGCCGCCGCGTTCCCCTCGGCCTGCGGCAAGACCAACCTCGCCATGCTGGAGCCGACCATCCCCGGCTGGAAGGTCGAGACCCTGGGCGACGACATTGCCTGGATGCGCTTCGGTGACGACGGCCGCCTGTATGCGGTCAACCCCGAGTACGGGTTCTTCGGCGTCGCACCGGGCACCGACCACACCACCAACCCCAACGCGATGCGCACCCTCGCCCGAGGCAATTCGCTGTTCACCAACGTCGCGTTGACCGACGACGGCGACGTGTGGTGGGAGGGCATGGGCGCGCCGCCGGCGCACCTGACCGACTGGCACGGTCACGACTGGACCCCGGAGTCCGGCACGCCGTCCAGCCACCCGAACTCGCGATTCTGCACCCCGATCAAGCAGTGCCCGATCCTGGCACCGGAGTTCGACGATCCGCGCGGGGTGCCGATCTCGGCGATCCTGTTCGGCGGGCGGCGCAAGACCACCGTGCCCCTCGTGGCTCAGTCGCGGGACTGGAACCATGGGGTGTTCCTGGGCGCGACCCTGTCGTCGGAGACCACCGCCGCGGCCGTCGGCCAGGTCGGCGTGGTGCGCCGCGACCCGATGGCCATGCTGCCGTTCATCGGCTACAACGCCGGCGACTACCTCAACCACTGGCTGCGCATCGGCGCGGGCGCCGACCAGCACAAGCTGCCGAAGATCTTCCAGGTGAACTGGTTCCGCCGCGGCGAAGACGGCCGGTTCCTGTGGCCCGGGTACGGCGAGAACTCCCGCGTGCTCAAGTGGGTCGTCGAACGGCTCGACGGCACCGCCGGCGCTGTCGACACCCCCATCGGCCTGGTGCCCGACCCCACGGCGATCGACACCGACGGCCTCGGCATCGCCGAGGCCGACCTCGCCGAGGCGCTGCGCGTCGACCCGCTCGAGTGGGCGGAGGAGGTTCCGCAGATCGAGGAGTGGTTCGCCCGGCTCGGGCACAAGCTGCCTGCCAAGTTGTGGGCGGCACTGGACAGCCTGAAGGCCGGGCTGCACTAGCCGCACCTCCCCAATGATCGTGGCGTGGCCCGCCGCACCCCTCCTCCTTCCCCGAGCGGCGGGCCACGCCACCCCCGACAACCGACAGGAGAAACACCAGTGACCGTGACTCGTATCGAGCTGGCCAACCACATCGAGGCCGCGTTCACGACCGGGCCGGCCACCCGCGACGAGCTGCTCGCGTTCGCCGCGGGCAGCCACGCCCGGCCGGACGTGATCGCGGTGATCAGGACTCTGCCGGAGCGCCCCTACCCGGCCATGCGCGACCTGTGGACCGACCTGGCCCACATCCCCATCGGCGAGTGACCCGCCGCCGGTGCCACGCCGCGGCGCTGGGCACCGAAGCGATGGATGGAGGCGGCCATGGCGTCCTCAGGCATGCGGCCCGCGCCCCGGCAGGGCTGTGTCCACGTCGACGTGTGCACCCGTGGCGAGGTCGATCCCGGCTTCGTCGACCTCGCCCGCCACGTGGTCATCGCGGTCGTCACGGCGCACAACAGCGCCGCTGGGCCGGTTCGGCTACGCGTCAGCACCGTCGGTGCCCCACCAGCGTCGCCCTGCGGCCAGCCGGAGTGATCCCAAGGTCAAAGCTGTACTCAAAGCGAAGTTCTTCTGCTCCGCGCGCACGCGGGGGGGATCCCGCCTACCGGCACCACCTGCAACTCAAAGCAACGACCTGGCCTACTCCATCGACGCGATCCAGGGTTGCAGTATTACGCCGTGAGAGCCCGCACCGCTTTTAGGTGCTGGTCGCTGGCTGCACCGGCAGCAGTTACGCCACGGCCGTGACCTGGAGTACAGGATGCCTCCGGAGCAGCGCCCCGGAGGCATCCTGACATCGGCGGACGGGTCAGCTGCTCTCAGGCGCTCCCTCGATCATCTGGACTCTCAGCGTCTTGCGAGTGCCGTCGGCGAAGATGAGCGTGAAGTTGTACCAACTGGGTGTCGGCACTCCGTCCTCGCTGATGCTGACCGACATTCGACCGGTGGTCGGGCTGAACGAGATCGCGGACACGTTGCCCGCCCAGCTGATGCTCTTCACGACCGCCGGGTTGCTGATCACGTTTCCGCTGCTGTCCTTGACCTGCCAGGACACGTCCATGAAGCACATGTTGTACGGCAGCGGCGGCACCTTGCAGGTCGCGTTGAGGCTCGGCGTGCTGCTGCCCCCGGTCCAGAACCCGGTGAACGCGTACGGCCCGGCGGGCACCCCGAGGTTCACCGTCACCTGCTGCTGGCAGGTGGCCGCGTTACCGGAGTCGTCCCGGGCGGTCCAGGTCACCGTGGTCAGCCCGGACGGGAAGGTCGCCGGCTTGTTGTTGGTCACCGTCACCGTCGCATCGACGATGTCCGACGTGGCCGGGTTCCCCAGAGCCGGCGTCGCGGTGGTGACGGTCGCGTTCGGCGGGCAGGTGATGCTCGGTGCGGTCGTGTCCCGAACCGTCACCGACTGCACCGTAGTGCCGGTGCCGCCGTAGGTGTCGGTCCCGGTCCAGACGACGCTGTTGACACCCAACGGCAGCGGCGAAGGGGCGTTGTTGGTCAGCGTGACCGGGTCACCGTCCGGGTCCTCCGCCGAGGCCCCGGGCAGGGTGCCCGTGTAGCCGCCGGCGGTGTTGCCCTCGACCGTGACCGGTTCGATGTGCACCAGCGGCACCCGGTTGACCAGACCGGAGGAATGGAACGCCTCGGTGGTGTGGGCGCTGGGCAGGAATGCACCGTTGCCGGCGTTGTTGATCGGATACACCGACAGGTCCATCACCGTGTACGGCCCGTTCACGCCGCCGGCGGCGATGGCCGGCCAGGGGAAGTTCAGAGTGATCTGGTTCTGGCCCGCGGTCAGGGCGGCCGTCTGCTGGTGCTCGACGAGTTCCTGCCCGTTCGGCCCGACCAGCCGCGCGTTGATGGCATACGAGCCGCCGGCGTCCACCCGCACCCGGCCGCCGACCCGCAACTGCTCGGCGTACCGGTTGCTGTCCGCGTCGACCTGCTCATCGGTGAAACCCTGCAGGTCGATCTCGACCTCGAGGTGGTCGAACTGCGCGGCGGTGTAGCCGGACGAGGTGGCCTGGACGGTCACCTGGTCCAGCAGGTTCTGCTCGGCGTCGCTGAGCACCAGGTTGCCCAGCGTGTACGGCCCGTTCAGGCCGCTGCGGAAGATCGCCTGTCCGCCGAACCGCAGCGTCACCGAGCCGGTGCCGGCGCCGATCTCGGCCGTGCCGCCGGCCGAGCCGATGACCTGCCCACCCGCCGCGATCAGGTCGCCGGTCAGGTGGAACTCACCGCCCTGCGGCGCGGTGACCGGCACCGACACCTCCAAGGCGTCGAGTCGGCCGTCGGTGTTGGCGTCGGGTGCCAGCCAGGTGGCACCGGCGGCGACACCCCTGCCGTCGTCGGCTCCGACCGGCACCACCACGCTGGCGGTCCGCGCCCGGGTTCCGGTGGTCCACGCCGCGACCGTGTACGTACCGGCGCCGGCCGGGGTGAACGTCGCCGACCAGGTGCCGGTGCCGGTGCCGGCCGCTGCGCCCTCCGCGACCTCTGCCCCGGCACCGTCGAGGACTCGGTAGCGCACCGGCTCGCCGGCGACCGCCTCGGTCAGCGTCATCGTCGCGGTGACCGGCGATCCGGCCGTCGGCAGCCCCGCCGGACCGGCGACAGCCAGCTGCCGTGTCGTCGCCACCGAACCGACGGCAGCCGCCTTCACCTGCGCACCAGTCGAGTTGTGCAGGGTGACGGTGCCGGCACCCCCGGTGGTCTGCGCCACCAGCACCGGCTCGCCGAACAGCTGACCCGTGCTCAGCGGCTGGCCCTTGTAGCTGCCGGTGACACCGGGCTCGGTCAGGATCAGGACCTGCGCGGTGCTCGCGGCCTCCAGCGCGAGCGGGATCTGTGCGGTGCCACCGGCGGGGATGGTGGCGGTGCCGATGTCGACGAGTTCCACCGGATCGCCCGCCGTGCCGGCCATGGCCCGCAACCCGCTGGACTCCTCGATGCGGTAGCAGGCGTACTGGGCGGCATAGGCGTGGCAGAGGCTGCGTCCGAGAGCGCCGCTTCCTGTCTTGATCAGATCGCCGTGGTTCTGCGGGAAGATCGGTTCCAGCGAGGTGTGCACGCCGCCGTGCGAGCCGTTGCGGTCCATCCAGCGGACACTGTCCACCGCGACCACCCCGTCGCTCTGCCCGGGAACGTACACGGACGTCAGGTCCCACCCTTCGCCGGCGATGGTGGCGTACTCGGTGCCGGCGGCGTGGTCGCGTACCTGGACGTTGAAGACGTTCTGCATGTAGCTGGTCTGCAGCTGATAGAGGCCGTCGGCGGGTCCGTCGCACGGGCCGAACTTGTGGCCGATGATGAGGATCAGCGCTTCGTACTCGTTCGGGTCACCGTCGTAGCTGTTCTTGATCTCGCAGAGATGGTCGGCGACGGGGCTGCCGCCGTTCGGAGTGCCGATCATGACAACGTTGCGGACGTCGCCCGGATGGAGCCAGGCGTACCGGCGCGAGTTGAGCCCGCCCATCGAATGGGCGACCAGATTGATCTGCTCCGCGCCGGTGTCGCGCTTCAACGCGGCGATGGGCTCGCGCATCATGAGCTCATTGAGGTACGTGCTGCCGTTGAAGGTCAGCGTCGGAGTGATGATCTTCCCCGCCAGCTGCCATACGTTCTCCTCGTAGAACGCCTTCATGTCGAGCATCGCCTCGCCCGTGCTGATGATGCCGTGCATCAGCGCCACCGGCAGCACGTCGCTGGACAGACGCAACTCCGCCCAGTCGATCGACACCGCCCACGTATTCGTGCCCGGGTTCGCGGTATCGATCAGGACGGTGAAGTCGTTCACCGCGACCTCGCCCGGCCCGGCCGGGAACTTCAGCTTCGAGGCGTCGATGTGGAAGGAGACGGTGCTCCACTGATCGTGCGCCCCGGTCAGGATGCCGTAGCTGGGCGCGTCGATGGCATGCCCGTTGACGCCCACCCGGTCCACCTCACCGCCGACCGCGTAGTCGTCGTCGACGTCCCAGGCGCGCAGAGTCAGCAGCGCTTTGCGGTCGGCGTACGCGTGCCCCGCGGCCGGGTAGCCCTCGGCGGTCACCGGTCCGGCGTAGCGGTCGACCAGGATCGAGAAGTCGAGCGGGCCATCGCTCTCGTACATGTACCGGTCGAGGTCACAGCCCTGGTCCACCCGAAGCACGCCGGTGCCCGTCGGGTCGGTGTACTTGCTGGTCTGGCAGTCAGGCAGGGCCATCGTCGTGCCGGCAGCGGCCCGCTGTTTGGCACTGGGCCGCACCGGCTTCGCACCCGGCATCGGGCGGGCGTGTCCCCGGGGTGCGCCGGCGGCGGTGTCACCGCCCTTCGGTTCCTCCCATGGTCTGGCCTGAGCGGGTACGGGAGCCAGCGACAGCGCTACCACCACTGCGGCAGCGGCCAGTCGGCTGAACACAGGTAGATTCATTGATCTTCCCATCGTCGGATGGGAGCCGACACTACGGAATGATCTACGACGATCCCATGGCCGATCGGGCGATGTGGATCGAAGCAGGGAATCGGCATCCGTGTCACGCCGATCGGACGGTCAGCCGTCGTCGCGGTCCGATGACATCGCGGGCAGCGGCGCGAGAACCTACTGCGGCCACCGGATGATGCAGGTCGAGAGCCCGCCGGCGATCGCGCGCGTCCGACGTCAGCGGACGATCGCGCGATGGTGGCATGCGCCGGCCGGCCGCCGCCCTGTGGCCGTGAACGGCCCGCGTGTATGCGCGATGTACACGGATTGTATGTCGCCCGGCGTGTTCGGCCCCTCCCCCGCTCCAGTGCCACCGGCGACACTCGACGCCACGGCTCGCTTCGGGGTCGCGCGCCGACCGACCAAGCCCGGCGCCGCCACGGCATGTCCCAGCCGCCGGCCCGACGACACCCGCTCCCGGCGCAAGCCGAATTGGCCGCCCTCGACGGGTTCGCCGCAGCCGTTGCCCTCACCTGACCCGCGGCCACACCGCCGTACGCCCTACCGTCACTGCTGGCCGCGGCGGTGGCAGCCACCGCCCTCGCGACGCTGACAGCCCCGCTTCCGGCGACAGCGCCCTCAAGGGTCGAGCGGGTGCCCTCATGGCGTGCACCCCCGCTGCCATGTGCTGCGTCTGGAACCGCGGAGCTGACGGCGCCGCCCATCCGAGACCACCGACCGTCGCCTGGAGCAGCTCTAGTGGATGAGGGCCAGGAGTGCCGCGACAAGCTCCTTGGCGATCGTGATGAGTCCGATCACGAGGCCGACCGCCAGCGAGGCGGTCTGTAGCCGGTCAGCCGCGCGCGGGGCAGGCTCGGCCGCCGGCGCTGGGGAAGCGGCTGTCGCCGGTGAAGGTTTGCCGGCAGCGACGCTCGGCACCGCCGACATGGTCACCGGCCCCGCAGTCGGGTAGGCCCGCGTCGGTTCTGCGGGCGCACGAGACGGTGACTCCGGCGTCGCGAGGTGCGACGATGGCTCGTGAGGCTGCTCGGGCATCGGCGCGGCAGACGGGACGACGGTCTCGGGTCCGGCCGCCCGGCCGGTACTCGGCTCCGTCCTCCGCAGGCCGCCTATCACGTTCGGCCGCGAGCCGGCCGCCCCCAGGGCCAGCGACGCGACTGCTCCGATGATCGTCGCGCCGATCACCGCAGCATGATGACTACCGGATGCGTACACCGGATACGAGTCGAAGCCCGCGTATACGGTGACGGCCGCTCCGACGACGCCCGCGACGGCCGTCACTGCGCGCCGTTCGCCACTCGTCCGCCCAGTGGTGGCGGCGCCCACGCCGGCCGCAAGAGCCACCGCGCCGAGGGCCGTCACGAACACCCGGAGCACCGACTTCTCGTCACTGCCGAGATACGGCAGGACCGTAAGCGCCAAGCAGACCAGGGCGAGCAGACCCAGGGTGCCGCTGAGGCTCGCCAGACGGAAGCCGTACGCGAACAGCAGGACGCCGGCGCCCACCGCCGAGATGAGCACCGCAGTCAGCGACACCGGGGCAACCCAGGAACTCGGTAGCCACCACCACAGCTCATGGTGCGTGACGACTACGGCAAGACCTGCGACGAACAGGACGCCGCCGGTCACCCGGACCACGATCTCCCCGCCGGCGCTGGCCGCCACCAGCAGACCGGCGGCCAGCGCCAGCAACGCGAGCGCCGCGACCACCCCGGCGTCACCACCGCTCTGGTCGATCCGCCAGCCGATCAACAGGCCGACCACAGCGAGCAGGACGGAACCCAGCCCGATCCACCCCCGGCTGACCATGGCCGCCTCCAGACACAAAGGTGAGCATTCTCGTGAGAGCCAGTCTGTCGACCTCCCTACTGCCGGACAAGACACCGTTCGGCGGGCGGCGATGTCGTTGTCGAGCCAGGCGGGCATGCCTAGTCGGTCAGCGATTGGGCAGCAGGTCCTCGACGAGTGCTTGGACGCGGTCGCGGATCTCGGCGCGGATCGGGCGCACGGCGTCGATGCCCTGGCCTGCTGCGTCGTAGAGCTTCCAGTCCTCGTGGCGCCGGCCGGGGAAGTACGGGCGGACGTCGCCGCAGCCCATCGTGATCACCACTGACGACGCTTCGGGGTCTGGCCGGTGAGTCGACGCCGACCACGGCTGCAGGCCGTACAGCATCAAGTGTGGGTCAGCCGCCGCGCCGTCACCGCGCGCCGGTCAGACCACCGCGCGCCGCCGGACCCGCCCCGAGCGCGGCTATCATCGGCGGCTGTGACGATCGAGACCGGCACGTTCCTCGGCCGCATCCCCTACGCCCGGATCGGCCACGGCGACCAGCCGATCCTCGTGCTCGCCGGCGGCCAGGCGTTCATGCAGCGGCCCACCCCGCAGCGCATCGCGCGCGACGCCGGCCGGGTCGCCTCGGTCCTGCCGCCCGACCGCAGCTTCATCCTGCTCGGCTACGACCCAGCGCCCACCGAGGACCACAGCCTGGCGACGATCGTCACCGACGTAGCCGCGATCATCTCTGAGCTCGGGGCACCGGTGCAGCTTGTCGGCGTCTCGTACGGCGGCATCATCGCCCTGCAGGTAGCCGCCGACCACCCGGGCCTGGTCTCGGAGCTGGTACTGCTGGCCAGCGCACACCGGTTCTCACAGGAAGGGTCACAGCTCATGCGCCGCCAGCTCGACCTTGCGGCTCGCGGGGACTTCGCCTCGCTTGGAGAGGAGTTCGTCGGCATGTTCCGTCGCCCGTGGCTGAACTGGCTGCTACGCCTTCGGCTTCGCACCCGCCGCGGTCGCGCCGCGGAAGGCATGAACGACCCCCAGGTCATCGTGCGCGGCCTGCGCGCCGTCCTCGACTCACCTGTCGACGAGGCGTCGCTGTCCCGTATCTCGGCACCGACACTGATCATCAGCGGCACGAACGACCAGGTGTTCGGCCGGATGCCGGAGCGCACGGCCACCCTCGTGCCGCACGCGTCGCTCGCGATGTTCCCCGGCGAGACACACATGGTCCCGATCGAGCGCAGGCGGGCGGTCGCGAGGCACACCCGCGCGATGTTGACGCCCAGGAGCCGGTAGGCGAACGGCCGACCCGTCCCAGGTGCGGCAAGAGAGGCAGCCATTGACGGCTGGTGGAGGTCGAGCTCGGCGTTCGACCCTGCCGTCTACCGGCAGCGCCACGCCGTCGAGTGCGGCATCAACCGGCTCAAACGCAACCGGGCCGTGGCCACGCGGTTCGACAAGCTCGCCGTCCGCTACTTGGCCACGATCCACATCACCGCCATCAACGAGTGGCTGCACGCACTTCGGCACACTGTCTAGCTGCCGGCAAGGCGGGCGTTGATCGCCATGATCGCTTCATCCCGCGCAGAGGCATCCTGCGACCACACCGGCGTGGCCCGACTCGAAGTAACCATCAGAACCACTGCGCTGCCGCGCTTCAGGGCGATGCGCAGCCGTGGCGGCTTGTCGGCATGGACGGCGACACTCTCGATGTCCGCCAGTGCAAACCGCCGGATGCGTCCCAGTCCGATCAATGGCGTGAACGTGAGGTCCTGCTCGGTCAGCGCCAGTGTGCCGCCCAGCATCGCGAGCCGCCCAGCAAAGGACGTACCCGACGAGAAGGGCAGGCTCGCAACCCACTCATTATCACTGTTAGTCAAGGTCGAATCCTCGCGCGTTCGGCGACATGTTGATCACTATTGTGCATCTTCGGACCCACATCCCGCGCCCCGAGAAGGAGCGGTCGTTCAAGATTGAAGCCGCAGCCCACGAAGCCGCTACCTGGCACCAACCCGAATCACCGCCATCAGCGAGTGGCTACACGAACTTCGAGACACCGCCTAGCCCGGGGTTCTCCTTGCCCAGGAAGTGCTCGTCGAGCGGGCCGTACCGGTAGAAGGCGGGGATGAGGCCGCCGTAGGCGCCACCTGCGGGATGCATTCCAGCGTCGAGCTCGAAGCGGTCGATCAGGTCGAGTAGCGACCGGCCGTCGATGGTGGGCACGATGTCGTGGACGCGCCGGCCGGGAAGCCATCGGACAGTGAACGCGATGACGCGCAGGCCGGTGCTCACCACTGTTCCGAGTTCGGGTGGTGCTCGGTGACCGCAGTCGGATCGAGAGCACCCGGCGTCGTCCGGGACGGTGCTGGGGTGCGGTCGTCGTGGACGGCGGGCTCGTCCGGGAACGGAATCTCGCTCACGTCGGCAGTCACCACCGCCCCGCAGGTGCCGCAGAAAACACCGTCATGGCGTGAAGGATGCCGGGCGGGGATCGGACGGCTGATCCTCATGGAGGTGAGTTCGGTATACAGGCATGCGGTTCAGACCAGGTCCCGCCAGAATTCGACGGTCGCCTGCGGCTCCCACGGTTCCTCGCCGGGACCCTGGCGGCCGAACTCACGATCGATGTAATCGGCCAGGTTCAAGCCGTAGTAGATGATGTCGGTCTGCCACATGGACAGCACAGGGTGACCGGACATGCCCCGCCCGGCGGGCAGGTAGCGGTGCCCGTAGACCGGCACCATCGGCGGCACCTGGGCGAGCATTCGCGCCGCGGCCGCCACGGCCTCGACCGTGTCCGGTGGGCGAGGGTCCCAGCTTTCGTACCAGAAGCTGTTGTGCTCGACGTCGAGCAGGACGCCCTCGATGGGCCAGTTCAGCGCCGCGCGCAGCTGGTCACGGTCGGCGCGACGCCAGTCCGGCCAAGGCTCAGCATGCGCGTAGAAGACTCCGGGCTCTCGCGGCTCGGGCCGGGTGTTCACCGGAAGCCCTGCGGCCAGGAAGGCTCTGTGGTCGTCGGCGAACCGGAACCCGAACTCCTGCTCGATCTCGTCGAACTCCGCATCGGTCAGACCCGGGTCGATCGCGCACACCGATCGCAGTCGCAGACGACGCATGGCCTCCCGACCGAGCCGCTCGCTGTGGTCTTCGACCTGGTCAACCGTTGCCGTCACGAGGCGGGACTCTACCTCGCTCCTTATCGCGGCTCGATCCGGTTTCGCATGCGGCGGCTCGCGACCGTTCGCATCGGCGGCGAAATCGTGTGAACTGGGCGTCCTGTCACCCCGATGATCGGCCCCGTGAGCTATGACGTGGCGCAGTTGCCCGACGGGAGGGAGGGCGTCACGGCATCAGCCAGTGGACGACCTGCCTGTGCCGCTTCTCGGCTCGTCAAGCGGTTGCCGTAGTCACGCCCCCGGCTTGTCTCCCGCAGACCGGTGTTGACCAGCATCGCCACTCCGACGGCGATGGCCGCCACCCCCGTGCCGACGGTCGTCACCCCGACCAGCACCTCACCACCCACCAGCAGCGCCGCCCCGAAGGCGATTGCCGCCGCCCCCATGCCTGTGGTCGCCATCCCGGCCAGCACATCACTGTCCACCACCCATGCCACCCCGATGCCGGCAGTCGTCACCCCAACCCCGATGGTCGCCACCCCGATCAGCACATCGCCGTCTGCCACCCACACCATCCCCAGGACGATGCCCGCCACCCCAACCCCGATGACCATTGCTCCGCAAAGGGCGCCGATCACCGCGCTGGCGCTGGTCAAGATCAGGGTCGCGGCGACGGTCGCGGCGACGGCCAGCAGCGTCGCGTACAAGGCGACGGTGCGGGAGTCGGCTGCGGCGGCGGTGATCGTGGCGGCCAGCGCGACGGCGGCCAGGGTGCGGGCGGCGTAGACCACCCGGCGTTGCCTCGGCTCGTGGGCGGCCGGGTCCCGCAGCCACAGGACGGTGAAGACCAGCGCCACGACTGCGGCGACGACAGTCAGGACCCGAATGCCGCTGATGTCGCTGGCGATGCTGAGCGCCAATCCGGCAGTCGCGCCGCTGAGACCGGACGCGATCCGGACCCGCCAGTCGGTACGCGGTCGTATCGGTGCCGTTGTAAGAGGTCCAGGCTGCCCCATCCGCACAGGATGTCGATGCGCCGCCACCCCAATCAATACACCTGGTGTCGGGAATCTGTGTCCGGAAACCCGCCTGGCCCGCCGACCGGACGGGTACGAGCACTTCGCCTTGTAGACGGTGCGCCGTCAAGCCGGCCTTGACGGCGCATCTGCTCTTCAGAAATCACTCGTGCGTGGTCGAGTGGAGTGCTCTCCTCGGCAGGGCACGCTTCAGACCGTCCCGAGGTTCTCGGTCGGTCATCTTCGCCAGGGTCAGCATCGCCCAGCGGGCCGCCACCACCAGCGCCGACCTGATCGACCTGACCCTCGCCGAAGCCAGACACCTGATCGACACCGTCCTGCCCACTGCCGCGAGCCTGGCGGTCGTGCTCGCCTGGTCGCATTGGCGACGTCAACACCAAGCGGGCGCCAAGCGACGCCATTACAGGCGACGCGGCGAATCCGTTACCAGCGGATAGCCGACACGCCGCCTACACGGATGGAAGGTCGGCGTGACTCGCTGGTCCAGGCTGAGCGGCGGCGACCGCCTCCGTGGCGTGCAGGCGGTCCAGGACGGCGTCGATCAGGGCCCAACCGTCGAACTCGGCGCGGCCAGGAGCACCGGCCTGCCAGCCGCGGCTGAGCGCCTCGTCGAGCAGCGCGCGCACCACGCCCGGCCGGTTGAGGTTCAGGTACTCGTCACCGCGTATCACCGCGCCAGCGTGCAGAATGCCGTCAGACACCAGACGTCCCGGGCCGCTCGCGAAGACAACGTCCAGGCGGCCGGGCGCGCCGTCGCGCCGTATCGTGACGTGCTCAGCGCAGTCGTGGTAACGCGGTTTGCCGTCGACGCCGTGATCAGCATGGTGGCTGTGGGAACCAGCCCAGCGGTACGTCGTCTGACCGACGACCAGTGCCCGTGCGCCCTTGCGATGTCCCACCCGGGCAGCGTACCCACGCAACCGGAGCAGCGCCTGCCCTCCTGCCGAGACTCGATGGCGCGCCCCAATCGAATCCACGAAGGTGTCCAGCGTCGCACGCAAACAAACGCCCCACAGCAGCCGAAGTGCCCGATAGTTCCGCTGACGGACAGGGCGCTGGCAGATCTGCCCGGTCAGAAGCGTTCTCTGCGACGATCGTCGCCGTGCCGGCCGGGCTGCCATACGACCCGGTCAGACCGCAGGCCGGTCCCAGGCGAGGTCGCCGTCCGGGGATGGGTCCGCGTCGGTTGCCCGGTAGTACCGCTCGGCAGGGGGCGTCTGGTCCGCGTCCGCGGACCAGACGCCCCCTCCCCGCCGCCCTATCCGGTGACGCTGTTCAGCGCGGGGAGGTAACCGGAGGAGTGACCGCTGGAGTTCGGGTGGTACGACTCGGTGACGGGCAGAGTGGTCCCGTTTATCCACGGTGTCGCACCGCAGACGCCGTGCCCGGCGAACCGGCCCCGCACGTCGACATAGGTGAACCCGGCGACGCCTGCGCGAGCCGAGATGACTGCGGACATGGTGTCGGAGCCGCCGTTGAGCAGCTGGCGCTTGTACTCGCCGATGCTGCCGAACCCGCAGCTGCCCAGCTCGAACAGGCGCGGGTAGCCGAGCACGACCACCCGGGCGCCGGGTGCGCGGCTGCGGATCGCACGGTAGGTCTCGTCGAGCCGACCGGGCAGGGTGTTGTTCATGTAGGACTTCGCGTTGCTGACCGCGGTGGCGCAGTCGGCGTCGCTCTGCAGCCGACAGTTGGTGATGACGTCGGCGAAGCCCGCGTCGTTGCCGCCGACCGAGATGGTGACCAGGTCGGTGCCGGAGTCGAGCGCGCCGAGCTGCCCGCTGAGGACCTCGCGGGTGGTGGCGCCGGAGCAGGCCACGAACCGGAAGCTGGCGACAGCGTGGCCGTTGGCCCACAGCTGCGGGTAGGCACGCGGGCCGCGCTTGCAGCTGCCGCTGGCGCTGTCGTAGTTGTTGGTACCGACGCCGGAGGAGTACGAGTCGCCCAGCGCGGCGTAGTCGGTGCCGGCGGCCGACGCGGGCGTGGCGGGTGAGAGCGCGAGCATCGCGCCTGCGGCCAGACCGGCGAGGAGGGGACGGAGCCGGTGGTGCATTCAGGGCCTCCAATGTTGGGGGCCCGTTTGGTAACACGCTTGTTACCGGCCGGTACAGGTTGGATGCTCGCGTTTGCCGGATCGCGCACATCTGCACAGGACACTCTTGCGCCCGTGTTGCACTGCGAGAGAACATGTTCGGTTCCGCCATGTGTGCACGAGCACAGTTCGCGGATTCCACCACGCTTCAACGACTGTCGCGAAGCGGCCTGTCTGGACATCAGGCGGTCAGGCCGACTGCCGCCAGACGACCGGCGAGGGCAGCAACACGCTGTGCGGCACGTCCGCATCGCCGAGGATCTGGCGGTGCACGAGCTCGGCGGCGTTTCGGCCGAGCTCGCGGGCCGGCTGGTGGACGGTCGACAGCGGCGGCTGGGTGCGCGCCGCCCACGAGCTGTCGTCGAAGCCGACCACGCCGACGTCGCCCGGCACCTCGCGGCCCGCCTCCCGGAGAACCTGCATCGCCCCGGCCGCGACCGCGTCGGACGCGGCGAACACGCCGTCGACGGCGGGTTCGCGGCGCAACAGCTCCCGCATGCCGTTGACGCCGCTCGCGTAGTCGTAGTGCGGCACCTCGGCGACCAACTCGGGGGCGAACAGGTCGCCGAGCGCGTCGCGGAATCCGCTGAGGCGGTCGGCACCGGAGTCGCGGTTGAGCGCGGGGGCGATCATGCCGATGCGGCGGCGGCCGGTGGCCATCAGGCGCCGGGTGATCTCCCCAGCGGAGCCGGCGTTGTCGATGCCGACGAACGGTATGGCATTGGCCAGGTCGGGCGGGTGCCCGACGTACACCGCGGGCAGGCCGATCTGCCCGATGAGCTTGGTGATCGGGTCGTAGGCGCGCGCGGAGACGATGATCGCGCCGTCGACGAAGCCGCCGCTGAGGTAGCGGGCGACGCGCTCGGTGTCGCGGTCGGAGTCGATGACGAGGCTGACCATCTGGTATCCGGCCAGCGACAGCGCCGCGTTGGCGCCGAGCATGATGGCCCCGATGTTGGGGTCCTCCAGCAGCACGGTGTGCGGCTCCAGGGCGAGGAACCCGACGGCCTCGGACCGGCGGCGTTTGAGGTTGCGGGCCGCGGTGTTCGGGACGTAGCCGACCTCGGCGATGGCGGCCTCGATCGCGGCGCGGGCGTCGGGTGAGACATATCCGCCGTTGAGCACGCGGTTCACCGTGCCGCGGGACACCCCCGCGGCTGCGGCGATGTCCTTCACGGTGGATCGCCGGGGCGCACCGGAGCTGGTCACGCCGCCACTGTAAACGACGCTATTGACGCCACCCAGGGCCGTGGCTAGCGTGTGTGCTCGTTCACACATTCGCCGTCCAGGCGTCACCGCGGCCCGATGTGTGCACGAGCACACACGCTCTACCTGGGCAAACGCACAGAGGAAAGGTCCATGCCGAACCAGACACCAGGTCACGGTCACCCCGCGCTGCCGTCCCCCGGCATCACGCTGGGCTGCGACTACAACTTCGAGCAGTGGCCCGAGGCCGTCTGGCACGAGGACATGGCTTTGATGCGTGCCGCCGGCATCGACCTGGTCGCCGTCAACATCTTCGGCTGGTCCAGCATCGAGCCGCAGCCGGGCCGGTACGACTTCGCCGCCCTCGACAAGATCATGGAACTGCTGCACGCCAACGGCATCCGGGTCAACCTCGGCACCGGCACCGCCTCACCACCGCCCTGGCTCACCCACCGCCACCCCGAGGTCCTGCCCGTCGCGGCGGACGGCACGACCCGGTTCCCCGGCGGCAGGCAGGCCTGGTGCCCCAGCTCGCCGGTCTTCCGCGAGCACGCTCTCGCCCTGGTCGAGCAGGTCGCCAACCGCTACGGCGAGCACCCGGCGCTGGCGATGTGGCACGTGTCCAACGAACTCGGCTGCCACAACGCCCTGTGCTACGACGACACCAGCGCCCAGGCCTTCCGGGACTGGCTCACCCGCCGCTACGGCGACCTCGACAGCCTCAACCAGGCGTGGGGCACCGCGTTCTGGAGCCAGCGCTACGCCGCATGGGCCGAGATCCAGCCGCCTCGGCTCACGCTGTCCACCCGCAACCCCGCGCAGCTCGTCGACTTCCACCGGTTCAGCTCGGATGCGCTGCTGGAGTGCTACCTGGCCGAGGCGGACATCCTGCGCGGCCACTCCAGCGCGCCGGTCACCACGAACTTCATGGTCACCGCACACATCCGCAATCTCGACTACTGGAGGTGGGCACCGGCGATGGACGTCATCGCCAACGACCACTACCTCGACCATCGCCTGGGCGACCCCGCCGCCGAGCTGTCCTTCGCCGCCGACCTGACCCGCGGCCTGGCCGCCGGGCGGCCGTGGATGCTCATGGAACAGTCCACCGGCGCGGTCAACTGGCAGCCGTACAACCTGCCCAAGGCACCCGGCCAGATGCTGCGCAACTCCCTGACCCACGTCGCGCGCGGCGCCGACGCCCTGTGCTTCTTCCAGTGGCGCGCCTCCGCGCAGGGCGCCGAGAAGTTCCACTCCGCGATCGTGCCGCACGCCGGCACCCGAACCGCCGTATGGCGCGAGGTCCTCGAACTGTCCGCGGCCCTCGACCGGCTCGCCGAGGTCGCCGGCAGCACCGTCGAATCCGACACCGCGCTGCTGTTCGACTGGGAGTCCTGGTGGGCCACCGACACCGAGGCCCGGCCCTCGCAGGGGGTGCGCTACCTCGACCAGGTCCACGCCGCCCACCGCGCGCTGCGCGAGCTGGGCGTCACCACCGACGTCGTCTCCCCCGCCGCCGACCTCAGCCGGTACCGCGTCGTGGTCGTGCCCTGCCTGCACATGGTCCGTGACCGCGACGCGGCGGCGCTGGCCGGCTACGTCCGGGCCGGCGGCCACGCCGTGGTCACGTTCTACAGCGGCATCGTCGACGAGCACGACCGCATCCGGCTCGGCGGCTACCCCGGCGCGTTCCGCGACCTGCTCGGCGTCAGCGTCGAGGAGTTCGTGCCCCTACTGCCCGGCGACGAGACCATCCTCGACAGCGGCGCCCGCGCCACCACCTGGGCCGAGCTGCTGCACACCACCACCGCCGAGGCCGTCGACCGGTACGCCGACGGTCCCCTGCCCGGCGTGCCCGCGGTGACCCGCAACCACCACGGAGCAGGCCAGGCCTGGTACGTCGCCACCGCGCTGGACCCGGCGGACCTGCGCGACGTGCTGCGCCGCGCCATCCGCGACGCGGGCGTCACCGCGTCGGGACCCGAGAGCGACGGCACCGTCGAGGTCGTCCACCGGCAGGGACCGCAGCACCGATACACGTTCGTCGTCAACCACGGCGGCAAGGACATCGAACACCCCATCACCGGCCACGAACTGGTCACCGGCGAACCCGCCGGCCCCCTTTTGCGGGTGCCCGCCGGCACGGTGCGCGTGGTCAGACAGGAGCAGCCCGCATGACGCAGCTCGCCACCACCCCCGCACCCCGGCTTCAGCAGGCGCCCCCGGACCGGACCGGCCGGCGCCGCCGGCACCGCTACACCCGGGCGGTCGCCGTGTTCGTGGTCCCCTTCGGCGTCCTGTTCCTGCTGTTCTACCTCGTCCCGATCGGGTACGCGATCGTGCAGTCGCTGTACGTCGTCAAACGCACCGGCACCTACGGCCCCGCCCAGGAGGTGTTCGGCGGCCTGGCCCAATACCAGCTCGTCTTCACCGACGGCCCGTTCTGGACGTCGGTGGCCCGGATGCTCCTCTACGGCGTGATCCAGGTCCCGATCATGCTCGGGCTCGCCCTGGCACTGGCCCTGCTGCTCGACTCGGGACTGGTCACCGGGCGGCGCTTCTTCCGGCTGGCGTTCTTCGTCCCCTACGCCGTGCCCGGCGTCGTCGCCGCGATCATGTGGGGCTTCCTCTACTCCCCCAACCTGTCGCCCCTCAAGCCGATCACCAGCACCGTCGACCTGCTGTCGGCCGACACCGTGCTGTGGTCCATCGCCAACGTCGTCACCTGGGTCTACGTCGGCTACAACATGCTGATCATCTACTCGGCGCTGATGTCGATCCCCACCGAGATGTACGAGGCCGCCCGCCTCGACGGCGCCGGCCGGCTGCGCATCGCCTGGTCCATCAAGATCCCCCTGGTGATGCCCGCGATCGTGCTCACCACCGTCTTCTCGATCATCGGCACGCTGCAGCTGCTGTCCGAGCCGCAGGTGTTCCGCAGCTTCAGCTCCGCCGTGTCGAGCACCTACACCCCCAACATGACCGTCTTCTCGCTGTCGGCCGTCCCGAACTTCAACCTGGCCGCGGCCTTCTCCGTGGTGCTCGCCCTGACCACCTTCGTCCTCTCCTTCGCCTTCCTCAAGGCGACCCAGCGCAGGAGCCTGCCGTGACGACCCACCCGGCCACCCTCGCCGAAACGATCCGGCGCCGCGACCACAGCGCCCTGCCCCGCTCCGCGGCCATGCTGATCATGGGCGTCTGCACCGTCTACTTCCTGCTGCCGCTGTGGTGGCTGTTCGTCGGCGCCACCAAGAACCGCGAGCAGTTCACCGGGACCAGCCCGCTGTGGTTCGCCGACTTCCACCTGCTCGACAACATCCGCGAGCTGATCGCCTACCGCGACGGCGTGTTCCTGCAGTGGACGCTCAACAGCCTCGCCTACACCGGCGGCGCCGCGCTGCTGGGCACCCTGCTCGCCGCCATGTGCGGCTACGCGCTGGCCAAGTACCGCTTCCCCGGCCGTGAGCTGATCTTCAACGTGGTGCTCAGCGGCGTTCTCGTGCCCGCCACGGCGCTGGCGCTGCCGCTGTTCCTGATCTTCAGCCAGTTCCAGGCCACCAACACGTTCTGGGCGGTGTTCCTGCCCAGCCTCGTCAACCCGTTCGGGGTGTACCTGGCCCGCGTCTACGCCGCTGCCGGCGTGCCCGACGGGCTGCTGGAGGCCGCCCGGATCGACGGTGCCGGCGAGCTCCGCACGTTCTTCACGATCTCCGCCAGGCTCATGTCCCCGGCGCTCGTGACGATCTTCCTGTTCCACTTCGTCGCCGTCTGGAACAACTTCCTGCTCCCGCTGATCATGCTCAGCGACGAGCGGCTGTTCCCCCTCACGCTCGGCCTCTACTCCTGGAACACCCAGATCACCCAGGTCCCCGAGCTGCGCGGCATGGTCATCGTCGGCTCGATGATCTCCATCGCTCCGCTCGCCGTCGCCTTCCTGATGCTCCAGCGGTTCTGGCGCACCGGGATCAGCACGGGAGCGGTCAAGTAACACCCTCTCCCCCGCAACACGTCCCCCACTGAAAGGCAGCCCTGATGAGCGCAGTCCTGCGCACCATAGGCGTCCTGCTGACCTCAGCAGTAGCCGTCACCGCCTGCTCCACCCCCGACGCCGCCCCTGGCGGCAGCACCGCCTCGGCCTGCGCGCCCTCCGGCGGCGGTCCGGTCACGCTGACGTTCACCTCCTGGGTCCCCAACATCGAGCAGGTCGTGCAGGCCTGGAACGCCGAGAACCCCGACATCCAGGTCAAGGTGCAGACCGGCCCGAGCGGCAACGGCGGCACCTACCAGAACTTCTTCAACCAGCTCAAGGCCGGAAACGCCCCGGACCTGGGCCAGATCGAGTACGACGCGCTGCCCGGATTCCGGGTCCAGGACGGCTTGTTCGACCTCGGCGCGTGCGACATCGTCGCCGCGGCCAGGGACCAGTTCGTGCCGTGGACCTGGGACCAGGTCAGCCTCGGCGACTCGGCCGCCGCCTACGGCGTGCCGCAGGACACCGGCCCGATGGCGCTGTTCTACCGCGCCGACCTGTTCGACAAGGCCGGCATCGCCGTGCCGGCCACCTGGCAGGAGTACGCCGCCGCGGCGGAGAAGGTCAAGGCCGCGGGCGGATACATCACCAACTTCTCCCAGAGCGACATCAACCAGTTCGCCGGCCTGGCCTGGCAGGCGGGCGGGCACTGGTTCGGCAACGACGGGCAGAAGTGGACCGTCAGCCTGACCGACGACAAGACCACGAAGGTCGCGCAGTACTGGCAGGATCTGATCGACCGCAGACTCGTGTCCTCGGTGCCGCCGTGGACCGCCGAGTGGGACAACGCCTACAACACCGACCAGGCCTGGACCTGGGTCTCGGCGGTGTGGGGCGCGAACTCGATCGCCACCGGCGCGCCGAAGACCAAGGGCAAGTGGCGGGTCGCCCCGATGCCGCAGTGGAGCAGCGGCGAGGCCAGCGCGGGCAACTGGGGTGGGTCGTCCACGGCGGTGTTCAAGGGCTCCAAGCACCCGTACGAGGCCGCGAAGTTCGCACTGTGGCTGAACACCAGCGACGAGGCGCTCACCCTGCTCAACGAGAAGGCCAACCTGTACCCGGCCACCAAGGCCGGCGCGAACCTGCCGGCACTGGCCAATGGAGTGGCGTTCTACGGCGACCAGAAGATCTACGAGGTGTTCGCCAAGGCGTCGACGCAGGTCCCGCCCGGGTTCACGTGGGGGCCGAGCATGACGGCCACCTACGCCAACGCCTCCGACGGGTTCAAGGCGGCGGTGTCGGGCCAGGGCACCCTCGCCGACGCCCTCACCGATGCCCAGGCCTACACAGTGCAGACCCTGAAGAACCAGGCGATCCCGGTCGCCTGACGCGCGAGACCGTGCCCGCGGGCCGGACCTCTCGACGGTCCGGCCCGCGGGCACGTCCTGCTCGGCGGGCCGGCCCCGGGGAACCCGCCCCGCCGTGCCGCGCTTCACGGCGATGAGGGGGACGGCAGGTGCAGACCCCACCGCACCGTCGCCGAGGCACACCCCCGCAGCCTCGCGTGACCGCCACTCAGGTCCGCGCAGCCGGCGCCGCCAGGCCCCGACAGACCAGCTCCAGGTATGTCGTCAGCATGGCGCGCACCACGACGTCCTGTTCGGCGGCGATCGCCTGGCCACGGCCGTGGACACGCTGCGCGAGCCCGATAAGAGCGTTGGTGATGGTGGCCGCGGTCAGCTCGGCAGGCGCCACGGCCGCCAGGGAGCCGTCCGCGAAGCCCCGCCGCAGGATGTCCACCAGCGGTGCATGCAGCCGGCGGATGGCCGACGCGTAGGCGGCCGCCTCCGGCGACGCGTCGAGCACGCCGAGCGTGGTGGCGTCGAACACGCGGGTGAAGCCGATCTCGTCCGCGACTTCGTCGACCAGCTTCTCCACCCGCCGCAGGTATCCGGCGAGCAGCTCGGCGCCGCTGCCGGTCAGCCCGGCGCGGGCCTGCTCGGCGCGGGCGGCCCAGTGATCGAGGATGTCGGCCTCGATCGCCAGTGCCACATGATCTCGGCTCAGAAAGTAGCGGTAGAAGGTGCGCCGGGTGACCGCGGCCTGTTCGGTGATCTGCTCGACGGTCACCGCGTCTACTCCGTGCTGGAGGAACAGCGCACGGGCCGCGGCGAGCAGTTCGGCACGGCGCCGGGCACGCAGCCTGGCGTTCTCCGTCACGGTGTCCTCGGCGCGTTCACACCCGTCAGGATACGAGGTGGAACTGCGCCGAACCGCGAGCCGCAGCCGCGAGGCAGGACGGCAGCGGGTTGCCGCCGGGACGAGTCCCGCGAATACATTGAACAGGTCACTGCGAGTCCCATGCCACCGCCACGGTGAGGCGATACCGGCGGTGGGCCGGCAGGCGCGCGTGGTCACGCAGGGCGAGCTCGCCGGGCAGGTCGCCGCCCACGCCGCGTTGCGCGATGTCCAGCGACAGCGTCGGCGGGCCGGAGGTGGGCAGTTCGTCGGCGTGCTCGGCCGTGGCGAGCTGCTGCTGGGTGTAGGGCCGCACCGAGGCCTCGAAGGGCTCGCCCTCGACGCGGCCGAAGCCGACCGTGTGTCCCCCGCCGGTGAGACGCAGCCAGTCCAGGCCGGTGCGGTTGCCGTTCTCCTGCGGGCGGGCGTAGGAGTGCGGCAGGCCGGTCACCGGCGAGGACCAGCGGCCCAGCCGGGCGCCGAGGTTGCGGTCGCGGTAGGTCTCGTGCGGGCCGAGGCCGTAGTAGTCGACGTGGGTCAGCCCCGCGGCGAAGGTGCCGGTCCAGCCCGCGCGGATCAATGGCCTGCCGGGTACGAGGTCGAGCGTGAGCAGCACGTGCGGTCCGCTGGTGGCGGCGGTCAGGCTGCCGGTGACGCCGGGCACGGCCAGCCGCACGGTGACCGTGCTCGTGTCGCCGTGCGAGCCGGTGGTGGCGGCACGGCCACGCACCCGGTGGGTGGCGCGCCGCCAGCGGCGATCGCCGGACAACGCGGCCAGGGCGGGTGCGAAGTTGGCCAGCCCCCGGTCGTTGTCTGTCTCGGCGCGCCACAGGTTGAGCCGCAGTGGCTCGGTCAGCAGCTCGCTGTCGTCCCACCGCAGGGAGCTGACCGTTGCGGCGCGGGTGTCGATGGTCATGCCGCGGCGGCCGCGGGTCAGGGTGACCAGTCCCCTGCTCCGGCGCAGTTCCCAGGATCTGCCCGGGTCGGGGTCCGGCCGGTCCGGCAGCGGGGCGGCGACGCGTGGGCCGATCGGGAACTGCGCCCACGCCTGCTCGTCGCCGGCCCGCGCCCAGCCGGTCGCGGCGCGGTGAACCAGGCTGACGGTCAGCGTCGTGGCCCCTGTCGGCATGGCGGGGACGGCGATGCGGCGGGCCTCGCCGGCAGGCACGCGCACGTCGGAGTGCTCGCCGCCGCCCGCCCGGTCGCCGTGCCGGTCAGCGCGCCAGCGCAGCAGGTATCCCGACAGGTCGTCGAAGCTGTGCCGGTTGTGCAGCGTGACGGCTGCGCCGTCGTAGGTGAAGACGACGTGCTGGTAGACCCGGGTCACCTCAGCGAGCGCCGGGTGCGGGCTGCGGTCGGCGGCGACCAGGCCGTTGGCGCAGAAGTAGCGGTCGTGGGGGGTGTCGCCGAAGTCGCCGCCGTAGGCGCGCCGGATCCGCCCGTCGGGCAGGTCGACGTCGATCGTCTGGTCGACCCAGTCCCAGATGAACCCGCCTGCCCAGTTGGGGTAGCGGTGGAAGTTGTCCACGTGCTCGGCCAGGTTGCCGAGGCTGTTCTCCATCGCGTGCGCGTACTCGCAGGCCATGACCGGCCGGTCGGCGTACTGTGCGGCGCGGAAGGGCTTGTGGTCGGCGGCGACGGCGTTGAGGGCACGCTGGCGCAGGGTGATCGGCAGATCCCGGCCTTCGCCTGCGCGCTGTTCGAGGTCCGGGGTGGGGTACATCAGCGACAGCACGTCGCTGTTGCGCAGGTCGGTGTCGCCCTCGTAGTGGATCGGGCGGGTGCGGTCCAGGGCGAGCACGGTGCGCCGGGCCAGGTCGAAGGCGTCGCCGTCGCCGGCCTCGTTGCCCAGCGACCACATGACGACGCTGGGGTGGGAGCGGTTGCGCCGGACCATGCGCTCGATACGGTCCGCGACCGCCGGATGCCAGCGTGGGTCGTCGCCGGGGATGCCGCGGCGGCGAACCCCGTGCGACTCGATCTCGGCCTCGTCGACGACGTAGAGGCCGAGCTCGTCGCAGAGCCGGTAAACCTGGGCCGGGTTCGGATAGTGCGACATCCGCACCGCGTTGATGTTCGCCCGTTTCATCATGGCGAAGTCGGTGCGGCGCACGTCGTCGGGAACGTCCCAGATGCGGCGCGGGTGGAAGTCATGGCGGTTGACGCCGTGGAACACCACGGGGCGGCCGTTGACCCGCAGCTGCGCCCCGGCGATGTCGACGCGGCGGAACCCGACCGCACGGGTCGAGCGCCAGCTGGCGTCGCCGTGCACGACCTCGACCAGCAGGTCGTACAGGTGCGGGGACTCAGCGCTCCAGGGCGCGGCACCGGTGACGGCGAGCCGCATCGCGGTCACGGGACCGGCGAGGTCGGCTGTGGCCCGCGCGACGACGCCGCCGGTGCACCGGTCGGTGAGCACGGCCCGGCACCGCCCGGCACCCGCGGTGACGGCCAGGGCGACAAGGCCGTCGCCGGTGACCGCGTCGAAGTCGGCCTCCACCGCGACGTCCCAGGGGGCGTGGGCGGGCTCGGCGGTCAGGCGCACGCCGCGGGTGATGCCGCTGAACCACCACATGTCCTGGCCCTCCAGGAACGAACCGGTGCAGTAGCGGTGCACGAGGACGGCGACGAGATTGCGGCCCGGGCGCAGCAGCGCGGAGACGTCGAACTCGGCCGGGGTCATCGAGCCCTCGCTGTAGCCTGCGGGCACACCGTTGATCCACAGGTGCAGCGCCGACTTCACGGCGCCGAAGTGCAGGATCACCCGCCGCCCCGTCCAGTCCGGCGGCATGGTGAACCAGGTGCGGTGCGCGCCGGTGGGGGTGTCGCGCGGATGCACGGTGCCCCGGCGGCGGCCGCGTGTTCCCAGCGCGGGCGGGAAGCGGTATGCCAGGTAGTAGGGCGTGCCGTAGCCTTGCAGCTCCCATACCCCGGGCACCTGGACGCTGTCCCACGCGCCGTCGTCGAAGCCCGGCCGTTCGAATCCCTCCGGAGCCTGTGCGAGCCGGGGTGTCCAGTGGAAGCGCCAACCGCCGTCGAGGACGGCCGTCCAGCGGGAGGCGTCGGACCAGGTGGCTTCGGCGCGGGCGGGCAGTTTCCCGCGGCCGACGGTGGCCGGGTCTGCCACGTCCCGGTGCAGGATGTCGTGCCAGGCGCTCATGCCACGCCGTCCCGGCCGCGCAGCTCGGCGACGATGGCGGTGTGGCGCTGCTCGCTGAGCGGATAGCGGGCCAGCGGCGCGATGGCGAGCAGCCCGCCCAGGCCGGGAGCGAGGGTCATGAGCAGGTGCAGGCCGTCGAGGGTGGCGGTGGACTGTGCCTGGTTGGCGACGTAGCCGACGGCGGCGAGTACGCCCAGGGCGGCGCCGGCGCCCAGCCCGGAGGCGACCTTGGTCTTGAAGATGTTGAGCGAGAACACCAGGCCTTCGGTGCGGCGCCCGGTCTTCCACTGGCCGAATTCGACGGTGTCGGCGAGCATCGACAGCAGCGTGATGTTGGCCAGGCCGAAGCCGGCTCCGCCGAGCGCGGTCCAGGCCATGACCGGCGCGGCGGAAGCGTACCCGGTGAACCAGGCGAAGACGGAGGTCAGCGACGTCAGCGCGATGCCGGCCACCGCGGCTCGACGCTTGCCCAGGCGGCGCGCCGACAGGGGGCTGAGCAGTGAACCGACGATCGTCGCGACGGCGAACAGGCCGAGGAGCACGGGGACCAGACTGGCGGAGCCCAGGTTGTAGGTGGCGTAGTAGACCGGCACGATGCTGCGCACCGCGAACACGAGTTCGGTGATCAACAGCGCCGCCAAAACCAGCTGCAGGGGGCGGTTGGCGGCCAGCAGCCGAAGCATGGTGCGGAGGCCGTACGAGTCGGGGGTAGTGGGCCGCTCGCGCACGGCCGCTGCGGTGACCCAGGTCAGGGCCACCGCAGCGGTCCCGTAGAGTGCGGCGACCAGCAGCCAGCCGCGCTGGTCGTCGCCGCCGGCCAGCAGCGCCACGAGTGGCAGGGTCGCGATGTTGGCGCCGATGTAGCCGACGCTGGCGAGCGTGCGCGGCACCATGACGATGGCGGTGCGGTCGTGGGTGTCGGTGCTCAGCGCGGCCGACATCGACCAGTAGGGCACGTCCATGGCGGTGAAGGCGATGCCCCACAGCAGGTAGCTGGCGTAGGCGAAGGCGAGCCTGCCGTCCGGGCCGAGCTGCGGTGCGCTCATGCAGGCGATGGTGGCCGCGGCGAGCACCGGCGGCACGAAGATCAGGTAGGGCCGGAAGCGGCCCCACCGGGTGCGGGTGCGGTCGACGACCGCGCCCATCACCGGATCGAACAAGGCGTCGGCGGTGCGCACGACGAGGAACAGCACGGCGACCGCACCGGGGTCGAGGCCGTAGTGGTCGGTGTAGAAGACCCCGAGGTAGGTCGCGATGAACCCGTACACGATGTTGTTGCCCAGGCTGCCCCAGCCGTAGGCCACCTTGGTGCGCCAGCTGGTGTGGGTGACGGCGACGGTGCCGATCGACATGCGCGAGAAAATAACACAGCTGTGTCATTCTTGGAGTCCGCACGCCCCAGCGATCTCATCAGCCGGGTACCGCCGCCGGGCGGGAACGGACTTCGATGGCGTGGCGGCACGAGCGAGTCCGGGGGCGAGCTCCCGCGGATTTCGGCTCCGGGCAAGGAGGTTGCACGCTGCGACCGGCATGGTTTACCTTCGCTCGTTTTGTTTGATCACGGGGAGGCAAGAATCATGCGATGGAAAGCACTGGCCGGCATCGTCGCCGTCCTGGCGTGGCTGGTCCCGGCAGCACCGGCGGCCGCCGCCGATCCGGCAGAGATCGGCCTCGAAGCAGCGTGCCGGCTCGGCCAGCCGGTGACCTACCCTGACCTGCGGCCGCTGCTCGCCGTCGACGTCGACGCGTTGACCGACACCGAGGTCCGGGTCACGGTGAACCAGGTCCTCGCCGCGAGCAAGGACCGGTATGTCGGCGTCACGCAGCGGGCGCAGGAGGCGCTGGACGGCACGCAGGACATCCGCGAGTTCCTCGAGTCCCGGGCGCTGGTCGTGTGGAACACCGACCTGCGGGTCCTGACCAGCCAGGTCATGTCGGCCGGCGGTGCCCACGTCAAGGCGGCCGCCAACAAGGTGCTCGACGACGGCGGAATCGACGCCACGCTCGGTTTCGTCAACGACGGCCAGCACGAAGCACGCGCGCTGGACTATCGCGACCTCGTCACCGAGGCCAAGCGCACCGGCGGACCCGAGGTGGTCAAGGCCGCGACGGCCGCGCTGGACGGCACGTTCGAGGACCTGCGCGTCTTCCTGTGCAGCGGCTGGCGCGAGGCGTACGACAAGGACCAGGCGGCCGCTTCACCGTCGCCTTCGGCTTCGGCGACCCCCTCGGCGTCGGCGGCACCGTCCTCGTCGCCCGCGCAGTCGGCGCCGCCCGGCCCTCAGCTGCCCACCACCGGCACGAACACGATGACCCTGGTGCTCGTGGCCGGAGCCCTGATCGCCCTGGGCGCGGCCGGTATCGCGATCGCCCGCCGCGTCCGGGCCTAGCCGGCACGTCGTGGGGGGGCCGGTTCCCCGTCCCCCACGATCCACGTGCATGACCGGCATGCGTTTGCGGCTTGCGGGTGACGACCGTCGGTGGCTTCACGATCGCCCGGCCTTGGGACGCCCGTTGCGCGGCGTGCCTTCGGCGCACTAAAGTCGATCTCGGTGAATGTATCGGCCGGCCGCGCGCGGCCGGAACAGGTGCGTGGTGCCTCTGAACATGTGTGCACCCGCAGGCCAGGCTTCGCCGGCCACACCGCATTCGGGGAATGCAGCACCCACGGGGAGACAGACGTGCGCAGCAAGCTCATCACATCGGTGTTCTGCCAGCCGGTACCCGATCCTGCCACGCCGTCGCCGGCAGATCCCGGCGCTGCCGGGTTCCCCCGGCGGACGGCGGTCGAGCCGTGAGCCGCTCGGTGCTCGGAGTGCGCCGCCAAGTGCCGGTGGCGTTCCACGGCACGGGCGCCGGCGACGGCGAGCTGGCCTGGGGGCAGCGCGCCATCTGGCAGGCCATGCACTGGCTGGGCGACGGCAATCACTTCTTCAATCTCGCCCGGACGATCACGGTGCCGGCCGGGCGGGGCATGGCCGAGGTCTGTGCGGCGCTGCGCCAGGTCGTGGAGCGAACCGAGGGCTTGCGCACCCGCTTCCCCGGCTATCCCGACGACCCACGCCAGCAACTGCACCCGGAGGGCACGCTCGACCTGGTGGTCCACGAGGTGGCGCAGGCCGCCGACGTCGACTCGGCCGCCGAGGAGCTGGCTCGCCGGCTGCGCGGGCAGGTGTTCCGGCACGAGCAGGAGTGGCCGCTGCGGGTCGGTGTGGTGTGCCGTCAGGACGTCCCGGCGCGGCTGGTCCTGGTCATCTCGCACCTGTGCGTCGACGGGGCCGCGCTGCGGCAGCTCTGCGGTGACATCGCCGCCGCACTGGCGGCGGGCGGATTGGGCGGTGCCGACCAGGCCGAGCCTGACGGCAGCGCCACCGGCCCGCTCGCGCTGGCCCAGGCTGAGTCCGATCCCGCGGGGCAGGCCAGGAGCACCGCGGCGATGCGGCACTGGCGATCGGCGCTGACCGCCACCTCGCATTCGATCTTCGACTTTCCCACCGTCACGCCGGACGACCCGCGCTTCGCCGGCCTGACCCTGGAGTCGGCGGCGCTGGCGGTCGCCGCCGAGCACATCGCCGGCAGACTCCGCGTCACCAGTTCGTCGGTGCTGCTCACCGCCATCGCCGCGCTGCTCGGCCACTACACGGCGCACGATCAGGTGACGCTGCAGATCATCGCGGCCAACCGGCAGCCCGAGCTGCGCGCGACGGTCGCGCCGCTGGCCCAGAACGGAATGTTCACCACCTCGGTCGCGGGGTCGCCGTTCGACGCCGCGGTCCGGAAGGTGTTGCGCAGTTCGCTGGACTGCTTCCGCCACTCGGCGTACGACCCGCGCGACCTGGCCGCCCTGCTGGAGCAGGTCCGCGTGCAGCGGGGCGCGCACCCGGACCGGGAGGCGTTCTTCAACGACGCCCGGCCCGACGGCCGGTGGAGCGCGCTGCCGCAGCTCGACCCGACGCCGGAGAACCTGTCACGGCTGCGCGAGGACACCCGGCTGGCGGTGACCGACCGCTATGAGCGGCTCGGCATCAAGTCGTTCTGGGCGGTGCATCCCATGGCCGACCGGGCGGTGCTGCACCTTCAGGTGGACACCGCGTACGTGCCGGTGGCCACCGCCCTCCTGCTCATGCGCGGGGTGGAGGAGATCGTGGTGCGCGCCGTGCACGAGCCCCTGATCCTCGCCGACCTCGAGGGCCTGACCGGTGTCCGGCCGGTGCGACGGGAAGAGGGCTGGTCGCGCACCGCAGCCGGCTGGGCGCACGTGCCCTCGGTGGCCGCGCTCGTCGCCGGCTGTCCCCGGCTGGCGGCCTCGGCCGTGTTCGCCGACGGAGGCGAGGCCGGACCTCTGGTCGCCTACGCGGTGCTGGCCGAGCCCGGCCTCACCGTCGAGGACCTGCATGCCGAGCTGTGCGCGGCCGTCGGCGAGCGGACCGACGCCGTGACTCCCGGCCACTACGTGCTCTGCGACTCGGCGCCACCGCCCGGCTCGCCACTGGGCGACTGGCAGCGGCAACCGGTGCTGGCCGCGGGCAGCGGCCGTCCGCCACAGTAGAGGCGGACGGCCGCCGGCCGTGCACGATTCCGTGCCGTTGTGCGCGAGCACCGCCGGCCGGTCACCGGTAGGCGCGTGCCTGCATTCCGTACAGCTCGGCGTAGAGGCCCTCGGCGCGCATCAGCGTGGCGTGGTCGCCGGCTTCGACGATCCTGCCGTCCGACACGACGACGATCATGTCGGCCATCCGCACCGTGGAGAAGCGGTGCGACACGATCAGCGTGATTCCCCCGGTCTGCGCGGCGACCCGCGCGGCCTGTGCCGTGTACCGCTCGAACAGCGCGTACTCGGCCTCGGCGTCGAGGGCGGAGGTGGGCTCGTCGAGGACCAGCAGCAAGGGCTGCTCGCGCATCAGCGCCCGGCCGAGGGCGAGCTTCTGCCACTGGCCGCCGGACAGCTCCACGCCGTCGGCGTAGCTCTTGCCGAGCTGGGTGTCCAGCCCGTCCGGCAGCGCGGACACGATGTCGGCCGACCGGGCCCGCTCCAGCGCCGCCCGTACCGCATCCGTGGACGAGACCTGGTCGAGGTCACCGACGCCGACCGCCTCTCGCGCCACCAGCTCGTACCGGACGAAGTCCTGGAAGCCGGCGGCGATCCGGCGCCGCCAGTCGGTGAGCGGCATCCGGGCCAGGTCGACGCCGTCCACGGCCACCTCGCCGGTGCTCGGCCGGTAGAATCCGCACAGCAGCTTGACCAGCGTGGACTTTCCGGCGCCGCTCTCCCCGACGATCGCCACGGTGGCACCGGCCGACAGGTGCAGTTCGACGTCGCGCAGCACCGGCGTCCCACCCTCGTAGGCGAAGGACACGCCCCGCAGGTCGACGCCCCGGTGCAGCCGATCCGGCACAGCGGCATCGGAGACGCGGCCCGCGGTCACGTCAGCCGCTTCGCGCAGCTCCCGCAGCCGCCGATGCGTGCCGGCCATCCGCCGCAGGTCCTGCAACAGCCCCACGGCCTGCACGACCTGCTGGTTGACCTGGGTGGCGAGGACGGTGACGAGCACCACGTCGCCGACCGTGCGCTCACCCTGGATCGCCTGGCGGACCACCAGCAGCACGGCCGCCACGTATCCGGCGGCGAACAGCAGCTGACCGGCGGCGCGGACCGCGGTGGCCCGCACCTGCGCCCGCCACAGCCGTCCGGTCACCCCGGTCCACAGCGCGCGGTGGCGGGAGCGGATCTCCTGCTGCAGCCGGAACAGCCGCAGCTCCTTCGCCGGTCCCGCGGCAGTGGTGAGCCGGAACAGGTTCAGCGCGAGCCGGGTCGCCTCGGCGCTCGCCATGGTGGCCCGGTCGAGGGTGCGTTCGGCCCGCCGACCGGCCAGCAGCGGCGGGATCGAGGCCAGCGGCAGCAGGAAGAGCACCGGGTTGAGCATCGCGAGCAGCACGCCGGTGACCACGGCGGCCAGGATCAGGCTGCCCGTGTTGAGCAGCGCCTGCAGTGACGCGCGCGCCTGCTGGACCTCCTGCTCGAGCACCGTGATCAGGTCGGCGTGCGCCGGGCGCTCGTGCAGGTCGAGGCCCGCCGAGCCGTTGGTGAGCGCGATCAGTTCCTCGTCGAACCGCAGCGTGATGAGGTCCGACAGCTCGAAGTGCGCCACGTGCGCGAAGTGCCCGAAGGTCAGCACGGCGACGGCGAGCCCCGCCACGGTCAGCGCGGCCAAGGTCACCGCCCCGCTCCGCCCCTCGGCGACGGCGTTGATCAGCCATTTCAGGGCGAGACCGATCAGCGGCGCGGCCACCGCGCCGGCGAGCATCAGCACGACCGCCGCCGCCGTCTTGCCACGGTGTTCCCGCCATGCCGCGCCCAGCAGCTGCCGGGCCGCCGCCCACAGGTTGTCCATGCCGCCGGTCACACCGTCACCTCGCTGTGGTCGTCCTGGGGCTCGTCGTCGGCGAACCGGTCCGCCTGGAGCCGGAACAGTTCCGCGTACCGGCCGTTGCGGCGGATCAGCTCGTCGTGCGAGCCCTCCTCGTGCACGCGCCCGGAGTCGAGGACGATGATGTGGTCGGCGTGACGCACGGTGGAGAACCGGTGCGAGATCAGGACGGTGGTGGCGTCTGCGGTCAGCCGGACGAACTCGTCGAAGAAGCGGGACTCCGCGCGCACGTCGAGGCTCGCCGTGGGCTCGTCCAGCACCAGCACCGAGGCCCCGCTGCGCAGCGCGAAGAGCGCCCGCGCCAGCGCGACCCGCTGCCACTGGCCACCGGACAGGTCCGCGCCGCCGGTGACGTGCCGGGCCAGTGGCGTGTCGAAGCCGGCGGACAGGCTTTCCAGGGTGGTCTCGATCCCCGCATCGGCCGCCGCGGCGCGGACCCGGTCCCGATCACCGAGGTGTTCTGCCGCGCCGAAGGCGATGTTGTCGGCCGCCGACACCTCGTACCGGTTGAAGTCCTGGAAGATGACGGCCAGCCGGGCCCGCCACGCGTCGACCGGGAACGCCCGCAGGTCCAGGCCGTCGACCGTCACCGCCCCTTGCTGCGGGTCGTACAGCCGGGCCAGCAGCTTCACCAGCGTGGTCTTGCCGGCACCGTTGACACCGACGATCGCGGTGCAGCGGCCGGCCGGGATGACCAGGTTCAGCCCGTCGTAGACCGGCCGCGACTGCCCGGGGTAGCGGAACGTCACGTCGCTGAAGCGGATCTCGCCACGCGGCGCCGACGCCGCCGGGAGGCGCTCGCCGGGCGGTACGCCGGGCGGCGATGCCGCCGGGTACTCGTCCACGGCCTGCTCGAACGCGCGCACCGCGCGGAAGGCGTTCATCCCGAACTGGGTCTGGACGTCCGCCTCCGGATAGAACTCGCCGAGCCGCAGCGCGCCCAGCACCGCCTGCAGCACCAGCACCAGGCTGGTGATGTCCATCCCCGCCAGTCCGGCACGGGCCGCCGCCACCGTCACCGCCGAGGCCGCCGCAAGGCCGAAGACGGTGTACCAGCCGTACGGCCGCAGCAGGATGCGGCGGCGGGCCGCCCAGACGGGGTGTATCCACTCGTGGTAGGCGGCGCGGTACTGGTCGCGCAGCCAGTGCACGAGCCCAAAGATCCGGATCTCCTTGGCCGCGACGGCGCCCATCGCCAGTTCCCGGAAGTATCGGCTCTTGCGCCGGGCGCCGGCGTACTTGGCGACCACCTGGGAGTACCGGCGCAGGCCGCCACGCTGGCCGTAGCGGAACGCGAGCACCGCGGCGAGCACGGCCGCCGCGGCCCACCAGGCGAACGCGAATCCGATCACGGCGACGTACCCGAGCAGCGAGGTGACGCGGGCGATCAGGTGGAGCAGGCCGGCGCATGCCTTGCCGGGGCTCTGGAAGCCGTGCTGGAGCTCGTGGCCGGCCTCGCCGAGGGCGTCGAGCAGCCGCTGGTCCTCCAGGGGCGCGATGCCGGGGCTGCGCAGTGACGCGGCCATGAGGCGGTCGAAGATCCTGCCGTCGACCCGCCGGGCGACCAGTTCGCCGAGCGCCGTCTGCAGCGGGCTCAGCGACTGCTGCAAGGCGAACGCGCCGGACGCGACGGCGAAGGCCCAGACGACGCCTGACCACTGCGGGGATCCGACGCCTGCCGCCACCGCCGACGGGATGCGCCCCAGCATCACGCTCGTCGCGATGACGAACGCGACCGGCAGCAGCCCGAGCAGGAGGTTGCCCACGGCCAGGGCGGCGGTCAGCCCGATCCCCGCGTACGGCAGCAGCCCGGCGATGCGGAACCGGGCGGCGACGGCGTCGGCAAAGGACCTGCCGAAGGTATTCATCAAGGCATCATCCTGATTCGGTCTCCGGTCGGGTGGCTCGGCAGCGGACCCGCTGGCGGCGCGACCCTGCGCAACGCCCCGATCTGCTGCTGCCGAGTCCACGGCACGATCGACACCGACCGCGCCACTCTGCGCTGCCGGCCGCGGGTGGCGCGGCGTCCTCCGCCACCCGCCCCGCGGTCACCGCCTACCCGTCGGCCCTGGGCGTCAGGTGCAGCGGCAGTTCCTCGAAGCCGCGGAAGGTCGGGCTCTTGATCCTGCGGAACGGTCCGTTGAGCGTGATCCGCTCGGTGCGCGCGAACAGCTGCCGGAGGAACGTCGAGGTCTCCAGCCGGACCAGCGGCGCTCCCACGCAGAAATGGATGCCGCTGCCGAACGCCACGTGCCCGTCGGACTGGCGCTCGGCGCGGAACCGGTCCGGATCCTCCCACCGGCGGGGGTCGCGGTTGGCGGCCGCGAAGGACAGCTGCACGCGGGAACCGGCGGGGATGACCGTGCCGCCGATCTCGACATCGGCGGTGGCGGTGCGGAAGACGCTCTGCACGGGTGGGTCGAACCGCAGGGTCTCCTCGACCGCGCCCGGGATCAGCTCCTGCTTCGCCCGCACCAGCGCGTCCTGGTCGGGGTGGTTCATCATGGCCAGGCACAGGTTGCCCAGCAGGTGGGTGGTCGTCTCGTTGCCGCCGACGAGCAGCGCCAGGCACAGCCACACCAGCTCGTCGTCGCGGAGCTGGTCCTCGTTCGCCGCGAGCAGCTTGGAGATCAGGTCGTCGCCCGTCGGCTGCGCGCGGCGCTGGTCGAGCAGGGTGTGGAAGTAGACGGAGATGCCGGCCACCGCGGACAGCGCCTTCTTGGCCGCCTGCCGCCGATACGCCGCGTCCGGGGCCTCGTCGTCGAGGCCGGAGCGGGGGCGCAGCCGGGCGTTGGCGTTGAACCCTTCGATCACCCCCGCGGACCAGGCTTTGAACTGCGCCACGTCGTCACCCGGGATCCCCAGCACGGCGGCGATGACCCGCACCGGCAGCGGCACGAGCACCTGGCTCACGATCTCGACGTCCTCGGCGGCCAGCGCCGCGTCGAGCAGCTCCCGGCAGATCTGCTCGACCAGGGGCCGCCACGACTCCACCGCCCGTGGGGTGAGATCGCGGTTGATCAGGCGCCGGAGCCTGGTGTGGTCCGGGGGGTCGACGCCGAACAGGATCGGGAGCCTGGACTTGTCGTAGGCGATGCCGTCGGCCGAGGAGAATCGCTCGTGGTCCTTGGCCGCCGCGCGGACGTCGTCGTAGCCGCTGACGATCCAGATGTCCCGATGCGCGAGGTAGACCGGGCCCGATGCGCGCAGAAGCGTGTCGTAGAAGGGATACGGCTCGTCCATCATCTCCGGCGAGAATGGATCGATGTCGCCGACGAGCGGTGTCATGGTCATCAACTTGCCCCCGTAGCCGAAGTTCCGTGCGGCCGCTGCGAGAGTGCCACACGAGAGCGTTCATGGCAATCTATGGACACGCTCCCACGAACGGGCTATGTTCTGCCTTGGCTCCGATATGCACTGTGCGCCAGCGTGCGGCGGGCCAGGGCCTGACCTGCCAAAAGGTCACTGATCTGCAATCCAACGGGGGATAGTCGAATGACGCTGCTCGATGTGGAAAAACGGATACAGTCCATTTGCTGGGACGTGCTGAAGCGTTCGGATCTCGGCCTGGACGACGACCTCCTGCAGGCCGGCATGGACTCTCTCGCGGCCGTCGAGATAGTGACGCGCGTCGAGCTGGCCTTCGGCGTCGACGTGGTGGACACGATCTTCGAGACGCCCACGGTGCGGCAGCTCAGCGCCGTGGTGCTCCGGTCGGCGAGCGCCGCCGCCCCGGACGGCCCCGCGGCGGGTGCGCCGACGGCCTGGCAGCTACCGGAGACCAGGAACTTCCTCGACCTCATCGCCACCGCCGCGCAACGCTACGGCGACCGGCCGTACCTGCTCCAGGGTGACGGCGAGTCCCGCGACATCAGCTTCGCCGAGGTGCTGGCGTTCACCCGCGGCTGCGCCGCCCTGCTCGACGAGCACGGCGTGCCGCCGGGCGGCCGGGTCGCCATGGTGCTGCACAACTCCTCGCTCGCCGCGCTGCTGTTCCTCGGCGTGGTCGGCGCGCAGCGGGTGCTCGTGCCGCTCAACCCCAAGTCCGGCCCCGCCGAGCTGGAGGCCCAGCTGGCCCACGCCGGGCCGGCCCTGGTGCTGGGACGGCAGAGCACGTCGGACAAGCTGCCGGCGGCGAGCTGGCTGTCGGTCGACGACGAGGCCGGCTTCCTCCGCGACGTGCTCGCGAAGGGCGCCGGCGAGCCGGGGCCGATCTCCGCGGCCGACAGCAGCGGCGAGCTGGACGCGGTGGTCGTCTACACCTCCGGCTCCACCGGCACCCCGAAGGGCGTCGTGCTGTCGCACCGCAGCCTGATCTCCGGTGCGGTCGCGATGGCCGAGTGGGCCGAAGCGGGCGAGGACGACATCATCCTCAACGTCAACCCGCTGTTCCACGCGGGCGGCCAGATGTTTCCGACGCTGACCCCACTGTGGTGCGGCGGCCGATCGGTCTGCGTACGCTCCGAGGCGGCGCTGGCCCGGTTCTGGACCTACGTGGACCGCTACCGGCCCACCTGGACGCTGGTCGTCAACGCCTACCTGGCGCACCTCGCCGAGAAGCCGGAACGCCCGGCGGCGGGGACCCTCAAGGGTGTGCTCGCCGGCGGCTCGCCGCTGAGCCCGGCCCTGATCCACCGCTTCGAGAGCACGTTCGACATCCCGGTGTACCAGGTGTACGGCATGACCGAGCTGGCCACGATCACCACCGTCGAGCCGCGCGACCGCAAGCCCGGCGACACCCGCACCGCCGGGCTGCCGGTGGCCTGCTCGCAGGTGCGGGTGGTCGGGCTCGACGGCAGCGACGTGCCCGCGGGCGACAACGGCGAGGTGCTGCTCACCGGCGCGAATCTCTTCACCCGCTACGAGCAGGCCCCGGAGCTGACCGCCGAGCGGCTGCGCGACGGCTGGATCCGCACCGGAGATCTGGGCCAGCTCGACGCGAACGGCGAGCTGACCATCGTCGACCGTCTCGACAGCATGGTGATCGTCAACGGCGAGAACGTCTATCCGGCGGAGATCGAATCCGTCGTGCCGCACCTGGCGGGTGTCGAGGACGCGGTCGTCGCCGCACTCCCCCATCCGGTGACCGGCGTGGAGCTCGTCCTCGTCTACAAGCTGCTGCCCGGCACCGCCGCCGACGAGGACGGCTGGCGGGCGACGCTGCTCAAGCACGTCAGCACGTTCAAGGTGCCGCGCCGGTTCGTCGCGCTCAAGGAGCTCGACGTGGAGGAGTTCCCACGCACCCCGCTGGGCAAGATCGTGCGGCCGGACGTGCAGCGGCTGGCCGTAGAGCACCTGTCGTGAGCCGTCGCGCCGCCCGCGGGGTGGCGCGAGGCGGCCTGCGACCTGAGCGAATGACCCGACACGACACGACCGGCGGTCTCCCGGTGCGGTCCTGACACAGGCCGGCACGGCGAGCCTGCAGGCGGCCGAACAGCGCCGTGGCGCCGTATTCGCGGACCGCCATCACCCGGATCAGTGCACGCACCGACGGAGCAGACATCGTCGTCTGGCTGCCGGCGACAACACGCGTCCCACAATCGACCGCTGCCGCATGCCCAGGCCACCGGGCCATCGCGCATGCTCGCGGGTTCCCTGCATTGGAGGATGATGGTGACGGTGACCGAGAGCGTCACAGTCTTCGACGACGAGGCCTTCGTCGTACGGACCCCGGAGGAGTTCCGCCGCGCACCTCGCGAATACCAGAAGATGCTGATCAGCCAGATTCTGATCAACACCGAGGGCGAGCTGTCCGGCGGCGACGACTACACGATGATGTTCCTGCCGATGGCGCCGAACGCCGAGGAACGCCAGGTCTGCGCCGAGCGGGCGGTCGAGGAGTACGACCACTACAAGATCGGCAAGCGTATCCTCGCGGACCTCGGTGTGGACACCAGCCACATGGAGACCCAGCGGCTGGAGGACCGCAACCTGTTCGCCGACCAGGGCCTGCACACGTGCACGACCTGGGCCGAGCGCGGCGTGTTCTCCTACATCGGCGAGGAGGCCGCGCTGCTGATGATCCGCGAGTTCGCCGACAGCAGCTACCAGCCGTGGGCCGAAGCGGTCCGCACCATCATCCTCGACGAGAAGGTCCACATCGCACACGGCGCCCGGGTGTGCCGCAACATCGCCGTCACCGAGGAGGGCCGGCAGCAGCTGCAGGCCGCGCTCGACCGGCTGTGGCCCACCTTCATCGGCGTCTTCGGCAATCCCAACTCCAAGCGGGCCGAGCTGGCGATCCGCTACGGCCTGCGCAAGACCACCAACGCGCAGGCCCGTGACCAGTGGACCGCCATCGTCTCGCGCCGCATCACCGAGCTGGGCCTGCGGGTCCCCGGCACCGAGGCGGCCTGATGGCAGTCGTGCCGCTCCACCTCAACCCTCCCGCGCCACCCCGGCGCGAAGCGAAAGCCAAGCTGCGCGACCTGCTCGCCGCCCGGCCGGACCTGGCCGAGCGGGTGCTGGCGATCCGGGACATGGGCCGCCGGGTCAAGGCCTGCGAGGTCCACCTGACCACCACCTGCAACATCAGGTGCAAGGGCTGCTGGTACTTCGAGGGCGGCTTCGACACCGCCGTTCCGGAGACCTCCGACCTCGGGGTGATCCGGGCGTTCGTCGACCGGCTCGACGCGGCCGGGGTCACCCAGGCCACGCTCATCGGCGGCGAGCCGACGCTGGTGCTCAACCGCGTCGTCCCGTTCGTCGAGCGGCTGCCCTACCTGACCATCTCGACCAACGGGCTGCGGCCGCTGCCCATGGCCGGTTTCGAAAAGGTGGCCGTGGCGATCAGCCTGTTCGGCGGCGGGCCGCTGGACGACGACCTGCGCGCGGTCCGCCCGAACGGGTCCACCTTCACCGGGCTGTTCGACAAGGCGCTGCGGCACTACCGCGACGACCCCCGGGTGACGTTCGTCTTCGCACTGTCCGAGAACGGCCTGCAGTACGTCGAGCCGACCGTGCGGGCGATCGCCGACAACGGCAACCAGGTCACCTTCAACTTCTACAGCGCGCACGGCACCGAACAGCCCCTGCGGATCGATAACGAGAAGCGGACGCTGGCCGAGGCGCTGCGGGTCAAGGAGCTGTTCCCCGACGCCGTGGTCAGCCACCCCTACTTCATCGAAGCGCTGATCACCGGGCGGACCCACTGGGGCGGCCGGTTCGGATACGACGTCTGCCCGAGCATCAGCGTCGAGCTGCCCGAGCACGCCGGCCGCGTCGGCAACGGGCAGCCCGTCATCGAGGGCTTCGCCGTCTACGGCGCCGACTACGAGACGCTGCAGTTCTGCTGCACCTCCGGCGACTGCGGCGGCTGCCGGGACAGCCAGGCGGTCTACACCTGGCTCGTCGTCAACCAGAACCGTTTCCTCGACAGCGCCGACCAGCTGCAGACGTGGATCGACCTCGCCGAGGCCTACTGGCGGCAGTGGTACTGGGCACAGCAGCACTCGCCGCACTTCGCCCGCCGCCGCTCCCCCGCTCCCGCCCGCTGAACCGAAAGGAACACAGCCATGCCACACGACACCGCCGCTGCCGACGTCGAGCAGTTTCTCAGCAGGGAACTCGTCGATCTCGGCGTGGAGGACGAGGCGATCCGCCCGGAGGCGAAGTTCGACGAGCTCGACATCGACTCACTCGACGTCGCGGATCTGATGACGTCCCTGAAGAAGAACTACGGGGTCGACATCCCGCGCCGGGACCTCATCGGAATGACCCTCGGCCAGCTCGTCGAGCGGGTGGTCGCCGGGGAGACCGCCGCAGAACGGTAGCGCCGGGGGCCGGCTCCCACCGGAGCGGCCCGGAGCGGAAAGGCAGCGCAGGTTGGAACTGTTCACGGGGCGGACGTACGTCATCACCGGCGTGCTCAACACCGAGTCGATCGCCTGGCACGTCGCCGAGGCACTCCAGCGGGAGGGCGCGACGGTCGTGCTGACCTCGTTCGGTCGCGCGGCGCGCATCACCCGCAAGGCGGCCCAGCTCCTGCCCGCTCCCGCGGAGGTCCTGGAGCTGGACGTCACCGACGACGCCGGCTTCGAGTCCCTGGCCGCCGCGGCCGCGGGGTGGGAGCGGCTCGACGGTGTGCTGCACAGCATCGCGTACGCACCGGCCGACGCACTCGGCGCGGGATTCCTCACCACCCCGCCCAGCAGCGCGCTGGCGGGTTTCCGCACCTCGGCGTACTCGCTGCAGCAGCTCGCCCACGCGCTGACGCCCGCCCTCAGCCGCAACGAGCGCGGCGGGGCGATCGTCGGGATGACCGTCGACACCGGGCGGGCGCTGCCGGGATACGACTGGATGGGCGTCTACAAGACGGCCCTGACGTCGATCGCGCAGTACCTCGCGCTGTACCTCGGCCCGCACGGGATCCGGGTGAACCTGGTCGCCGCCGGGCCGGTCGAGACCGTGTCGGCACGCGGCGTCGACAGCTTCGGCGACCTGGCCGACCACTACGAACGCTGGGCACCCCTCGGCTGGGACCGCAACGATCCGGCCCGGGTGGTCGGCGCGGTGCTGTTCCTGCTGTCCGGACTCGCCCGGTACACCACCGGGCAGGTCCTCCACGCCGACGGCGGCATGCATGCCGTTCTCGGCGGCGTCAGCGCCCCGACACCGTTGTCGGGCGAGCCCACGCGCCGGTGAACGGCGACACATCACCGTCCACGCCGCCGCCCTCGCCCGTAGTGAAGGAGGAACCGTGCGCCTGCTGGTCAAGGGTCGTATCGGGTCGTTGACCGGGGAAATCGACGTCCCCGTCTCGAAGTACCACGCGCACCGTGCCCTGATCCTCGCCTCGCTGGCCCCGGGCACGACCCGCATCCAGGGTCTGTCCGACGCCGGCCACGTGCAGCACACGATCCGGGCGCTGCGCCAGCTCGGCACCCAGATCCAGGTGGACGGCGACGGCGGCACGCTCCTGGTGACCGGCAGCCAGTACCGGCCGGTCCGGGAGCGGGTGTCGGTCGGCAGCTCCGGCACGACCCTGTACTTCCTCACGCCGCTGGCGGCCCTGGCGTCCTCGCCGGTCACCATCGTCGGCCAGAAGTACTTCCGGCGCCGGCCCATCCGTCCCCTGCTGGAGGCGCTCAGCGGGCTGGGGGTGCGGCTCGACGCGCCGACCGGCGCCCCGCCGATCTCCGTCGTGCCGGGGCTTCCCGTCGGCGGCCGGGTGCGGATTCCGGGCACGCTGTCGCAGTGGATCTCGGGGCTGCTGCTGCTCGCGCCGTTCGCCACCGGGCCGAGCCTGATCGAGGTCACCGGCCCGTTCAACGAGCGTTCCTACGTGGATCTCACGGTCGCGATGATGCGGCGCTTCGGTCTGGTGGTCGAGACGGGCCCGGACGGCCGGACGTTCGCCGTCGAGCCGAACCAGCGGCCGCATCCGGCCGTGATCCAGCTGCCGCCCGACATCGGCTCGGCCGCCTTCGGTCTCGCGGCGGCGGCGCTACGGCCGTCCAACGTGCTGTTCCGCGGCCTGTCCGCGGTCAGCGCGGCGGAGACCGACCACCCGGAGGCCGACCTGCTCGACATCCTGACCGGGATGGGACTGCCACTGCGGCGCGACCCCGGCACCGGGTTCGTGCGGGTGCAGCACGACGGGCTGCGGCTGCGGCCGATCGAGGTCGACTGCCGGTCCGTTCCGGACATGCTGCCGGTGCTCAGCGTGCTGGCCAGCCAGGCCGACGGCACCTCCACCCTGGACAGCGTCGCCCACGTGCGGCTCAAGGAGTCCGACCGGGTCGCGGCGATGCTGCAGCTCAACCGGATGGGCGCCCGGCTCGGCGTACACGGCGACCAGCTGCGCTGCCACGGGGTGTCCCGGCTCGGCGCGGCGGACCTGTCGTCCTTCAACGACCACCGGGTGCTGATGGCCCTGGCCGTCGCCGCCTCCCAGGCCGACGGGGAGAGCCGGCTCACCTACCCGAACGCCTACCGGATCTCCTACCCCCGGTTCGTCGACGACATGAACTCGATCGGCATGTCGATGTCGGTGGACGCCGGCCGCAGGCCGGTCCGGCCGCACCGGACGCAGGAGCCCGTGACCGATCCCGGCCGGGTCGCCGCCGAGCCGCTGGACGCGCTCGTCCGGCGGTGGGCGCGGCAGCGGCCCGACGACACGGCGGTCGTCGAGGCGGCCTCCCCCGGCCGTGCCGAGCGGCGCCTCACCTGGCGTGAGCTCGACCAGCGTGCCGACGCCGCCGCGGCCATGCTTCTTGAGCTCGGTGTGCAGCCGGGCGAGCCGGTGGCCTGGCAGCTGCCGAACTGGGCCGAGTCCGTGGTGCTGACCATCGCCACGGTACGCATCGGCGCGGTGTGCTGCCCGCTCATGCCCATCTTCCGCGAGCGCGAGCTGAGGCACATGCTCGGCTGTGCCCGCGCCCGGGTGCTCGTCGTGCCCGAGCACCACCGCGGCCGTGACCACGCTCGCGAGCTGGCCGCGCTGCTGGCCGGGCCGGAGGCGCCCCCGGTCCGGCACGTCGTGGTCGTCGGCGGCGGGCCGCTCGCCGAAGGCGGCGGCGTCCGGTGGCACCGTTTCGACGAGGCGCTCGCACGGCAGGTGCCCGACCGGGCGGTCCTCGACGCCCGCCGCCCAACACCGGACATGCTCGCCCAGCTGCTGTTCACCTCCGGCACGACCGGCGAGCCCAAGGGTGTGCTGCACCGGATGCAGACGCTGACCCGGGCTGCCGCCATGGCGGCCCGGCATCTGGGACTGACCCGGGCCGACCGCGTCTTCGTCCCGTCACCGCTGGCCCACCAGACCGGATTCCTGTACGGGATGTGGCTGGCCCTGACGCTCGGCGCCCCGCACATCCTGCAGCCGGTGTGGGACGGGCAAACCGCCCTGGACACGCTACGCCGGTGGCAGGGCACCTTCGTGCAGGCCGCCACACCGTTCCTGGTGGATCTGGTGCGCGCGGTGGAGGACACGGGCCGGCCGCCGGCCGAGCTGCGGATCTTCGTGGCCACCGGTGCCGCCGTGCCACGGGCGCTGGCCGAGCGGGCGACCCGGGTGCTGGGCGCTGCGGTGTGCGGCGCCTGGGGCACCACCGAGACCTGCCTGGGCACCCTGGGCGCGCCCGGCGACGACCCGGCGTCGGTGTGGGGCACCGACGGGCGAGCGCTGGCCGGCGTCGGCATCCGGGTCACCGACGACGCCGGGACCGTGCTCGGGCCGCAGCAGGAGGGCAACTTCGAGGTCACCGGCGACTGCCTGTTCGCCGGCTACCTGGACCGCCCGGAGTGGAGCGAGGCGGCGCTGACGCCGGACGGCTGGTACCGCAGCGGCGACCTCGCGGTTATCGACGAATCCGGATACGTACGGATCACCGGCCGGGTCAAGGACGTGATCAACCGGGGCGGCGAGAAGATCCCCGTCGCGGAGATCGAGCAGTTGCTGCACGCCCATCCGTCCATCGCCGATGTGGCCATCGTCGCGATGCCGGACGAGCGGCTCGGCGAGCGTGCCTGCGCGTACGTGGTGCGCACCGGCGACCTCGACTTCGCCGAGGTGCAGCAGTTCCTGGACCAGCAGAAGGTCGCCAAGCAGTACTGGCCGGAACGGCTGGAGATCATCGACGAGCTGCCGCGCAATCCCGTGGGCAAGGTGCAGAAGTTCCTGCTTCGGGAGTGGGCCAGCCGGTGACGGCGTGGACCGGCGCCGACGGCGGCGCAGAGCGCGGCCATGACGAGAGGAACACGGTGATGACGACGGACGAGAGCCGGTTCGAGGTCCTGCGGGAGGAGGTGGAGGCGTTCGTGCGCGGGCCCGGCGAGCAGTACGCGGCGCAGATCGAGCAGACCCGCGCGGTGCCCGACCGGCTTTTCGGCGACCTGCGCGATCGGGGCTATCTCCGGCTGGCGGCGCCCGCGGAGTACGGCGGCTTGGGGCTGCCCTTCGTCCGCTATCTCGAGTTGCTCGAGCTGTTCTCGATGTCGCACGCCTCCCTGCGGATGATCGTGCACGTCTGCAACGGCGTGTGGCGCTCGATGGACCAGTTCGCCACCGACGAGCAGCGCAAGAAGTTCGTGCTGCCGCAGGTGGCCGGTGACGCCAGGGTCGCGTTCACGCTGACGGAGCCGACCGCCGGAACGGGCGCCGACATGCGGTGCAGCGTGGTACGCGAAGGCGACACGTACCTGCTCTCCGGCGAGAAGCATCTGATCACCTTCGGCGTGAGCTGCGACTGGTGGCTGACGTTCGCGCGGCTGCACGGCACCGCCGGCAAGGACGGCACGGTCGCCCTCATGGTGGACCGGCAGGCGCCGGGCGTCACCGTGGAGCCCATGCCCGACACGATGGGCGTGCGCGGCACCGACCACGCCAGGCTCGTCTTCGACCGCACGCCGGTGCCGGTGGCGCACCGGCTCGGCGAGGAGGGCCAGGGACTGGAGGTCGCGCTCGGCGGCTTCCTCACCCCGAGCAGGATCGCGGTGGCCATGACCTGCGTGGGACTGGCCCGGCGGGCGCAGGAGCTGGCCGTCGCCCACGCCCGGGTCCGCCGTACCTTCGGCAAGCCGCTGGCCGCGCGGCAGGCGGTCGCCTTCGCGCTGGCCGAGAACGCCGCGGACCTCGAGGCCGCACGACAGCTCACGCTGTTCGCGGCGGGCCGGTGGGAGTCCGGCGATCCGCGCGCCGGAGCGCTGTCCTCGATGGCCAAGCTCACCGCGGTCGACATGCTGACCCGGGTGACCGACAAGGCGCTGCAGGTACACGGTGGCATCGGCTACTGGGAGTCCAGCCCGATCGAGCGGGTCTACCGGGACGCGCGGGCGCAGCGGTTCGAAGAGGGGACCAACGAGATCCAGAAGACCGTGATCGCCCGCGACGTACTGGGAGATGTGCGATGACCGACCACCGGACCGGTGTGCACGAGGGGAAGGTCGCGCTGGTCACCGGCAGCTCGCGCGGCATCGGGCGGGCGCTGGCGCTGACGCTGGCCGGCTCCGGCGCCTCCATCGTGGTGAACTACAAGAAGAACGCCGAGCTCGCCGATGAGGTGTGCGGCCAGGTCGAACAGCTCGGCGGCAAGGCCGTCGCCGTGCAGGCCGACATGGAGGACCCGGCCCAGATCGAGCGCCTGTTCGACACCGTGGGCAGCGCCTTCGGCCGGCTCGACTACTTCGTCTGCAACGCCGCGGCCAGCTCGTTCAAGAACATCGCCGATCTCAAGCTGCACCACCTGGACCGCTCGTACGCGATGAACATCCGCGCCTTCGTGCTGGGCGCCCAGCGCGCGGTGGACCTGATGGACGACGGCGGCCGCGTCGTCGCGCTGTCCAGCTACGGCAGCATCCGGGCCTACCCCACCTATGCCAACCTCGGTGCGGCCAAGGCCGCCATCGAGGCGTGGGTGCGTTACATGGCGGTGGAGTTCGCCCCGCGGGGCGTCAACGTCAACGCGGTCAACGGCGGCATCATCGAGTCGGACTCCTCGGACTACTTCTACAACGTCCCCGGCATGGCCCCGCTGTCACGGGTGCTGCCGAAGATCCCCAAGGCGCGCATGGGCACCGTGCAGGAGGTGGCCGACGTGGTCGCGTTCCTGCTCGCGCCCGCCTCCGAGTACATCACCGGGCAGACCCTCGTGGTGGACGGCGGCCTGTCGGTGGTCGCGCCGCCGTTCGCCGAGGATCTGATGCCGCCGCTGAGCCCGCATGGCTGACGAGTTCCGGCACGTCTTCCGGGCCGGCCGGATCGGGTCGCTGCCGGTCCCCCACCGCATCGTCATGGGTGCGATGCACCTCGGACTGGAGGTGCGCGAGGACGACGGCGCGGCGCTGGCCGCGTTCTACGCCGAGCGGGCCCGCGGCGGCGCCGGGTTGATGGTCACCGGCGGCGCCGCGGTGAGCATGGCGGGCGCGGGCGGGCGCGGGTACGGCGTGCTCGGTGACCCCGCCTTCCGCGGCCGTCTGCGCCGGGTCGCGGCGGCGGTCCATGACGCGGGCGGGCTCATCGCGCTGCAGCTGTTCCACGCCGGGCGGTACGCCTCACCGGCGGCGTTCGGGGTGCCCCCGGTCGCACCGTCCGCGGTGCACAGCAGGTTCTCCGGCAGCACGCCGCTGGCCATGACCGCGGCGCAGATCCGTGCCACGGTGGCGGACTTCGCGCAGGGCGCGGCGCTGGGCCGCGAACTCGGGTTCGACGCGGTGGAGATCATGGGCTCGGAGGGCTACCTCGTCGACCAGTTCCTCTCGCCGCTGACCAACCTGCGCGACGACGAGTGGGGCGGTGACGCGCCGCGCCGCGCGCGGTTCGGGGTCGAGGTCACCCGCGCGGTGCGGGCCGCCACCGGCGCGGACTTCCCGATCATCGTCCGGTTCACCGGGCTCGACCTGATGCCCGGCGGCACCCCGCGAGCCGACGTGCTGAACTTCGCCTCGTCGCTGGTGGCGGCCGGCGCCGACGCGCTGAACGTCGGCGTCGGCTGGCACGAGGCCACCGTGCCCACCGTGCAGGCGATCGTGCCGCCCGGTTCGTGGGTCCCCGTGGCCGCCGCGGTGAAGGCGGCGGTCGGGGCGGTCCCGGTGATCGCCAGCAACCGGGTGAACCGGGTCCGGCAGGCTGAGGAGGTCCTGGCGGCGACCGGGCTCGACTTCGTGTCGATGGCCCGCCCGTTCCTGGCCGACCCCGAGATGATCACCCGTACCCGGCGGCGGCGTCCGGTGAACGTCTGCATCGGCTGCAACCAGGCGTGCATCGACCGGTCGCTGGTCGACGAGGAGGTGTCCTGCCTGGTCAACCCGCGGGCCGGCCGGGAGCTGGCGCCGCGGCCGGCGCGCGGCGGCAGACCGCTGCGGCTGGCGGTGATCGGCGGCGGACCGGCGGGTATGCAGGCCGCGCTCGAACTCGCCGCGGCCGGGCACGGCGTCGACCTGTACGAGGCGGCGGACGGGCTCGGCGGCCAGTTCCGCCTGGCGGGCCTCGTCCCGGGCAAGGCCGACTATCACGCCACCATCGGCTACTTCACGGCGGAACTGGACCGGCTCGGCGTACGGGTGCAGCTCGGCCGCCCGATCGGCGCCGGTGACGTGCCCCTGCTGCGGTCCTACGCGGGCCTGGTCGTCGCCAGCGGGGTACGGCCCCGCCGGGTCGGCATCCCCGGCGCCGACCTGCCGCACGTGCTGAGCTACACACAGGCGTTCGCCGCCGGCGCGCTGCGGGGACGCCTGGTGATCATCGGCGGTGGGGGCATCGCCGTCGACCTCGCGCACCTGGCCGGTCGCGGCCCGGACCGGCCGGACGAGATCGAGCGCTTCCTGCGCACGCACGGGCTCGCCGCGGGCCCCGCCCCGGCCGCCGCCGGTAACGTGACGATCCTGCACCGCGGCCCCCGGATCGGGCCGCGACTCGGCCGGTCCAGCCGCTGGGCGGTGCTGGCGGACCTGCGCCGGCACGGCGTGCGGATCGTCTCCGGCGTCCGGTTCCGGCACATCACGCCGGACGGCGTGCACGTCACCGATGCGGCCGGCGCCGATGCCGTGTTCCCGGCGGACACGGTCGTGATCGCGGCCGGGCAGCAGGCCGACGAGGTGGTTCCCGCGCTGGCGCGGCAGGCCGGCGTATGGCACCGGGTCGTGGGCGGCGCGCGCGACGCCGACGGGCTGGACGCGGTCCGGGCGTTCGCGGAGGGGTTCGCGGTGGCCGCGGACGTGGTGGCGGAACTGGGCCGAATAGAGCCGACAGCGGCCGGGCCCCGATCCGAGCAGGTGCTCATCAAGGGAAAGGGCGGCCATGAGTGACGGGCGCGCTATCAGGCCGGAAGTGGTGATCACCGGCATCGGCGCGGTGACCCCGGTCGGCATCGGCAGGGAGACCAGCTGGCGCAATCTGCTCGCCGGGCGGTCCGGCGTCGGCCCGGTCACGGCGTTCGACCCGAGCGAGTTCCCGACCCGGATCGCGGCCCAGGTGACCGGCTTCGACCCGGCTGATCACCTGGACGCCAAGCGTATCCGCCGGTCCGCGAGGTTCTCGCAGTTCGCCGTGGTGGCGGCGCGGGAGGCGGTGGCCGACGCCAAGC